>NZ_JAVTJA010000017.1:0-108979 GCF_031843785.1 Methylobacterium sp. WCS2018Hpa-22
GCCCCCTCTCCCGCCTGCTCCGCAGGCACCCTCCCCCGCAGAGGGGGGAGGGTTCGGTGATGCCATGGCCGATCTCGTCGTCGTGAAGGGCGGGGCAGCACCTGACCTCCACCTGCTCGATACCGGCCTGACCCTGCCGCTCGCCGGCCACACCGCCAGTCAGGCGATGCCGGCGATCTACGAACTGATCGAGGCGCACCGGACGGTGCTGGTCTTCGTCAATACCCGGCTCCAGGCCGAGTACACCTTCCAGGAACTCTGGCGGATCAACGAGGCGTCGCTGCCCATCGCGCTCCATCACGGCTCCCTCGATGCCAGCCAGCGGCGGCGGGTAGAGGCGGCCATGGCGGCGGGGCAATTGCGGGCCATCGTCTGCACCGCGACCCTCGATCTCGGCATCGATTGGGGTGATGTCGACCTCGTGGTGAATATCGGCGCACCGAAAGGCGCGAGCCGGATCATGCAGCGGATCGGGCGCGCCAACCACCGCATGGACGAGCCGTCGAAAGCCTATCTCGTCCCCGGCAACCGCTTCGAGATCCTCGAATGCCAGGCCGCCCTCGACGCGGTGGAGGAAGCCGCACAGGACACGCCGGATGCCCGGCTCGGCGCGCCGGACGTTCTGGCCCAGCATGTCCTCGGCATGGCCTGCGCCGATGCGTTCGATCCGCTGCAGCTCTACGAGGAGATCGTCTCGGCCGCGCCCTTCGCGACGTTGTCCTGGGAGGATTTTGAGGCCGTCGTCGATTACGTGGCGACGGGGGGCTACGCGCTGCGGGCCTATGAGCGGTTCGCCAAGATCCTGCGCGGGCCGGACGGGCTGTGGCGGGTGCGCGATGCGCGGATCGCCCAGCAATACCGCATGAATGTCGGCACCATCGTCGAATCCGCCAAGGTGAAGGTGCGCCTCGCGCGCGGCGTCCGCGGCAAGCCGGGCGCCATCCTGCCCAAGGGTGGGCGCGTGCTCGGCGAGATCGAGGAGGATTTCGCCGATACCCTGACGCCGGGCGACACCTTCCTCTTCGCGGGGGAAGTGCTGCGCTTCGAGGGCCTGTCCGAGGACGAGGCCCTGGCGAGCAAGGCCGGGCCGGGCACCGACCCGGCGATCCCGTCCTATGCGGGAGCGAAGTTTCCGCTCTCGACCTTCCTCGCCGCCCGCGTGCGCGCCCTCATCGCCGATCCGTTCGAATGGGACCGGCTGCCGAAACAGGTGGCCGATTATCTCGTCCAGCAGCGCAGCCGCTCGATCCTGCCGGGGCCCGACGGCCTCCTCGTGGAGACGTTCCCACGGGCCAAGCGCCATTACCTCACCGCCTTCCCGTTCGAGGGACGACTGGCTCACCAGACCCTCGGCATGCTGCTCACCCGTCGCCTGGAACGGGCGGGCCTGCGTCCCCTCGGCTTTGCCGCCAACGATTACGGCATCGCCATCTGGATGACCCGCGACGTGAGCGAGGCCATCGCCCGCGAGCCCGGCTTCCTCGGCGCCTTGTTCGCCGAGGACATGCTCGGCGACGATCTCGAAGCCTGGCTCGACGAATCCTCGATGATGAAGCGCACGTTTCGCCAATGCGCCGTGATCGCCGGGCTGATCGAGCGACGCTATCCGGGCCAGAAGAAGACCGGGCGGCAGGTCACCATGTCCACCGATCTCGTCTACGACGTGCTGCGCAAGCACCAGCCCGACCACCTGCTCCTGCGCGCCGCGCGGCAGGATGCGGCAACCGGACTCCTCGACGTGGCCCGCCTCGGCATGATGTTGAGGCGCATCCAGGGGCGAATCACCCACAAGGCGCTGGACCGCGTCTCGCCGCTCTCCGTGTCCGTCATGCTCGAAATCGGGCGCGAGAAGGTCTACGGCGAGGGCGCGGACGAGATCCTGGCGGAGGCCGAGGCGCAGCTTCTCGAAGAAGCGCTCGGGTGACGCGCCCCTTCCCCGAATTAGAGGATGCGATCTTGGCGCTCGGCCAGAAACTCGAACGGACCATCAAGACCCCCGGCCTGACGCTGGCCGGCGAAGCGCTCACCCTCGACCTCTGTGGCGGGTTGTGGCTCGCCGCGCACCGGACCCTGATCGTCTCCGACCTGCATCTGGAGAAGGGCTCGGCCTATGCCGCGCGCTCGGGCCAGTTCCTGCCGCCCTACGATACCCGCGAGACCCTGGCCTGCCTGCACGAGGCGGTGGTCCGCTTCGACCCGGCCTGCGTCGTCGCGCTCGGCGATTCCTTCCACGATGCGCGCGGCCCCGAGCGGATGGAGCCCGGTGACCGGGCCATGATCGCCGCCCTCCAGGAAGGCCGGGACTGGGTTTGGATCGCCGGCAACCACGACCATGCCGTCTCCGAGGGCGTCGGCGGGCGCTATGCCGAGACGCTGGCGCTCGGTGGACTCACCTTGCGGCACGAGCCGCTGCCGGATGCGCCGGAGGGCGAGATCGCCGGGCATCTGCATCCCTGCGGCAAGGTCGCCATGCGCGGCCGCGCGGTTCGGCGCCGCTGCTTCGTCACCGACGGTAAGCGCTTGGTGATGCCGGCTTTCGGTGCCTATGCGGGCGGCCTCAACGTGCGCAACCCGGCCTTCGATCCGCTGTTTCCTGCCGGCTTCACCGCGCATCTCCTGGGAGACGGCCGGGTCTTCGCCATCGGCAAGGCGATGCTGGCGCGGGACTGAGCGCCACCCGGCCGCGTGCCGTCTCTTCAGGCCTTGATGTCGGCGAAGGCTCCGACGACTTTCTCCCGGCCTTGCTTCACCAGTTCCTCGATTTTTTCCTTGATCGCCTGGTTGATCTTTTCGAGCTCCTTCTGCGGCATCCCGGCCAACGCTTCCTCCGTGAGGCCCATCTTCTTGAGGATTTCTTCGCGGATTTTCTCGGCGGGCGTCATCTTGGCATATTTCAGGAAGTCGTCCTTCGCCGACGCCTCCGTCGATCCTGACGGTGTCGTGCGGACGGGGTAGCTCGCTCCCGGGGCGGATAATCCGGTGAGACCGATGGACATGGCGGCACGACTTTCCCAGTGATACACGCCTGCATTGCAAAAACGCCGCCGTCGGTAGTGGCGTGAAATCCTGTTTCATGTCAGATACTTAGAGAAACCCCATCGCCGCTGGGGCGTCCCGCGCGGCAAATCCTGCCCCGGCCATCGCTGCCGAGCGACGATGGCGGCATGGGGGCACTCTCCGATCTAAGGGCGTCGTCGATCGGGTTCATGGGTCGACGACCCGGGGAGTATGGACCATCCCAACCAATCGCCTCATCCTGAGGCGCCGCAGCGCACCGGAGGCCTCGAAGGATGAGGTCGCGTTTCGGTCAGGTGAGGAGGCGGCCGAGGGCGAACGAGACGATCAAGCCCGCATGCAGGGAGGCCAGTCCGCAACCGATCGGAGGCCACCACGCGGTCGTCTTGGACTCCATCGCTACCCCCGGCCCGGAATGGTGGTCGCCCCATACCCTCCTGGCAGGGAGGTCTGTCTCTACCGAGGGTGATCGAATCTCCGATACAGTGGCTTCGAATGCGAATCGCAGCGGAGCCAGGGCACGGTCATGCTTCAAGCGCTCATCGTCGGGGCCGGCCCGGTCGGGCTCACCCTCGCGACCGAACTGGCCCGATACGGCATCGGCATCCGCCTGATCGACAAGAGCCCGCAGCCGACGCAGACCTCGAAGGCGCTCGTGGTCTGGCCGCGCACCCTCGAACTCATGGACCGGATGGGCTGCAGGCAAGCCTTCCTCGATGCCGGTCTGCGCGTCCATGGAGCGGCCCTGCGCAGCGCCGGCAGCATCCTCGGCCATATCCGGTTCGACGCCGTCGCCAGCAGCTACAACTTCGCCCTCATGATCCCGCAGCGGGAGACCGAGCGCCTGCTGATCGAGCATCTCGCCACGTTCGGTGTCGCGGTGGAGCGCGAGGTGGAACTCGTGAGCTTCGTGACGGGTGACGAGCATGTCGAGGCGACGCTGCGCCACGCGGACGGTGCCGAGGAGACCATTTCGGCATCCTGGCTCATCGGCTGCGACGGCGCGCACAGCACCGTGCGGCACGGGCTCGATCTCGCCTTCGCGGGCGAGGCGCAGGGGGACGACTGGCTCCTCGCCGATATCCGCGTTGAGGGCGACGACGCACCGCCCGGCGACGAGATCGCGACCTATCTCCACCGGGATGGGCCGCTCGTGGTCTTCCCGATCCCCGGCGGCCGCGCGCGGGTCATCGCGCAGGTCGGCAAGACCGATCCGGCGCATCCGCGCCCGGACCCGACCCTCGGCGACGTACAGGCCCTGGTGGACCAGCGCGCGGGCGGCTTTCGTGTCGTCGATCCAGTCTGGCTCACGCATTTCCGCATCAACGAGCGCAAGGTCTCGCGATATTCGCAGGGGCGTGCGATCCTGGCCGGCGACGCGGCGCATATCCATAGCCCCGCCGGTGGCCAGGGCATGAATACCGGCATGCACGACGCCATCAATCTCGCGTGGAAACTGGCGATGGTGGAGCGGGGGCAAGCCGCGCCCTCGCTCCTCGACAGCTACAGCCCCGAGCGCAGCGCCGTCGGCGACATGGTGCTGCGCAATGCCGCCCGGCTCACCGATATGGCGACCCTGTCGAACCCCGTGGCGCAGGGATTCCGCAACCTCGCGCTCCGGTTCATGCTCGGCTTCCACGCCGTACAGGACAAGATGGCGGCGACGATGAGCGAGGTGGAGATCGCCTATACCGACAGCCCGCTCTCTCACGGCCCCGAGGCGGGAAAGCGCTGGGCCCCGGCGCAGGATGACGGATTGCCCGCCGGCTCCGGCCCGGTGCCGCTCTTCGTTCTCTACGCGGCAGATACGGCACGGGGAGCGAGCTTCGCGGAGCGGTATCCCGCCCTGCTCGAACCGACGCCGCGACGCCCGCCCGAAGGCGACCGCCTGATCCTCGTTCGGCCCGACGGCTATGTGGGCTTTTCCGGGACGGCCGACACCTGGGACGAGGCGGATCGCTACCTCTCGCGGCTCGGCCCCGACCGGCCCTGAAAGCTCAGGCCGCGATCAGCAGCGCGCATCCGGCCACGACCGACAGGATGAGCCGCAGACGTCCGAGCCATGTCGGCACGAGGCCGCGCCGGACGAGATCGAGATCGACGAAGCCCCAGCCGAGCACGAGCAGGCCGAGCACGCGCAGGTCCCACGGCATGGGGAAGGCCAGGGCCGCCCAGGCGATGAGGGAGGGCAGGATGGCGATGACGTAGTCGCGCCCGCCCGCTCCGCCCGACGCGGCGGCGCCCCAGCGAATGCCGCCGAGGAACGATGCGATCACCGCGCCATAGGTCGAGAGGATGGTGCGTGGGGCCAGCCCGACATTGCCGAGGCCACCATCGCTGCCGCTGAGAGAGAGAGCTGCGAACCCCAGAAAGGGAATGAGGCCGGCGACGCCGAGAACGAGGGCTGATGTCGGTATGGGCGTCACACTCGCCATCGAATCTTCGGCTCCATTGGTCCGTGATCCCGCGATCGTCCGCGATCCACGGCCAGGATCTCACCGCCGTGACTATACACGGTTCTCGCCGCGCGAAACGCCCCGCCGATCGAGAGCCACCGACGGATCGAGTCGCGTCCGGGTTCAGGTAAAGCTCTGAACAAGAACGTCGATTCGACTTCGCTCCGCCCGCGTCGACGCTACGCGCGTCGCTATCACGCGCGGTCCATGTCCGCATGCGACCGGTGTGTCACGCACCCGTGGTGCGGCGCGGCGCGGTCGGAGCCGGTGTGGCGGGGGGCGGTGCACCGATCAGGCTCATCGACCCATCCACGCCGGCGCCGGTGGGCGCGGGAGGCTCGTTGACGGCCGCCACCGATGCCTTCGGTTTGAAGGCGGTGCTGAGCTTCTGCGCCACCACCAGATCCTTCGGCGCCAGCTTGGCGGCGACATCGTCGCGCTTCCGGCCCGCATCGTCGTCGCCCTGGGCCGCAGCGGCGGAGAACCAGAGGTAGGATTGGACCAGATCCTGCTGCAACCCAAGGCCCCGCGCGTAGAGGACGGCGAGGTTGTACTGGCTGTCGCGCATGCCGTACTCGGCGCCGCGCCGGAACCATTGCGAAGCCGTGGTGTAATCCGGCTTGCCGTTCGCCGACGGATTCTCGGCGTAGACCACGGCAAGGTTATGCATCGAGCGGGCATGGCCCTGTTCTGCCGCGCGGGCGTACCAGAGCTTGGCCTGGGCGAGGTCGCGCACCACGCCCGAGCCCTTCTCGTAGAGGCCGCCGAGCTTGTACTGCGCCGGGGCGTAGCCGACTTCGGCCAGGGCCTCGAACAGCTTTGCCGCCACCGCGAAGTCGCGGGGCATGCCCCGGCCTTCGAGGGCGCGGGCGGCGAGATCGTAGACGGAGGCTCCATCGCCTTCGAGAGCGGCCTTGCGAAGCTGCGCGAGCCCCGTCGGCACCGCCCCGAGATCGCCCGCCAGATTACCGAGGGCAGCGACCTTCGGCACCGGACGCTGGGCCGGCTGGCTCGAGGATTCGGTCAGGGTCGGTACGGCCTTCGACGAGGCCGGCTCGGAGATCGACTGTGTGGTTTCCGGGTCCGGCCGCGCAGGCGTATCCGCGGCGACCCTGGCCGTCTCGGTGGGAGATGCGTCAGCCTTCGATGCGTCAGCCTTGGCCGTGTCGGCATTGGCCGAATCGGTTTTGGCCGCGCTGTCCGAGGGCTGGCCTGGGGCGGCCTGCGCTTCGGCGATTTGAGCCGCCGACACATCCGTCGCGGTACGCCGTGAGTCGATGGCCTGCAATGCACCGAGCGCGAGGACGATGGCGGCGAGGCCGAGGAGGAGCGGCTTGCGGCGCTTGTCGAATTCGGCGCGCAGACGCGCAACGCGCCCGGGGGTCGAGGTTTCCAGGGCGTCGTCGGAGGCACCGCGACGCTGCATCTCGGGCGAGCGGGCGGCGATCGCGGCCTCGTTCTGCGCGGCCTGCGCCGCACGCCGCGCGGCGGCGATGAAGCTCGTCTTGATGTCGCTCTCGGTCGGCTTGATCGCGTCCGAACCGCTCTCCGCGGACCTGTCCGGGCTGGGACGGCGGGCGCCGGGCTCCAGCGGCTCGTCCGTGACGCGACCGAGCTCGAAGGATTGGGCCGTCGGGCTCACCCGCAAGGGCTCGGCCCGCCGGATCATGGCGCCCGCCTGCATCGGGGCCCGCTCGTCCACGCGGCCGGTGGCGATTCCGAGCCGCTCGGCGAGGTCGTGAGACGAGGTGGAGCGGCCGGCGGCGAGCGGGCCGGCCTCGGCCAGGACGCCCAGCTGGCCTACGAGCCTGTCCAGGGTGGAATGGACGCCGTCGAGCGTCGCCTGCATCCGCTGCTCGGAGGCCGTCTGCTGGGCGCGCAGATCCGCCAGGCTGGCCCGGAGCATCCCGAGTTCGCCCGTCTCGCCGGTGGTCCCGATGCTCTCGGCCACGGCATTGCGTGCGGCGCGCTCTACTGCGGCCTCGATCGGAACCTCTTCGCGCAAAGCCGAGACCTGGCCGAGCAGGTCGGACATCGTCCGCTCGAGGCCGGCGATCGCGGGGTCCGCGTCGCGTGTGTCGATGCGGCTGGCCAGCGCCAGAACCTGCTTCTCCAGCACGTCGAGACCTTCGGCGCGGGGTCCGGCGGGGCCTCCCACCCGGTCGAGCTTGTCGGCGAGGTCGTGCAGCATGCCGTGGATCGAGGCGAGGTCGCCGCCGGGAATCACCGGCCGGCGCAGGGTCTCGCCGAGATCCTCGAGGCGGCCGATCAGGTCGCCGACCGGATTGACGCTGACCCGCTCGACCTTGTCGGCGAGGGCGTCTATCCGCACGATGATCTCGTCCGAATGGCTGCCGCCGCCGACGGAGCCGCCTTCGCGCAGCGCGTCGAGCTTGGCGCCCATCGCCTGGATCTGTTCCTCGATCCCACCCGAAGGCGGGGTCCGCAGGCCGAGGCGGATCTCTTCGAGCAACGGCCGCAGCTCGGCCATGTTGGCTCCGTCACCGCCGACGCCGCCCTGCAATTCTGTGATCTGGGCGCTGATCGCCTGGAGCCCCTGGGCGAGGCTCTGGATCCGCTCCGGCCCGGCGAGCGAACCGATCAGGCGGCGGATTTCGTCCAGTTCGCGGAACAGGTTACCGAGTTCGTCACGGTCGGCGAAGCCCGGCGCGCTGCTGCTGAGCGCCCCGTCCACCTTCGCCGCGAGGCGCTCGACGTCGCTGGCGACGCGGGCATGGACGTTCTCCGCCACATCGTCGGCGAGACGGGCGACCTGAACGCGGATCAGTTCGATGGGGGCCGCGATGGCGGCGAGGTCGGAGGGCTCCTGCGCGCGCTGGACCCCGGTGACGAGGGAGTGCATCGCCTGTTCGAGGGCACCGACGTCGCGGCCCGTGGCGAGGCCGGTGATCGATTCGCGAAGACGGCTCGTCTCGGCCTGCAATTCCGAGAGCGCCGGCGACGGCGCCCGTGTCGCCGAGGCGGCGGGCTTCTGCTCGGCAGTGGCCGCGTCGGAATCGAGTTCGCGCTGGCGCTGGCGGATTTCAGCCACGGCGTCGCGCAGCTCCACCTCGACGGGGCGGCCGCGCCGGCCGATGGGGCGCGGCGAGGCAAGCTGCTCGCCGAGTTCGACCATGCGGCGCTCGATCTGCGCCAGACGCTCGGCCATCTGTGCCGCCGGGGACAGGCCGGCATCCAGCACCGTGCTGATCCTGGCTTCGATCTCCTCGATCGTCCGCGTCGCCGTCTCCTGCGAGATCTGGTGATCCTGGGCGATCTTATGATCGATCTGGTCGAGACGCCGCATCATCTCGGCGATGGAGGTGGTGAAGGGCGCGATCGGGTCCGGTGCAGGAGCCGAGACGATGGGGGACGAGACGACGTCAGCGCCGTCGGTGACGACGGCCTCCGCGGCGTCGACGGGTGCGGGATCGGCCTCGGCGGATGCGGGATTGGCCTCGGCGGGTGACGGCGCGCTGCTCGAAACGTCGACGAGCGGGCGGGTCTGATGCTGCATCGACGAGGTCAAGCGGCGGCGGCGTGCCTTGGGCTTCTGGTCCGGCGTGACGATCGACGCGATCCAGGTCTCGACCGGCACCCCTGCGCGACGCGCCACATCGCGGGCGGCATCGAGGATTTCCGGGTCGAACTCTTCCAGGTTGAGCGTCGCGTTGCGTTTCATCGTCAAACCCGGGGCAGCGAGGTCCGTGACCCAATCCGGTTTGTCAGTGTGCAACGCAGAGGTGTCGCAGCGGCAGCGAAACGGATCGATTGCCGCTGACATTTCGCACTCTTGGTAAACAGGCGGTTAAGCCCTGTGCCAAACTGGCCTTATGTTATCGTCGACGTCTCGCGGACGGTGCCCCTTTCCCTCCGCACGGCGATAGTTTATATATGAACTATCAAGCGTGCCGGGGCTGAGAGGCCGAATCGGGCATGCGATCAAGCGGGTGGAGGACGGACGAGATGCCGAGTTATCGTGCACCGGTCGAGAACGTGCAGTTTCTCCTCAACGACGTCTTCGCCTTCCATGGACGCAACAACCTGCGCGGTTTCGCGGATGCGTCGCCCGACCTGATCCAGGCGGTTCTGGTCGAGGGCGCCAAGCTGGCCGAGGGCGTGCTCACCCCCCTCAATGCCGTGGGCGACAGGCAGGGCTGTACCCGCCAGGCGGATGGCAGCGTCTCCACGCCGGACGGGTTCAAGGCCGGCTACGACGCCTATGCCGAGGGCGGCTGGATGGGCATCTCCGTGCCGGAGGAATATGGCGGCCAGGGCCTGCCGCACACGATCAACACCGCGATCTCGGAATTCACCTCTTCGGCCAATCTGGCATTGGCCATGTATCCGGGCCTGACGCAGGGCGCGATGGCGGCCCTCCTCGTCCACGGCTCGGAGGAGCAGAAGGCGACTTATCTGCCCAAGATGGTGGAAGGCGCCTGGACCGGTACGATGAACCTCACCGAGCCGCATTGCGGCACGGATCTCGGGCTCCTCAAGACCAAGGCGGTGCCGAACGGCGACGGGTCTTACAGCCTCACCGGCACCAAGATCTTCATCTCGGCCGGCGAGCACGACCTGTCCGAGAACATCGTCCACCTCGTCATCGCCCGGATCGAGGGTGCGCCGGCCGGCACCAAGGGCATCTCCCTGTTCGTGGTGCCGAAATTCCTCGTCAACGAGGATGGATCGGTGGGTGAGCGGAACGGCGTCTCCTGCGGCTCCCTCGAACACAAGATGGGCATCCACGGCAATTCCACCTGCGTCATGAACTATGACGGCGCGAAGGGCTGGCTCGTCGGCCAGGAGAACCGCGGTCTCAATGCGATGTTCGTGATGATGAACGAAGCGCGCCTCGCGGTGGGCGTCCAGGGTCTCGCCCAGTCGGAGGTCGCCTACCAGAACGCGGTGGCTTACGCGAAGGACCGGCTCCAGGGCCGCGCCCTCACCGGCGCCAAGGCGCCGGACAAGGTGGCCGACCCGATCATCGTCCATCCCGACGTACGCCGGACCCTGATGGGCATCCGCGCCTTCAACGAGGCTGCCCGCGCGCTGGTGCTGTGGACCGCGCTTCAGGCCGATATCGGCCATCGCTCCGACGATGCGGCCGAGCGCCAGAAGGCCGAGGACCATATGGGCCTGATGACCCCGGTGGTGAAAGGCGTGCTCACGGACAAGGGCTTCGACAACGCGGTGGCGGCCCAGCAGCTCTTCGGCGGCCACGGCTACATCGAGGAATGGGGTATGTCGCAATTCGTGCGCGATGCCCGCATCGCCATGATCTACGAGGGCGCCAACGGCATCCAGGCCATGGACCTCATCGGCCGCAAGCTGCCCAAGGATGGCGGCCGGGCGATGATGAGCTTCCTCGCCGAGGTCCAGACCTTCATCAAGGACCATGACGAGGAGGCCGAGATGAAGCCGTTCACCGGCCCGCTCCAGGCCGGCCTGAACGACCTCCAGGGCGCCACCATGTGGTTCATGCAGAACGCCTTCTCCAAGCCCGACAATGCCGGGGCCGGCGCCACCGACTACATGCACCTCCTCGGCCTCGTCGCCATGGGCTACATGTGGGGCCGGATCGCCAAGGCGGCGCTGGCGCGCATCGCCCAGGGTCCGTCGCCGGAGATGGACGACAAGCTCGTCATCGGCCGGTTCTACATGGAGAGGACGCTGCCCGAGACCGCCCTGCGGCTAGTGCGGATCAAGGCCGGGGCCGACACGACCATGGCGTTGAGCGCCGAGGCGTTTTAGAGCGGACGACAGACTTTCAGTTCACCACGTCATTCCGGGACGCTCGCAGAGCGAGCCCGGAATCCAGAACCGCCGACGCGACAAACCTTGGATGTGTTCGCGGATCTGGATTCCGGGCTCCGCTTCGCGGCCCCGGAATGACGGCGAGACCGAGAGCAGACTTTGAAAGCCGTCGCTCCGCAGGAGCGGACAACAGGGAAACGCATATGCCCGAGGCCTTCATCTACGATCACGTCCGCACGCCGCGCGGCCGCGGCAAGCCGGATGGCGCGCTGCACGAGGTGACGGCCCTGCGCCTCGCCGAGACGGCCCTGCGCGCCCTCAAGGAGCGCAACGAACTCGACACGCGGCAGGTGGACGACGTCATCCTCGGCTGCGTCGATCCCGTCGGCGAGGCCGGTGGCGACATCGCCCGGGCGGCGGCCCTGGTGGCGGATTACGGCACCCATGTCCCCGGTGTGCAGATCAACCGCTTCTGCGCCTCCGGGCTCGACGCGGTGAACTTCGCCGCGGCCCAAATCATGGCCGGCCAGCACGACATGACGGTCGGCGGCGGCGTCGAATCCATGAGCCGCGTCGGCCTCGGCGCCTCCGGCGGGGCCTGGCCGGTGGACCCGGCCATCGCCATCAAATCCTGGTTCATGCCGCAGGGCGTGTCGGCCGATCTCATCGCCACGAAATACGGGTTCAGCCGCGACGAATGCGACGCCTACGCGGTCGAATCGCAAAAGCGCTCGGCGAAATCCTGGGCCGACGGGCTGTTCAGGAATTCCGTCGTCCCGGTGCGCGACGTCAACGGCATCACCCTGCTCCACACCGACGAGCACATGCGTCCCTCCACCGACATGCAGTCCTTGGCCGGGCTGAAGGCCTCCTTCGTCCAGATGGGCCAGATGGGCGGTTTCGACGCCGTGGCGGTCGATGCGCATCCCGACGTGGAGGTGGTCAACCACGTGCATCACGCCGGCAATTCCTCGGGGATCGTCGATGGCGCCGCCGCCGTGCTGGTGGGCTCGAAGGAAGCCGGCGAGCGGGCCGGCCTCAAGCCGCGCGCCCGTATCCGCGCCTTCGCCAATATCGGCTCGGACCCGGCCCTCATGCTCACCGGACCGGTGGACGTGACGAAGAAGGTGCTGGCCCGCGCCGGCATGACCATCGCCGATATCGACCTGTTCGAGGTCAACGAGGCGTTCGCCGCCGTGGTCCTGCGCTTCTGCCAGGCCTTCGGGCTCAATCCGTCCGAGGTGAACGTCAATGGAGGCGCCATCGCCATGGGCCATCCGCTGGGCGCCACCGGCGCCATGATCCTCGGCACGGTCCTCGACGAGCTGGAGCGCACGGGCAAGGAGCGCGCCCTCGTGACCCTCTGCATCGGCGCCGGAATGGGCACCGCCACGATCATCGAGCGGGTGTAGAACCGGGCCGGGGCGGGCTTTCGCCGGTCCCGCCTCCCAAACCCTTCGAAACGCTGTTAGACGGCGCGCTCCCGCCGCCGGAACCGGCGGCGCAAAGACAACATCGGGAGACACGCCAAGATGACACGCATTCTCGCCACCATGATGCTGACCACGGCATTGATGGCGCCGCTCGCCGCCCGCGCGGACGACATGTCCGACCGGGTCACGATCGCCAAGGATCTGGTTCAGAAGACGCTGATCAAGAACCTCGAAACCGGCTTCACCGGAGCTCTCGAGAAGACCGTGCAGCCGATGGCGGAAGACAAGGCCGAGGCGGTGCGCAAGGAAGTCCGCGCCGAGTTCGAGAAGCAGCGCGAAGTCATGATCGACGGTCTCTCGAAGGCCTATGCCGAGAAGTTCAACATCGACGAGCTCAAGCACCTCAGCGGCATCTACGACGACAAGATCTACCAGAAGTTCCAGGCGATCAATTCGGACCCGGCCTCGACCGTCACCGTCATCTCGCAGGGTGCGGTCACCAAGATCCTGAACATGTTGGCGATCGCCTCGGCCGGCGACAAGCCGGCCGCTCCGATGCCGCCCATGCCCGGCGCCAAGTAGAGACAGGCGCCAAGTAGAGACCGGCGCGAAGTAGAGCGCGAAGACTGGGAGGGGCTTCGCCCCGCCTTAGGACGCGAGGTCGAGGCGCGGCTCCCGCGCCTCGAAGCCGGAAACGCTCGGGAGGGCTTCGAGTTGGGGACGGGCGAAATAATAGCCTTGGAACAGATTCGCGCCGAGTTCGCGCATGGTCGCGAATTCCGCCTGCGTCTCGATTCCCTCGGCGATGACCTCGATGCCGAGTTGCCGGGCGATCGAGAGGATGCCCGCCGTGATGACCTGCCGCGCCCGGTCACGGTCGATGCCGCGCAGCAGGTCCATGTCGATCTTGATCAGGTCCGGCTGAAAGTTGGCGAGCAGGCTGAGCCCGGCGAAGCCGGCGCCGAAATCGTCGAGGGCGGTCAGGAAGCCCTGGCGGCGATATTCGTCGACGATGCGCTGGAGATGCGCGATGTCGCGGAATTTCTCGTTCTCGGTGAACTCGAACATGATCCGCTCGTGAGCGAAGCCGAATTGGCGCGCCGCCTCCAGGGACGAGCGGATGCAGGCCGCGGGCTCGTAGACGGCGTTCGGCATGAAGTTGATCGACAATCTGGTGTCGTCGTCGGCCTGGAACAGGCGTCCGGCGAGTTCGATGGCACGCACCCGCGCGGCCTGATCGAACCGGTACATGGTCGCTTCGGTCACCTGCCCGAGGATCGATCCGGCGGACTGGCCCTCCGGGCCCCGGATGAGCGCTTCGTAGCCCCAGATCCGGTCGACCCTGGTATCGACGATCGGTTGAAAAGCCATGGTAAAATCAAGATCGAGATCGACGCCATCACGACATCCTTGGCAGGCCTTCCTCGACGCCATCAACTCTATCCCATGTTAAGACTTTGAACTTTCTCGGAAAACTATCCATCGGAAGGTTTTAGATCGCCTTAATGGATACGATTCCTTCGCCGAACCTTCGAGGGTCAGAAATGAATCTCACGAATTTCCGCTACGACGTCGATGCCGACGGGATCGCCCTCGCGACCTGGGACATGCCGGGCCGTTCGATGAACGTCTTCACCGAAGAGGTGATGAGCGACCTGCATCAGGTCATCGACGCCGTGGTGGCCGATCCGGCCGTGAAGGGCTGCGTCATCACCTCGGGCAAGGACAACTTTTCCGGCGGCGCCGACCTGACCATGCTCCAGGGCCTCGGCCAAGCTTACGAGAAGCTGAAAGCCGAGAAGGGCGAGGAGGAGGCCATGCGCCACTTCTTCGAGGAATCGCGCAAGCTCACCCTGGTCTTCCGCAAGCTCGAGACCTGCGGCAAGCCCTTCGCGGCGGCGGTGAATGGCATCTGCCTCGGCGGCGCCTTCGAGCTCTCGCTCTCCTGTCACCACCGGGTGCTGTCCGACGACCCGAAGACCCGCGTCGGCCTGCCCGAGATCAAGGTCGGGCTGTTCCCCGGCGCAGGCGGGACCCAGCGCGTCCCCCGCCTGATGCAGACCGGCGACGCCCTGCAGATGCTGTTCAAGGGCGAGCAGATCCGTCCGCTCATGGCCAAGAACATGGGCCTCGTCCACGAGGTCGCGCCGAAAGACGAGATCGTCGAGAAGGCCAAGGCCTGGATCAAGGCCGGCGGCTCGGCCGTCGCTCCCTGGGACCAGCCGAAGTTCAAGGCCCCCTCGGGCAAGGTCTATTCGCCCGCCGGCATGATGATCTGGCCCCCGGCCAATGCGATCTACCGCCGCGAGACCCACGACAATTATCCGGCCGCCAAGGCCATCCTCGCCTCGGTCTACGAGGGCCTGCAGCTGCCGATGGATCTCGCCCTGCGGGTCGAGAGCCGGTACTTCGCCAAGATCCTGCGCTCCAAGGAGGCGGCGGCGATGATCCGCACGCTGTTCATCTCCATGGGCGAGCTGAACAAGGGCGCGCGCCGGCCGAAGGAGATCGCCAAAACCAGCGTGAAGCGGGTGGGCGTCGTCGGCGCCGGCTTCATGGGGGCCGGGGTCGCCTACGTCACCGCCAATGCGGGGATGGAGGTGATCCTCCTCGACCAGTCCACCGAGGCGGCCGAGAAGGGCAAGGCCTACGCCCACAAGCTCGTCACCGACCAGATCAACAAGGGACGGGCCAAGACCGCCGACCGCGAGGCCTTGCTGGCGCGCATCACCACCAGCGCCGATTACGCCGACCTGTCATCCTGTGATCTCGTGATCGAGGCGGTGTTCGAAGACCCGAAGGTGAAGGCCGAGGTCATCGCCAAGGTGGAGGCGGTGATCGGCGAGGACGTGATCTTCGCCTCCAACACCTCGACCCTGCCGATCTCGGGCCTCGCCAAGGCGTCCCGGCGCGCGGGTAATTTCGTGGGCATCCACTTCTTCTCGCCGGTGGAGAAGATGATGCTCGTCGAGATCATCAAGGGCGAGCAGACCGGCGACGCCGCGCTCGCCACCGCCCTCGACTACGTCCGCGCGATCAAGAAGACCCCCATCGTCGTCAACGACAGCCGCGGCTTCTTCGCCAATCGCTGCGTCGGCGCCTATCTGTACGAGGGCCACAAGATGCTCATCGAGGGCATCCCCGCCGCCATGATCGAGAATGCCGGCCGGCAAGCGGGCATGCCGGTGGGGCCCCTTTCCCTCACCGATGAGGTCGCCGTCGACCTCGCCCTGAAGATCGTCAAGGCCACCGAAGCGCAGCTCGGCGCCGAGGCGATCGATCCCGCTCAGAAGGCTCTGCTCACGACCCTGGTGGAGGGTGAGGGCCGGCTCGGCCGCAAGAACCGGAAAGGCTTCTACGACTATCCGGAAGGCGCCTCGAAGAAGCTCTGGCCCGGCCTGTCGGAGCTCCAGACCACGCGAATCGACCCCGACGACGTCGATTTCACCGAGCTGAAGCAGCGGCTGCTGGTGGTTCAGGCCCTGGAGGCCGCCCGCACCGTGGGTGAAGGCGTGATCACCGACCCGCGCGAGGCCGATGTGGGCTCCATCCTCGGCTTCGGCTTCGCCCCTTTCACCGGCGGCGCCCTGTCCTACATCGACTTCATGGGTGCGAAAGCGTTCGTGGCCCTGGCCCAGGGCCTGGAGGCAAAGCACGGGTCGCGTTTCGCAGTGCCGGAGAACCTCCTGCGCATGGCGGAGTCCGGCGGCACGTTCTACGGCGAGGCCGCTGCCAAGAAGGCGGCGTGAACGAACACCTCGGCTCGGGACATTCCCCGGCCGAGGTCACATGACGGGAGGGAGCGTTCCATGAGCACGACCGAAGCGACCACCGCCGATCAGGTCGGCGCCGACGGAACGCCCCTGCGGGTCACGGCGACACCGGCCGCCATCGCGTTGATCGAGGAATTGCGCGCCGAGCACGGGCCGGTGATGTTCCACCAATCGGGCGGGTGCTGCGATGGCTCGTCGCCCATGTGCTACCCGGTGGGAGATTTTCTCACCGGCGACAGCGACGTCCATCTCGGCCAGGTGGCCGGCGCAGATTTCTGGATCAGCCGTCCTCAGTTCCAGGTCTGGAAGCACACCCACCTGATCCTCGACGTGGTGCCCGGCCGCGGCGGCATGTTCTCGCTGGAGAACGGCCGCGACAAGCGCTTCCTCATCCGCTCGCGGATTTTCACCGAGGCCGAGAACACGGCGCTCGAAGGCGCGTGCCGGATCTGACCCGCACGCAGCGCGCTTCCCTCATAGGCGAAAGCCCCCGCCTGGTCGCCCGGCATGGTCGGTTGCGTGTGATCCTTGACGAGCCTTGGAAGGGGCCGCTTTCGTGCCGTTTCACGGGGCGGAGCGTACGACCGGGTTTGGTGGAGAGCGGTCAGACAGCTTTCGGAAAGGAAACAGCCAAAAGCTGCTATCTGCATGGAGTCGTCAGTCGTTCCGAGTTCGATTGTGTCTTGGGCGAAATGGCCCGTCGAATAGGAAGTAGAAGGGCCGCAAATTCGTCAGAGCCTCTGCTAGCATTTGCGAGCAACAATTGTCTGCAT
The DNA here is from genome assembly GCF_031843785.1 of Methylobacterium sp. WCS2018Hpa-22. NCBI lineage: Bacteria > Pseudomonadati > Pseudomonadota > Alphaproteobacteria > Hyphomicrobiales > Methylobacteriaceae > Methylobacterium > Methylobacterium sp. WCS2018Hpa-22. Next base: position 17,208 of record NZ_JAVTJA010000017.1, read on the forward strand.
CTGGTTGATTGACGTGTCGATCTCTACAGAAAATCCTAGCCGGCACATTTCGGCAGCAACCCATGAGGGACTCAGCCGAAGCTTTCGATAACTGCTTTTGTGAAGTTCCCAACCATGGTCAGATAGGAGATACACAAGGTCGTTCACGACAACATGCTCAGGCTCATACAACAACGCGCATAGCATAATACGCTGGTCGTCTGATCGCACAGGTATGAACCGATCAGTCCCGGTCAGTTCGGTCGAGAAATCACGAAATGTGAGTGCAAGCCGGCCATCGGAACGCAACGCACGATAAGTATCTTCGAGCAACCTTGATACATCATTCTGACTTTCAAGGTGAGTGAGGGTGTCTCCCATGCAGACGATGGCGTCAACTCCCCCTTCCGTGACGAGCCTTGGAAATGTTCGCAGGTCTGCAAGTATCGCCTTGATCGAGCGGCTTTCGATAGTTTTGCTTAACTCATCCAATAATGCTTGGCTCGTATCAAGCGCCAGCACGTTCTTATACCCAAGATCAGAAAGTGCTAGCGTTTGATAGCCGGGTCCGCAGCCAAGATCAATGGCTACTTCCATAGAGCTAGTCGGAAAACCAAGTTCAGCCAACATGTTGCACTGCTCCGCGAGCTTGCTAGCGAACGACATTCCATTCATCCACGAATAGTGCGCTGCTAAAAAATCGTCGTAATGCCGCTGAACATCGCTCACGGTTGTAACTCCACAGGTAAGATTGTCGTCCAACCGCTAATAATATCGACTTTGGCCAATGGGGCAGGCTGTCGGTGGTGTGAGGTGACTAAGCGTGAGTGACAGGTGGGCTGGTTGCATCTCCGCCAAAAGACACCGCTATGCTGTCCCTAACTGCTCACTTCGCCGGGCTCATCCTGGCCTTCGGGCCGCTGTTCGTCCACCACTCATGGCGGCATGCCCATCTATTACTGGTCGGGGCGATCCTGACGCCGGGTCGGCGCACGGTGACGAGTAGTCTACGCATCATGGGTCTCGCGCAGGAGCGGCTGTCCATGAACGCCCATCGCATCCTGCTCGGGCTCCTGTTCAACGCGTTCGCGTAGTGCGGCCGAGAACACGGCATTGGAAGGCGCGTGCCGGATCTGACCCGGTCGTGCTGCTCCGTCGAGCGGGATTCCGATGCGGCAGCCGTCGCGCGAGGGCACCCGTAAAGGAGACGTTCCCTCGCTCCGTGGCGGACATGAGCATCCCCCCGTTCGCCGGACGATGGCCCTTCACGGAGGCGCAGACGCATCCTCCGGCCACGAGGCGGCCGAGCGGCATACAACCCTCACCCCGGGACCACACCATAGCGTAGCAATACGTTTATAAACCTGTGTTAATCCTGAGGACCAGGCCGCCTTTCGGTCTGGATGAGAGATGCCTCATGAACATACGTATCGGTGACGCCGCTTTCGCGGGAGCGGCCGCCCCGCACTGGCTCTCACGTGAGGCCACGGTCGCGAAGCGCGGGTTCAACCGGTGGCTCGTGCCTCCCGCGGCGCTGGCCATCCATCTGTGCATCGGAATGTCCTACGGATTGTCGGTGTTCTGGCTACCGCTGTCCCGAGCGCTCAGTATCGGGCGAACGGCACCGGCGGCTTGTCCGGACATGAGCATCGCCACGTCCCTGTTCACCACTGCCTGCGACTGGCGCGTCAGCGACCTCGTCATCGTCTTCTCCATCGGCATCGTGATGCTCGGCCTCTCGGCCGCCGTGTTCGGCGGCTGGCTGGAGCGGGCCGGCCCGCGCAAGGCCGGCCTCGCTGCAGCCCTGTGCTGGGGCGGCGGCTTCCTGATCGGGAGCCTCGGCGTCTACCTGCATCAGCTCTGGCTGATCTGGATCGGCATGGGAGTGCTCGGCGGCATCGGCCTCGGGCTTGGCTACATCTCCCCGGTCTCCACCCTGGTGAAATGGTTCCCCGACCGGCGCGGCATGGCCACGGGAATGGCCATCATGGGCTTCGGCGGCGGCGCCATGATCGGCTCGCCGCTCGCCACCCTGCTCATCAACTCTTTCAAGACACCGGACTCGGCCGGCGTCTGGCAGACGCTCTCGGCGATGGGCGGGATCTACATCGTGGCAATGCTGTGCGGCGCGTTCGGCTACCGCGTGCCGCCGGCCGGCTGGCAACCCAAGGGATGGACCGCGCCGGCAGCGAAGAGCGCGATGATCAGCTCCGGCCACGTCCATCTGGACCAGGCTCACAAGACCCCGCAATTCTGGCTGCTATGGGCGATCCTCTGCCTCAACGTCTCCGCCGGCATCGGCGTCCTCGCCCTCGCCTCACCGATGTTGCAGGAAATCTTCGGCGGCGCGCTGATCGGCCTGCCCGGCCTCGGCTTCGGGGAGCTCGATGCCGGCCAGAAGACGCAGATCGCGGCGGTGGCGGCCAGCTTCGTCGGATTGCTGTCGCTGTTCAACATCCTCGGCCGTTTCTTCTGGGCGTCGATCTCGGACAAGATCGGTCGCAAAGTCACCTATGCGACCTTCTTCGTCCTCGGATGCCTGCTCTATGCCGGCGCGCCCTGGGCGGCGTCGATCGGTTCGAAGGCGCTGTTCGTCACGTTCTTCTGCGTGATCCTGTCGATGTATGGCGGCGGCTTCGCCACGATCCCGGCCTACATCGCCGACATCTTCGGCACGCAGTTCGTCGGCGCCATCCACGGGCGCCTGCTCACCGCTTGGTCGACGGCGGGCGTGGTCGGTCCCTTCGTGGTCACGGCGATCCGGCAGGCTCAGGTGGATGCGGGCCTCGAGAGCGCGGCGCTCTACACCCGGACCATGTACATCCTCGCCGGTTTCCTGGCGGCGGGCTTCGTGGCGAATCTGCTGGTCCGTCCGCTGGCCGCGCGCTGGTTCATGAGCGACGCCGAACTCGGTGCCACAGCGAAGGACGGGGTCGCCGCCCTGACGGGCGGGGTCGGCGATTTCGGCATCGGCCGCGGCGGCGTCACGCCGCTCGCGGTTCTCGCCTGGGTCGCCGTCGGCCTGCCCATTGCCTGGGGGATATGGAGCACGCTGTCGAAGGCGACGATTCTCTTAGGGTAGGCACCGAGAGCGCCACCCCCTTCCGCGGCAACGGAGGTTCGTCTCCGTCCGCGACCCGAGACCGGTCGCGCATGGCGGCCGGCGCGACCGGCCTCTTCGGGACATCGACGCGACCGGGACGACGTCGTCTGTGACAGCCCGCAAGCAGACCGACGCAAGTCGGCCCCGCAGGGTCCTTCCGGGCGGAGCCGCTACGTCGGTCTTCGACCACCCGGCGGGTGGGGTTGAGCCTTCCGGCTCACCCCACCTTCACCCGCCAGATGTCGTCGGCATATTCGCGCATGGAGCGGTCGGAGGAGAACCAGGCCATCCGGGCGGTGTTGAGGATGGCCTTCTTCCACCAGCTGGCCTTGTCGATCCAGGCGGCGTCGATCTCGCGCTGGACGCGCCAGTAATCGTCGAAATCGACCGTGAGCAGGTAGCGGTCGTTGTGGCGCAGGTCGTCCACGATCGGCTGGAAGCGGCCGCGCTCCTCCGGCGAGAACCCGCCCGCCTCGATGAAATCGAGGGCGGAGGCGAGGCGCGGTGAGGCCGCGATGGCCCGGGCGGCGTAATCCGGCTCGGCCGCACGCTTCTGAACCCCGGCCGCGTCGAGGCCGAAGATGAAGATGTTGTCCGCCCCCACATGGTCGCGGATCTCGATATTGGCGCCGTCGAGCGTGCCCACGGTGAGCGCGCCGTTCAGCGCCAGCTTCATGTTGCCGGTACCCGACGCCTCCATGCCGGCGGTGGAGATCTGCTCAGACAAGTCGGAGCCGGGGATGATCGCCTCGGCGAGGCTGACGCGGTAATTCGGCAGGAACACCACCTTGAGCCGGCCGGCGATATCCGGGTCGCTGTTCACGAGCTTGGCGACATCGCAGGCGAGCTTGATGATGAGCTTGGCCTGGACATAGCTCGGCGCCGCCTTTCCGCCGAAGACCTTGACGCGCGGCGTCCAGTCCTTGTGCGGCTCGGCCTTGATCGCCTGGTAGAGCGCCACAGTCTCGATGACGTTGAGGAGTTGGCGCTTGTATTCGTGGATCCGCTTGATCTGCGTGTCGAACAGGGCCGACGGATCGATGACGATGCCGGTATTCTCGGCCACCACCTTGGCGAGGGCCTCCTTGCGGGATGTGCGCATGGCGGCGTAGCGGGCCTGGAAGGCGGGATCGGCGGCGTGATCGGCCAGCCCCAGCAGCGCCTCGGGATCGTCGAGGACGCGCTCGCCCACCACCTCCACGGCGAGCTTCGTCAGCTCGGGGTTGCAGTTGTGGAACCAGCGCCGGAAGGTGATGCCGTTGGTCTTGTTGACGATCTTATCGGTGTCGAGGGCGTGGAGGTCCTTGAACACGGTGGAGCGCATCAGGTCGGTGTGGAGCGCCGAGACACCGTTCACCCGGCGGGCGCCCAGGAAGGCGAGATGGCCCATCCGCACGCGCTTGCCGTTGGCCTCGTCGATGAGCGAGACCGAGGCGAGCTGCGCCGCATCGGCCCGGCCGTGGCGTCCCTGCTCTTCGAGATGCATCCAGTTGATCAGGTAGATGATCTGCATGTGGCGCGGCAGCAGCCGCTCCATCAGCTCCACCGGCCAGGTCTCCAGCGCCTCCGGCAGGAGGGTGTGGTTGGTGTAGCTCAGCGTGTTGGTGGTGATGTGCCAGGCATCCTCCCAGGTCACGCCATGATCCTCGAGGAGGATGCGCATCAGTTCCGGCACGGCAATGGCCGGATGGGTGTCGTTGAGCTGGATCGCCGCATGGTCGGGCAGCGAGCGCAGGTCGCCACGCTCGGCCACGTGCCGGGAGACGAGGTCCTGCAGCGAGGCCGAGGTAAAGAAGTATTCCTGGCGCAGGCGGAGTTCCTGGCCGGTCTCGGAGGAATCGCTCGGATACAGCACCCGCGAGATCGCTTCGACCTTGGACCGGGCGGCCACCGCGCCCACATGGTCGCCGCCGTTGAACTGCGCGAGTTCGAGGGGCGATTCCGCCTCCGCCTTCCAGAGCCGCAGCGTGTTGACGTGCTTGCCCCGCCAGCCGACCACGGGGACGTCATGGGCCACGGCCCGAACGGTCTCCGCCGGGTGCCAGTGCCGGCGGATCACGCCGTCCGAGATCGCCGACATGGTGACATGGCCGCCGAACCCGATCGTGTAGGTCGCCTCGGGCCGCACGAACTCCCAGGGATTGCCCTCGGCGAGCCAGGTTTCCGGCGCTTCCTTCTGCCAGCCATCCTCCAGGGATTGCTTGAACAGGCCGTGATCGTAGCGGATGCCGTAGCCGATGGCGGGGATCGACAGGCTCGCCATGCTCTCCATGAAACAGGCGGCGAGACGGCCGAGACCGCCATTGCCGAGCGCCGCGTCCGGTTCGGCCGCCTCGACGTCGCCGAGATCGATGCCGAGATCGCGCAAGGCCCGGCGGGTCGTGTCGACGAGGCCGAGATTGTTCATGGCGTCGGACAGGAGCCGGCCGATGAGGAATTCGAGGGAGAGGTAATAGACCCGCTTGTTGGGAATGCTCGTGGACCTGCCGTCCATGCAGGCATCGACGATCCGGTCGCGCAGGGCCAGGGCGGTGGCGGCGAACCAGTCGCGCTCGCGAGCGGTCTCGGGGGTCTTGCCGATGGCATAGGCGAGCTTGGCGAGGATGGCTTCGCGCAGATCCGCCACTGGGTCGCCGGAAGCGGGCTTGGCGGGAGCGGTCCAGCCCGGCCGGGCCGGCGCTTCCGCCGCGGCGGCGCGCGTGCCGGTCTCGTCACTCCGTGCGGAGGCGGCCAGGATTTCGTTCAGCATGGTCTCGTTCCCCCATAGTGTCGCTGCCGCGACGCCGATTTCGCCACCCGCTTCTTCCGGCGGTGACCGTTCGGCAACGGCGATATCGATGAGGTCGGCCCATGGGACCAAGCGGTCCCGCTGCCCGCGCCCGATCCTCGCGATTCGCCAATCTCACATCGAAACAGCGCGGGAATGAGACCATTTCGCGCTGAAGGTTTCATGAATGCGGCAGATGAGCGCTGGCGCGCCATAAGGCGGACACAGCCACGGCGGGGTCGCTTGACGCGCCCGCGCAGGCTAGGCTGTTACCGCCATCGGGGCGTGAATCGGGTCAGACCGGGGGACGGATGACGTCAGGCGAGACGACTGTTCCGGATCTGGCGAAAGCCGTCTGGTGGAAGCGGGGGACCGTCTATCAGGTCTATCCGCGCTCGTTCCAGGACACCAACGGCGACGGTGTCGGCGATCTCGCCGGCATCACGCGCCGCCTCGATTACCTCGCTTGGCTCGGCGTCGACGCCGTCTGGATCTCACCGATCTATCCGTCGCCCATGGCCGATTACGGCTACGACGTCGCCGATTATTGCGGCGTCGACCCGCTCTTCGGCAGCCTCGCCGATCTGGACGAGCTGGTCGCCCAGGCCCATGCCCGGCGGCTCAAGGTCATCCTCGATTTCGTGCCGAACCATTCCTCCATCGCGCATCCCTGGTTCACGGAGAGCCGCGCGTCGCGCGAGAATCCGCGGCGGGACTGGTACATCTGGCGCGATCCCGCGCCGGATGGCGGACCGCCCAACAACTGGCTGAGCAATTTCGGCGGCCCGGCCTGGACCTTCGACGAGGCGAGCGGCCAGTATTACTACCATGCCTTCCTGGCCGAGCAGCCGGACCTGAACTGGCGCAATCCGGCGGTGCGGGAAGCGATGCACGACGTGCTGCGCTTCTGGCTCGACCGGGGCATCGACGGGTTCCGCGTCGACGTGATCTGGCACCTGATGAAGGACGAGGGTTTTCGCGACAATCCCGCGAACCCGGCCTTCCACCCCGAACAGCCGGAGATCAACCGGTTCGATCAGGTCTATTCCGCCGACCGCCCGGAAGTGTTCGACATCATCGCCGGCATGCGCCGCGTGCTGGACGGTTACGACGACCGGGTGCTGATCGGCGAGATCTACCTGCCGATCGAGCGGCTGGTGGCCTATTACGGCCCCGGTCTGACCGGCGTCGATCTACCCTTCAACTTCCAGCTCATCCAGACCCCGTGGCAGGCCGATGCCGTGGCGGCCCTGGTGGACGAGTACGAGGAGGCGCTGCCCCCGGGCGGATGGCCGAACTGGGTGCTGGGCAACCATGACCAGCCCCGCATCGCCGCGCGGATCGGCGAGGCGCAGGCGCGGATCGCGGCGATCCTCCTCCTTACGCTTCGCGGCACGCCCACGGTCTATTACGGCGACGAGATCGGCCTCGCCCATGTGGAGATCCCGCCGGAGCGGATGCGCGACCCCTGGGGCTTCAACGAACCGGGCCATGGCCGCGACCCGGAACGGACCCCGATGCAGTGGGACGACACCGAACATGCCGGCTTCAGCGAAGCCGAACCCTGGCTGCCCCTGAGCGCCGACCGGGACAGGCGGCATGTGGAGGCATTGCGGGACGATTCCACTTCGATCCTCACCCTTTACCGGCGGCTCCTGCATCTCCGCCGCGCCTATCCCGCTTTGGCGGCGGGAAGCTACCGCCGGCTCGATACGGACGGGCTCGAACACGTCCTCGCCTATGAGAGGATGGAGGCCGGCGAGACCGTGCGGATCGTGCTGAACTTCTCGGCGTCACCAGTCCGGTTCCCTCTGGCGGGCGAATCAGGCTGGAGCGTTCTCCTCTCCACCCATCCCGGGCGAGCCGATATCGGTGCCTCGGAGGTGCTCGACATGGCCGGAAACGAGGGCGTGATTCTGCTCAAACACTCGGATTGAAACCTCGCACGCTGAGGGAGGCGGAAAAAACTATCGCGGCGCGACATTTTCCCCGCGCCGCAGCAAACTGAACGTAGTATTAACCGACCCAGTGGCTTGAGTTGTGCATCGCGAAGAGCACGATCTGCCCTAGAGGTCTCCATCATATGCCGGCGACGACCACCTCCAGTGCCGACCTCGCCTCGCCGATTTTCGCCTCCGGCGCGGCCGATGCCGAGGTGATCCGGAGCCTCTCGCTCCAGCCGCGCATCCTCTACGCCACCCCGGAAATGTCGGATTTCGTGAAGACCGGCGGTCTGGGCGAAGTCGCCGGCGCCCTGCCCCGGTCGCTCCGCCGCCATTACGACGTCCGCGTGCTCATCCCCGGCTATCGCCAGGTGGTGGACCGGTTCGACCACATCCCCGTCGTCGCCCATCTGCGCGGCCATGCCGGCATCCCGCCCTGCGATCTCGGCCTCATCGAAACCGGGGACGGCCTCAAGGTCTACATCATCCTGAGTGCCGACCTCTACCAGCGCGACGGAACGCCCTATGGCGACGCGCAGGGGGATTTCCGCGACAACGACCTTCGCTTCGCGCGCCTCAGCCTCGCGGCGGCGGAACTCACCGGCGGGGTCGACCCGTCCTGGTCGGCCGACCTGCTTCACCTCAACGACTGGCAGACGGCGCTCGCCCCCGCCTATCTCGAATGGACCGGGCAGCGCGTCCCCAGCGTGCTGACGATCCACAATCTCGCCTATCAGGGTCTGTTCCCGAGTGATTCCCTCGGTCGCCTCGGCATCCCGGACGGGGCCTTCCAGATGGATGGCTGCGAGTTCTACGGGCATCTCTCCTTCCTCAAGGCCGGCATCTACTACGCCTCGCACGTCACCACGGTGAGTGAGACCTATGCCCGCGAGATCATGATGCCGGAATCCGGCTGCGGCCTCGACGGCCTGCTGCGCACGCGCGCCGCCCAGGGGCGGCTGGCCGGCATCCTCAACGGGATCGACGAGAGCTGGGACCCGCGCACCGATCCCCACCTCGCCACGCGGTTCGAGGCGGACGATTGGAAGGGCAAGCGCGCCAATGCCGAGACGGTGCGCCGGAAGTTCGGCCTCGCCGTATCGCGCGGCCCGCTCTTCGCCATCGTCTCGCGCCTCGTCCATCAGAAGGGCATCGACCTCAGCCTCAGCGCGGCCGAGACCATCGTGGCCGAGGGCGGTCAGATCGTCGTCATCGGCGAGGGTGAGCGCCGCTTCGAAACCGCGCTCAGCGATCTCGCCCGCCGCCATCCGGATGCCGTCGGGGTCCATGTGGGGTTCGAGGAGAAGGAAGCGCGGCGGATGTTCGCCGGAAGCGACTTCCTGCTGATGCCCTCGCGTTTCGAGCCCTGCGGCCTCGCGCAGATGTACGCCCAGCGCTTCGGCTCGCTGCCGATCGTGCGCCGCACCGGCGGCCTCGCCGACACGGTGGAGGACGGCGTGACCGGCTTCACCTTCGGCGAAGCGTCACAGACAGGGTTCCTCGGCGCGGTCCGCCGCGCCCTCGACACGTTCGGCGAGAAGAAGCGCCTCAACGCCATGCGCCGCCGCGCCATGTCCCGCTCCTTCACCTGGGACGGCGCCGCCATGGATTACTCGGCGCTCTACGCCCGGGCTTTGGGGAATGGCGGCGGTCTCCGCGCCCAGACTGTCTGAGAGTCGGTCTCCGACCGATCTTAGCGTCCGAACAGCCGATTTGCATTGTCTTCCAAAGCTTTACCTCATCCTGAGGTGCCGCGCAGCGGCCTCGAAGGAGCCCTCCAGGGATCGCTTCGGTCTCTGGAGGGCTCCTTCGAGGCCTCCGCTACGCTCCGGCGCCTCAAGATGAGGTGGTCGGTTTGGATGATCGACTTTCCCGTCAGCATCCGCTGAGCAATCCGATCAAACAGCCTCCAACACAAAAGGGCGCCGGTTCATCGAACCGGCGCCCTTACTCATGGTATCTTTAAAACACGAGGCGATCTCAGCCCTCGAGCACGAAGATGATCGTCCCGAGCGGCGGCGCCGAGAGCACCAGCGAATAGGGCTGGCCGTGGCTCTCCACGGCTTCCGCCTGGATACCGCCCATGTTGCCGACATTCGAACCGCCGTAGCGCTCGGAATCCGAGTTGATCGCCTCGCGATAGAACCCCGCCTCCGGTACGCCGATCCGGTATCCCTCACGCGGAATCGGCGTGAAGTTGGAGACCACCACCGCGACCTCCCCCGGTGGCTTGCCCTTGCGGGCCCAGGCAATGACGCTGTTGTCCTGGTCGTCGGAGACCAGCCACTGGAAGCCGGCGGCCTCGCAATCCCTCACATGCAGGGCGGGGGTGGAGGTGTAGAGGTGGTTCAGGTCGCGGACGAGATCCTTCACGCCGCGATGCAGAGGATCGTCGAGCAGGTGCCAGTCGAGGCTCTGGTTGTGGTTCCACTCTTTCTGCTGGCCGAACTCGCCGCCCATGAAGAGCAGCTTCTTGCCCGGATGGCCCCACATGTAGCCGAAATAGGCGCGCAGATTCGCGAATTTCTGCCAGCGGTCGCCCGGCATCTTGTCCAGCAGCGAGCCTTTCCCGTGAACAACCTCATCGTGCGAGAGCGGCAGGATGAAGTTCTCGGAGAAGGCGTAGAGCAGGCCGAAGGTCAGGTCATGGTGGTGATAGCGGCGATGGATGGTCTGCTTCGACATGAATTCCAGGGTGTCGTGCATCCACCCCATGTTCCACTTGAAGCCGAAGCCGAGACCGCCCGTATAGGTCGGGTGTGACACACCCGGCCAGGAGGTGGATTCCTCGGCGATCGTCATCGTGCCCGGCGCGTGGCTATAGGTCGCCTCGTTGGTCTTGCGCAGGAAGTTGATGGCGTCGAGATTCTCGTTGCCGCCGTATTGGTTGGGAATCCACTCGCCCTGTCGGCGCGAATAGTCGAGGTAGAGCATGGAGGCGACGGCATCCACGCGCAGGCCGTCGAGATGGTAGTGTTCGAGCCAGAACCGGGCATTGGCGGCCAGGAAGCTCGACACTTCCGTGCGGCCGAAATTGTAGATGTAGGTGCCCCAATCCTGGTGGAAGCCCTGGCGCGGGTCGGCATGTTCGTAGAGATGCGTCCCGTCGAACTGGCCGAGACCATGCGCGTCGAGGGGGAAGTGCCCCGGCACCCAGTCCAGCATCACGCCGATGCCGGCCTCGTGGGCCACATCGACGAAGGCCGCGAAATCGTCCGGCGTGCCGAAGCGGCTCGTCGGCGCGAAGAGCGAGACCGGCTGGTAGCCCCATGAGCCGTCGAACGGATATTCCGTGATCGGCAGCATCTCGATATGGGTGAAGCCCATTTCCTTGACGTAGGGGATCAGGCGCTCGCCCAACTCCTTGTAGGTCAGGTAGCGGTTGCCCTCCTCGGCGACGCGTGCCCAGGAGCCGAGATGGACTTCGTAGATCGAGATGGCGGTGTGGCGTGGATCCTTCTCGCCGCGCGTCGCCATCCACTTGTCGTCTCTCCAGACGGGCGCGTTCGTGCCCTGGAGTACGGAGGCCGTCTCCGGCGGCTTCTGCGCCGCGAAGGCGACGGGATCGGCCTTCAGCGGCAGGAGCGAACCGTCGGGTCCGCGGATCTCGAACTTGTAATGGGCTCCTGCGGCGAGGCCTGGAACGAACAATTCCCAGATGCCGCCATTCTGCCAGAGCCGCATCGGGTGGCGTCGGCCATCCCACTCGTTGAAATCGCCGACGATGCTCACCCGGCGGGCATTGGGGGCCCAGACCGCGAAGCGGAACCCGGCGATGCCATCGAGCTCCATGGATTGGGCGCCGAGCACCCGATAGGTCACGTCGCTGCCGATCTCGCGCAGGTTGTCGATATCTTGCTGATGCAGCGATGAGCCGAAGCTGTAGGGGTCGTGGCGCGGACGCTCGGTACCGTCCCAGCCTTCCACGGCCAGCTCATAGAGCGGCCGTCCCTGGCTCTCGACCCGGGCGACGTAGAACCCGTCCTGATGACGCCGCTCGAACGGGATGCGCTTGCCCGCGGTGAGAAGGGAGGCCGACTTCGCCTCCGGTAGGATGACGCGCACCTCCCAGAGGCCGGGGCCGATCTGGTGAGGGCCGAGCACCGAGAACGGATCGCCGTGATCCGCCCTCATCACAGCGGCGACCGCGTCCGGATGGACGCCCTGAACGGTCGACGTATCGGCATCGGCCTGGCGGGAACTCCCCGACGCGGCCGAGCGGGCCGCGATCCGTTCGGACCGCTTCCGCTCCTGCTCGGACGTCTTCGCCAGGCTCTCGTCGATATCCGTCATTCAAACGCCTCTCTTGGTGTCGTCCAGAATTGTGAGAACCCCACGGGCTGGGATTTCGATCCAATCCGGCCGGTTATTGGCCTCGTAATCGACCTCGTAGAGCGCCTTCGCCAGGAGCGAGAGCGCGAGCAGCCGCGTCTCGGTCTCCGGGTCGGTCACTGCCGCACGGCTGGTCGAGGCCACGCCGCGGTAGGCATCGAGGAACGCGGCATCGATCATGCCACGCCAGGCGATGGACGCGTTGCGAGCCCGGCCCTCCGAATCCGCGAACCTCGCCGCGATCTCGCGGGTGACGGTCTCGGCCCCATAGGCGAAGGAGCGCAGCATCCCGGCGACGTCGCGCAGCGGCGTCGACTTGGCGCGGCGCTCATCGGCCGGGCGAGCGGGCTCACCCTCGAAGTCGATGATGATGAGGTCGCTCTCGGACGCGAGAACCTGGCCGAGGTGGAAGTCCCCGTGGATCCGGGTCTTCGTTGCCCCAACCGGCGGACGCGACGTCATGTCCTCGATCAACAACTCGACTTCGCGGCGGCGACCGGCCAGCTCGGTGATCGCCGTGCTGGAGGTGCGGCCCGCCAGGGCGTCGAGGGCACGGAAGGCCCTCTCGCCCATCCGGCGTGCATCCTCACCGAGGTCGCGCAGGTCGTCATGCGTGAACGGTTCGGGCGCAAAAGCCGGGTCGTCGGTCTCGATGGCGAAGGCGTTGTGGAGCTCGGCGGTGCGGCGGCCGAGGAGTTCGGCCCAACGCAGATGCGGGGCGAAGGCTTCGGTGGGCTCCGGCGCCTCGCTCTCGGGAGCGAGCACGACGGTATCGAAGTCGCGGCGTAAGCCCTCCAGCATGAGGGTCCAGGCATCGCCCTGGTTCGGCACGAAGGCCTGGAGCACGGCGAGCGCCGTCCGTGTCCCGTCCCCGTCCACGTGCTCGACGACGCCGAGCAGGGCCGGAGTGTTGGCGAAGCCCGCCTGCTCGGTGAGGAACCGGCCGACCTCGATCTCGGGATGCACCCCCGTCTGCATGCGGCGGAGGAGCTTGAGCATCATCTTCGAGCCGATGGCGATCGAGGTGTTGCTCTGCTCCGCGTTCAGGCTGCGGACTTCCGCCAGATCCACGGCGACATCGCGATCGAAGGCCGAGGTATGGGAGAAGACGAGCTTGCCGGTCTCTGTCGGCAACTCGACGCCGTTGCGCATGCCGTCGATCAGGGCGACCGAGAAGGCCGGCGAAGCGGACGCTCCGAACAGCAGGCCCGTGCGCGGTCCGCGACGGACGCGGGCGACCGCATGCGACAGCAGCGTCTCGTCCTCGCGGCCCTCATCGACCCCGAGGGGCACGAAGTAATCCTGGCGCTCGCCATTGGCGAGATGCACCGCCACGCGCGGCAGCAGGAAGCGGGTGAAGCCGCCGGCATCCTTGAGGGTGGCGCTGTCGATCACCGAGACCGACTTGATGCGGGTTCCCTTGGCGCCGAACCAGCGGCGGGTGCCGATAAAGCGCGGCGCCACGGTGCGTTCGAAGGCGGTCCGCTCGCGGCCGGCCATGAGGGTCTCGACACCGCCGGTGAGGACCAGGGTGAAGAGCTCCGGCGTCTCCGGCTGCGGGCCGATTTCCCCGGCATTCGCCGCGTTCAGCGAGAACCAGTAGAACCCGTAGGACGGCAGGGTCAGCAGGTAGGGCAACTCGCCGATGGCCGGGAATTCCGAACCGCCGGTCAGCTCGATCGGCACGGCGCTACGGAACTCGGACAGGTCCAGCTGCACGGCCTGCGGCGCGCGGGACAGGTTGGCGACGCAGAGGACGCGCTCCCCCTCGAACTCGCGGATCCAGGCCAGCACCTTGCGGTTCGTCGGATACAGGAACTGCATGCCGCCGCGCCCGAGGGCGACCGAATTGTTGCGGATCGCGATCATGCGGCGCGTCCAGTTCAGCAGGCTCGTCTGCGACTGGGTCTGCGCCTCGACGTTGATCGCGTCGAAACCGTAGATCGGGTCCTGCACCGAAGGCAGGAAGAGCTTGGCCGGGTTGGCGCGGGAGAAGCCGCCGTTACGGTCCGGAGACCATTGCATCGGGGTGCGCACGCCGTCGCGGTCACCGAGATAGATGTTGTCTCCCATGCCGATTTCGTCGCCGTAGTAGAGCACCGGCGTGCCGGGCATCGACAGGACGAGGGACTTCATCAGCTCGATCTTGCGGCGGTCGTTCTCCAGTAGCGGAGCCAGACGGCGGCGGATGCCGAGATTGATGCGGGCGCGGCGCTCGGCGGCATAGAACGACCAGAGGTAATCGCGCTCCTCCGCCGTGACCATTTCGAGGGTGAGCTCGTCATGGTTGCGCAGGAAGATGGCCCACTGACATCCCTCGGGGATTTCCGGGGTCTGGCGCATGATGTCGGTGATCGGATGCCGGTCCTCGCGGGCGATCGCCATGTACATGCGCGGCATCAGCGGGAAGTGGAACGCCATGTGGCATTCGTCGCCGTCGCCGAAATACTGCGCGGTCTCCTCCGGCCACTGGTTGGCTTCCGCCAGCAGCATGCGGTCGGGATAGCTCGCGTCGAGCGCGGCGCGAATCGCCTTGATGACCGTGTGGGTCTCCGGCAGGTTCTCGCAATTCGTGCCGTCGCGCTCGATCAGGTAGGGGATCGCGTCGAGCCGCAGGCCGTCGACGCCCATGTCGAGCCAGTAGCGCATGACCTCGATCACGCCCTCCAACACAGCGGGGTTGTCGAAGTTGAGATCCGGCTGGTGGCTGTAGAACCGGTGCCAGAAATACTGCTTGGCGACCGGGTCCCAGGTCCAGTTCGAGGTCTCGGTGTCGAGGAAGATGATGCGCGTGTCGGAATACGGCGTGTCGGTGTCCGACCAGACGTAGAAATCGCGCTCAGGGCTGCCGGCCGGCGCCTCGCGGGCGCGCTGGAACCACGGATGCTGGTCCGAGGTGTGGTTGATGACGAGCTCGGTGATGACGCGCAGGCCACGGTCATGCGCGGCCTCCACGAACTTCCGGAACTCCTCCATCGTCCCGTAGGACGGATTCACGTCGCGGTAATCGCCGATATCGTAGCCGTCGTCGCGCAGGGGCGACGGATAGAACGGCATCAGCCAGATGGCGGTGACGCCGAGGTCCCGCACATAATCCAGTTTCTGCGTCAGGCCCTCGAAATCGCCGATCCCATCGTTGTTCGAGTCGAAGAACGACTTGACGTGGATCTGGTAGATGATGGCGTCACGGTACCATTGCGGATCGCTACGATCGATCATCGCGTCGTTGCCTCATGCGTCGGGTTCAAGGGCGTGTTCGGCTTCGCGGCGCGCGCCCTTCGCCGAAACGAAGGGCTTGGCCGCGTCGGCCGCAGCTTTGGCACCAGCTTCTGGGCGACAACGCGACGGACGGCTGAAAACTCGAAGTTTTGTGCTGACACGCGGGCGGCTACTCCGCAACCCGCTGGGGTGCGCGCAGCCGCCATACGATGACGGACCGCTCCGCCGGATCGAGGGCGATGCGGTGGGACTTGCCGCGCAGCTCGAACTTGTAGCCGAGCAGCAGGTCCTCCACCTCGACGGCGCCGTGATCGGGCTCCCCAAGGAGCCAGAGCGGTACCTCGTAGGTGCATTCCTGGCGGTTCTTCGGATCGAGGTTGACCATCACGAAGATGCAATTGTCGCCCTCGGGCGTCGCCTTGGCGTAGGCGACGATCTGGTCGTTATAGGCCGCCGTGAAGGTGATGTTGCGGAAGTCCCAGAGTGCCGGGTTCTCCTGCCGGATGCGGTTGAGCTTGATGATGTGCGCGCGGATGTTGCCCGGCGCATGGTAATCCCAGGCCTTCAGCTCATATTTCTCTGAATTGAGATATTCTTCCTTGCCAGGATAAGGTGCTGCCTCGCACATCTCGAAGCCGTTATAGATGCCGTAGACCGAGGACAGCGTCGCCGCCAGGGTCGCCCGCACGATGAATCCGGCGCGGCCGCTGGTCTGGAGGTAGACCGGATTGATGTCCGGCGTGTTGGCGAAGAAGTTCGGCCGGTAATATTCGCCCATCTCGCCGGCGAGCTCGGTCGAGTAGTCGATGAGCTCCTGCTTCGTGTTGCGCCAGGTGAAGTAGGTGTAGCTCTGCTGGTAGCCGGCCTTGGCGAGCTTCTTCATCATCTTCGGCCGGGTGAAGGCCTCGGCGAGGAAAATCACGTCGGGATAGCGGGCATTCACCTCGGCGATCATCCATTCCCAGAACGGGATCGGCTTGGTGTGGGGGTTGTCGACGCGGAAGATGCGGGCGCCGAGTTCGGCCCAGCCCATGACGATGTCGCGCAGTTCGATCCAGAGCGAGGGCAGCGCGCCGCCGTAGAAGTGGACGTTGGAGATGTCCTCGTACTTCTTCGGCGGGTTCTCGGCGAATTTCAGAGTGCCGTCGGGGCGCCACTCGAACCATTCTGGGTGGTTCTTGATCCACGGGTGGTCGGGCGAGCACTGGATCGCGAAATCGAGCGCGATCTCCATGCCGTAGGCGTGGCTCGCGGCGACCAGCCGGCGGAAATCGTCGAGGGTGCCGAGTTCGGGATGCACCGCCTCGTGCCCGCCCGCCTCCGAACCGACCGCATAGACCGAGCCGACATCGCCTTCGAGCGCCGTGAGGGTGTTGTTCTTGCCCTTGCGGTTGGTCTTGCCGATCGGGTGGATGGGCGTGAAGTAGAGCACGTCGAAGCCGAGTTCCCGGATCTCGGGCAGACGCCGGATCACGTCGTCGAACATGCCGTGGCGGTTGACGTCCATGGATTGCGAGCGCGGGAAGATCTCGTACCAGGCCGAGAACCGGGCCGCGAGGCGGTCGGCGATCACCGGCACGTTCACCGGGTAGCGCGAACGGTTGACCCGGTCCGCATGCTTGCGGATCAGGGACGCAGTCTCGGGGGCGAGGATGAGATCGAGCTGCGCTGCCGATCCGGTTTTCTCCGCTCCCAGGGCCGAGACGATGGCCTGGAGCCGGGCCTGGTCCGGCCCGGTGGCGAGGTCCGCCGCCCCCTGTACGAAGCTGGCGCCCTCGATGGTCTCGAGGCGCACGTCCACGCCCGCATCTCGCTTCTTCAGCGTGTCGCGGATCCAGGACGAGAAGGCGTCGCGCCAAGCCTCGATGGTGAATTCGTAGCGGGCATTGTGTTCGAGGGGGAAGGAGCCGCTCCAGCGGTCGTTGTCCACGAACACCATGCGGTCTCGGCGCCACTCCTCCTCGCCGACGACGCGCGACAGGATCGCGGCGTCGATGATCTCGTGACCGTCGCTGAAGATGTCGGCGGAGACCGCCACCTGCTCGCCGACCACGCGCTTGACCGGGGAACGGCCCCCGTCGATCTCGGGCGAGACCGCCTCGATGACGACGCGACCTTCGCCCGACGGCGTGGAGGGAGCGGGGGGCTTTGCCACCACCCGCCGCTCGGCGGCGAGGATGCGGATTTCGCCGGGCGCGAGATCGAGGCTCGTGCCGGGGAGGAACTCGATGGGCTCCGCCTCGGGGGTGAGGTCCTTGAAGCGGCCGAGCATGCCGCCCGTCCGAGCCACCAGAGGCCCGGCATCCACCGCCACCGCCACGGGGCCGGGGTTGAACAGGACGAGGGTGGCGTGGCGCGCGGAGGCGCCGTGTCCGGTGTCGAATTTCAGCAGCGCCACATAGGCCGCATCCGGCGCCGAGATCCGCGACTGCGCGCCCTCCACATTGGCGGAAGCGAGGCTGGCCTTCAGGGCGTTGATGGCCGCGACATAGCCGGAAATGTCGATGCCGGTATCGGTTTCGCGGGAATCCGGCGTGGTCTCGACCACGTGCAGGGCGCGGCGATAGCCCCATTCGTAGCCGATGGGCAGGAGTACGCCGGCCGAGAAGAACGCGGCCAGGGCGTAGCGCGCCTTGAGCCGTCGCGCGATGGCGTCCGGCCCGCCGGAAAGCCCGCCCGCGAGGCGGGGCATGTCGTGGTTCTCGGGGAAGGCGATGGAGGGGGCGATCACGCGCAGGCGGTCGTATTGTTCGAGCGCCCATGGCGCCTTCAGGTCCCACCAGGCGAAGGAATTGAACAGGTAGTCGAAGCCGGCGCCCGCCGTAGCCTGGGCCTCCTCGAAGGTGCAGCCCAGGGTCTCGGCGGCGAACAGGCAATCGGGCTCCAGCGCCTTGGCGGCGCCGATGAGCGAGCGCCAGACATCCGGCGGCACCTTGTAGGCGGCGTCGCAGCGGAACCCGCCGACGCCGAGATCCTGCATCCGATTGATGTAGCCGGCCCAGAGCCGGGTCAGCTCCTCGCGCGCACCGGCCGAATGATAGTTCAGCTCGGCGAGGTCGCCCCAGACCGTGCGGATCGACGGATCGTCCGGGTCGACGGCGGCCGGGCTCTCGATGTTGCCGGCCTCGTCGCGCAGGAACAGATCCGGCCGCTCCCGCGCCAGGGGGCCGTCCTTGGCGGTGTGGTTGATGACGAGGTCGGTCATCACCCGGATGCCGTGCGAGGTGGCGGCGGCGCAGAAGCGGCGGATCTGCTCGTCGTCCGAGGTGCCGTCATCGTCGCGGAAACGCTCGTCGAGCCTTTCCGGGTCGGAGACCGCGTAGAGGCTGCGCGAGCCGCCGGTCTGGTGGAACGGATTGAGGTAGATCCAGTCGAAACCCATCCCGGCGATGCGGGGAAGCTCCGCCGTCCAGGCCGAGACCTTTCCCACGAGGAGGGGGAACAGGTTGTAGATGCGCGGCCCCTCGGCCCGGGGGGCGAGGCCCGCAGGCAGCGCCACGGTTCCGGCTTCGGTCCGCGCGGCGGAGATCTTGGCTGGGCTCGGCGCGTTCATGCGTACTCCGTTCATTTGAATAGCGTGTCCCCGTCTCCCGAAGGAGCCTCCCGCGCGGCGGCGGGTGAGGTGGGGATGGGCGGTCCCCGTCGAGGACCGCCCTTCAGGGTTCGGCTGCCGTCCCGAACTCGGGCTCAGGCGGTCCGCTTCAGGACTGCGTAGGGCAAACGCGCGAACAACCGGCCGAGATCGACCGATGTTCCCTCCGGCTGCACCTCGGCCCCCGACATCAGGTCGACCCAGCGGCTCTCCGCCGGCACCGGCAAGGTGGTGCCGGAGAAGGCCTCGCCCGACCATGCCGCATCGCCGACGAGGCCGGAGACGAGTCGCGGCACGGCGACGAGAAGGTCGCCCTCTCCGCTTGTGGCATCGGACCGTGTGAATGCGATGACATGGGCGCTCAACCGGCCTTCTGCGGTCACCGCAAGATGGTCGGCATCCGCGTAGAAGCTGGGTCGCTCCGCACGGTCGGCAAGGAGGCGCGCCAACGTCGCCTGCTTGACTCGCCCGTCCGGCCAGTGATCGATCAAGCCGGCGATGTCGGCGCTCCCGTTCAGGGCTTCGGCACGGGCCGTATAATCCACGGGGCGACGGTTATCCGGGTCCACGAAGGAGAAGTCCCAGAATTCCGTCCCCTGGTACACGTCGGGCAAGCCCGGAAGCGTGGCCTTCAGCACCGTCCGGCCGAGGCCTGCGACCATGCCGAGATGGGCGAGCCGGAGCGCGATCGGACGCATGAGCGTCATGAACTTCGCGCCCGGCGCGATCAAGCCGGCGAAGAACCGCTTGACCGCCGCCTCGTACTGCTCGTCCACATTGACCCAGCTCGACCGGCGCTTGCCCTCGCGAAGGGCCTTTTCAGAGTACGCGTCGAGACGTTCGCGGAATTCCGCGATGGCGGCCTCGTCGTCCCGCTCCAGCAATTCGAGCGGCCAGGCGCCGAGGATGGCCTGCAGGAACATCCACTGATCGTTGGCGTCGGGCGCGGGGCCCTCCTCCATGGCGGTGAGATGGGTCCGGGCCGATTGGCCGAGGATGGTCCAGGCCTCGGCCCACACCTCCGGGATCTCGGATAGGGCGAGGAGGCGCGAGCGGGCATCCTCGCCGCGCTTGGTGTCGTGGGTCGCCGTGGTGATCATGGCGTTCGGCCAGTCGCGGGCCCGCGCCGCCTGGAGCGCGTGGAAATGCTCCAGATCGATCCCGTATTCGCCCGGATCGCCGCCGACCTCATTGAGGGCGAGGAGTTCCGAGAACCGGTAGAACAGCGTGTCTTCCAGGCTTTTCGCCATGACCGGCCCGGTCAGCTGCTGGAACCGGCGGCGGAACCGCAGGATGACGGCGGGATCGGGCCGCCCCGGCCCGCCGGAATCGACCCGCCCCAGCAGGGCCTGCGAGGCGAAATCGTGGACCGACCTGTCCGGCAGGGCGCTCCAGCGCTTGGCCTTGGCCACCGCGCCCTCGATCAGGCGGATATCTTCACCCTCGACGTCGCTCTCGTCGAGATCGCCCGGCAGATAGGAGCGGTAGGTGGGAAAGCGCGCGATGATCTCGATCAGCGCGCGGCGGATGGCGTTCACCGAGAAGTCGCGCGTGCGCCGGTCCGCATCGGCGATCCGCTTCAAGTCGGCGGTGAGCACTTCGAGCTCGCTGGCGAAGCTGATCTCGAGGATCTCGGCCTTGGCCGCCCGGAGCTGCGCCTTGTAGGGGTCGTCCATGCCGGTGGCCCAGCGATAGAACCGGGTGATCCTGGTGTGCTTCTCCTGATCCACCAGGATTCCGTCGAGCTGGTTCAGCACGTCGTAGCCGGTGGTTCCGGCGACGGGCCAGGGCCGCAGCTTCTCGCCGGGTTCGAGGATCTTCTCGACCACGACGTAGAAGCCCGGGCCGACAGCGCTCTGCAGGGCGCGCGCATAACCCTGCGGGTCGGCGAGACCGTCGATATGGTCGATCCGCAGCCCGTCGATCCGCCCCTCGGAGATGAGGCGGAACACCGTCTCGTGCGAGCGGTGGAAGATGTCGGATTTCTCCACGCGCAGGCCCGCGAGGCCGTTAACGTCGAAGAAGCGACGGTAGTTGATGTCGCTCGCCGCCACGCGCCAATGGGCGAGACGGTAGGATTGCTGCTCGAGGAGCCGGTGGAGCGGCCCGAAACTGTCGGGCCTTCCCTCGAAACCGTTGAGCAGGGTCAGCGTGCGGTCGATGGCCTTGGCGATGGCCGGCGAGGCCTCCACCGCGTCGGCGAGCCGGCGCTTGAGGCCGTCGGCCTCCTCCGGGAAGCCCCGGCGGCGCTCCGCATTCGTCTCTTCGCTCATGAGACGCAGCCGCTCGGAGACGGCGAGAACTTCTGCCGCCGCGTCGTCGCCGATCTCGCCATGCGCCGCCAGGGCGCGGTTGAGGATCGAGGGATATTGCAGCGGGCAGATCGGGAATTGATGCTCGTAATGCCAGACGCTGAAGGCGCCGGCGGCGGCATCGTATTTCAGGTCGAGGGTGCCGTGTTCGAGGGCCTCGCCATAGCGATCGCCCAGGAACGGGATGACGAGGTTGTTGCGCGCGCCCTGGCGCTGCCAGTCGATGTCGAAGGCATGCGAGAGCGGCGAGAGATCGCCCCATTCGAGAACGGAGAGCCACCACGGATTGTCGGCCCCGCCGACGCCCATATGGTTCGGCACGATGTCGAGGAGCAGCTTCAGGCCGTGCCGCTGCATCACGTCGGAGAAGTGGACGAAGCCCTCCTCGCCGCCGAGTTCCGGATTGATCGTCGAATGGTCGACGATGTCGTAGCCATGGGTCGAGCCGGGCCGCGCCTTCTGGATCGGCGAAGCATAGACGTGGCTGATGCCGAGTTTCGCCAAATACGGCACGATCTGCTCGGCATCGGCGAAGGTGAAGTCCTTGTGGAATTGCAGCCGGTAGGTGGCGCGCGGCGGCGGCGAGGCGAGACGCGCCGCCCCCGAACGGGGGCCGCGTTCCTCGGCCGACAGCGCGGCGGCGAGCTTTGCCAGCGGACCGCCCTGCGCCGCGATGGCCTCCAGGCTCCGGTCGAGCTTGCGCCGCCAGTTCGGATAGCCCTCCGTCGAGCCCGGCACGTTGGCCTGGCTCAGTTCCGAGATGACGTCCTCGTATTGCACCGCCGTCAGCATCGAGGGCGCCCGCGCGAGGTAGCGTGCCGCTGCTTCGAACGGCGCCGTCTCGGGCACGTCGTAGCTCGGCAGCAATTGCTCGGAGGCCAGAGCCTCGGCGAGGCGGGCGCGCTCGGTGACGCGCTCGCGCCGCTCCGCTTCCGCCCGCTCGGCGTCGTAGAGGCCCAGCGCCTGGCGAGTGTCGGTATCGACGCCGCGCCACCAGCCGACGAAGGTCGGCAGGTCATGCGTGGTAATCGCGGTCAGCGCATCGCGCGGATAGGCGCCGGGTCCCTTGAACCGGCCGCCATGCTCGCGCTCGAAGGCGAGGATGCGGTAGCTCAGGATGCCGGCCTGCATCAGCGCGTCGGAGAAGCCCTCCGGCGCGGTGCCGAGGTCCTCGGCGATGACGAGGCATTTCGCCCGGTGGCTCTCCAGCCGCAGGACCGCGAGCATCGGCTCGAACGGCATGGCGACATAGGCCCCGTCCTTCGCCGATCCGGTGATCGGGATGAGGAAGAGCCGGGCGAGCTGGAACGCGTGGTCGATGCGGATCGCACCGGCATGGCGCATGTTCGCCTGGACCAGAGCGCGGAACGCCGCGAGCCCGTTGCGCTCCATTTCGAGGGGGTGGAAGGCCGGCAGGCCCCAATCCTGGCCCTTGGGCGCCAGTAGATCGGGCGGCGCACCGATGGAGACACCATTGGCGAAGCGCTCAGGATGCGACCAGACTTCCGACCCGCCGCGATCGGCGCCGACGGCGAGGTCGCGGTAGAGGCCGAGCCGCATCCCGCTTTCGAGGGCGGCCTTCGACGCATCGGCCAATTGGCGATCGGCGAGGTATTGCAGCCAGATATGGTAGGTGACGGCCTCGGCATGGGCCATCGCGAACGCCTCCACGGCCGGTGTCCCGGCGCGGCGCATCTCCTCCGGCCAGTCGCCGGACCAATAGGCGCCAAGCGCCTTGTAATGGGCGGACAGGGCCTCGAACGTCCCGTGGGCTTCGAGATCCGCCCCGCCCTCCTCGCGGAAGGCCGAGAAGGCGGGGTCCTGCCCCGCGCGAGCCGGGGATTCCTGCCAGAACGCCTCCAGCACGGGGGACAGCACGCCCCAGATGCCGGGATGGTCCACCAGGGTCGCGGCCTGAAGACCGGCGATGTCGGTCGCCTTGTCCGCCAGTAGCGCGGCGGCACGCGAATTGGTGAAACCGGGCAACGCGCCGGGTTCGATGAACAGGGTCTCTAAGAACAATCGCGAGGACGGCGAATAGGGCGAGATCTTGCCGCGGTCCGATTCGAACAGCGCATGGACCGGGCTCAGGCCCAGGAACGAGGCACCGCGAATGCCGGCATCGCGCGCGGCGCGGCCCGCATCGGCGTAGCTGCCGATGCCGAGGTTGTGCGGCGAGCGCAGGCCGTAGAGCTGCGCGGCGAGGCCCCAATCCCGCGCGCCCTCGTCGGCATAGGCGGCGGGGCGCCAGCAGCGCTGCGGCGCGGAGATGACCCAGGCTTCCGATTTCCGCTCGCCGAGCGCCACGGTGAGCCGGTGGTAGCCCGGCGTCAGGGGCGGCAACTCGATACGGGGTTCGCCAGCGCCGGTGATCGACGCCCTCCCCTCCCGCGCGAGGCCGCGCTCGTCGACGAGGCGCCACGACACGGCGCCGTGCGCCTCCGCGGCCTGAAGCGGGATCGTGGAGGCACGCCTCGCTTCGACCGGGTTCAGAGACGGGACGAGCCCGAGCCGGACGGATTCGACCTCGGCGAGGCTGCTCGCGATCACGTCGTCGTTGCTCGCCGGGAAGCCCAGGGCGGCGACCATGCCGCGCCGAGTTTCGATATCGGTCGCCACGGGCTGGCCGAACGCGTCGGTATAGCCGGATGCGATGCCGAGGAGGTCGGCCAGGCGTTCGAGATCGCGGCTCATCGGGCGGCTCCCGTCAGCACGATACCCGTCCAGGTGGGAAGCTCGATCTCGCTGCCCGTATGACCGTTCGACCAGATCACCTGACCTCCATGGGAATCGACGGCGAGGGGATCCGCGCCGAAATTGGCGACGAAGCGCAGGGTGCCCCCCGCATAGCGCCACGTCACGTCGAGGGAATCCGGGGACGGCCGGGTCACGTCGGCCCCGAGATATTGCGTCTTCGTCAGGGGCACGACGGATTGGTGCCTGATCTGCAGCAGGTTGCGGGTGTCGGCCCAGACACCGCGATGGGGCTGCCGCTCCGGCTCGGACCAGTCGAGCTTCGAATCGAGGAAGGTCTGTTCCGCCGTGGGATCGGGGATCACCGACGTGTCATCCGCGAAGGCGGCGAAGCTCTTGAACTCGCGACGGCGCCCCTCGCGCACGGCCTTGTTGAGCTCCTCGTCCGGCGCGAAATCGACGAAGAACAGGAACGGCGTCGTGGCCGACCATTCCTCGCCCATCCACAGCATCGGAATCTGCGGAGCGAGCAGGAAGCCGGCCCTGGCCAGGCTGAGTTTGTCGGGGTCGCTGAGCGCGCTCAGGCGCTCGCCGAGCGCCCTGTTGCCGACCTGATCGTGGTTCTGGAGGAAGGTGACGAAGGCCGATGGCGGCAGATGGGAAGAGGGCTCGCCGCGCGGGTGGTTGTCGAGGCTCGGGAACGGCTCGCCCTGATAGGCGAAGCCTTCCGCGAGGCAGCGGGCGAGATGCTCCACCGGCTTGCCGGCGAAGCTGACATAATAGCCCGCATCCTCGCCGGTCAGCAGCACATGCCAGCAATGGTGGAGGTCGTCGGCCCATTGCGCCGTGTGCTGGAGCGGCTGGGCCTGATCGTCGCGTTCGAGCCAGCGGGCCTGGTTGGCCTCGTTCTCGAGAACGAGATGTATGTGCCGGCCAGGCAGGCGCGCGCGGATCGTCTCGGCGAGTTCACCGATGAAGTGCTTGGGCGAATCGTCCAGAATGGCGTGGACCGCGTCGAAGCGGATGCCGTCGAAATGGTATTCTTCCAGCCAGTAGAGCGCGTTCTCGATGAAGTAGTCGCGCACGACCTTGCCGCTGGTCTCGCCGTCGAAGTTGATGCCGGCGCCCCAGGGCGTCTGATGACGCTCGGTGAAGAAGGTCTTGGCATAGGCGTGGAGGTAATTCCCGGCCGGGCCGAAATGGTTGTAGACCGCGTCGAGGAACACCATCAGCCCGAGCGAATGGGCCTTGTCGATCAGGTGCTTGAGCTCGTCCGGGCGTCCGTAGACGGCGTCCGGCGCGTAGGGCAGCACGCCGTCATAGCCCCAGTTGCGGGTACCCTTGAAATCGGCGAGCGGCAGAAGCTCGATGGCGGTGACCCCGAGATGGGTCAGGTCCTCGAGCTTGGCCTCCAGGGCGGCGTAGGTGCCCTCCGGCGTGGCGGTGCCCACATGCAGCTCGTAGAGGACGGCCTCTTCCCAGGGGCGGCCGGTCCATTCGCCGTCGCTCCAGTCGAACGCCTTCGGGTCGATGACCTCGCTGAGGCCCGACACGTCGTCGGGCTGGAAGCGCGAGGCGGGATCCGGCACCACGAGGTCGCCGTCGATGCGGAACCCGTAGCGGGCACCCGGGCGGACGTCCGGCACGGTGGTGCGGCGCCAGCCTTCGCCGGCCTCTGGGATGGGATGCTCGGCCCCGTCGACCACGAGGGCGACGTCCTTGGCCGTGGGTGCCCAGAGGGCGAAGCGCACGCCGTCCGCCGCGATGGCGGCACCGAAGTTCATGTCGTGTGTGCGCCGCATCAGACCGCCATCTCGCTCATTGGGAAACCTCGCGGCGGAGTCGCACCCGCCTGCGGTGAGAAGGCTGTCCGCGGTGCTCTGGTTCCCTCACCGAACAGCTTCGCTTGCGACGTAATGCGCGGGTCGCGGCGGACAACCGCCGGGCAGAGAAGTTTTATGTGCAGCGCGCCATTGATCCATGATTGTGCCCGTTCCGGCGGCGCGATGCATCGGTAAGCGCCACATGCACGTTGATGAGCGTCGCCTCGCCGATCAGCTGGCGGCAAACCTCAAGGGAGACAGCGCATGAGCCGCGGATATCCGTCCATGACCGCCTTGCTGGGCCTGCTCGCCGTGGCGGGCTACCAGAACAGGGACAAGATCGCCGAGTTCCTGGGCGGTGCTTCGAACAAGAGCACGGCTCCGGGCACGCCGGGGGCCGTCACCGATGGCCAGAGCGGCCTCAATCAAAGCGGGCTTGGCGGCATCCTCGGCCAGCTGGGAAGCGCCCTCGGCGGTGCAGGAGCCGGCGGCCTCCTCGGCGGTGGCTTGAACGAACTCGTCGAGCGGTTCACCCAGAACGGCCACGGCGAGACGGCGTCGTCCTGGGTCAACCAGGGTCCGAACCAGGAAATCGCGCCGCAGAACCTCGAAAAGGCGATCGGCCCGGACATCCTGGCGACCCTCGCGCAGCAGACGGGACTGACCCGCGAGGAATTGCTGTCCCGCCTGTCGCGGGAATTGCCGCAGGCCGTCGACCGCTACACCCCCGACGGCCGCGTTCCGGCCTGAGGCGTCGTCTCCTCCCGGGCGCGCTCCGCCCGGGAGGATCGATGAGGGTCAGAGCAGCGTGCCGCGCAGGATCAGCATCGCCACCGAGAAGTAGATGACGAGGCCGGTGACATCGACGAGCGTCGCCACGAAGGGCGCCGAGGCCGTCGCCGGATCGAAGCCGAGGCGCTGGAGCACGAAGGGCAGCATCGATCCCGTCAGCGAACCGAAGGTGACGATCCCCACCAGGGCGGCCCCCACCGTCGCCGCCACCAGCATCCAGTGCTCGCCGTAATCGTAGAGCCCCGCCTTCTGCCAGACGACGATGCGAATGACACCGATCGTCCCCAGGATGGCGCCCAGCAGCAACCCGGTGGGCACTTCGCGCAGGGCCACCCGCCACCAGTCGCGCAGGCGGACCTCGTGGAGCGCCAGAGCGCGGATGAGGAGCGAGGTCGCCTGACTGCCCGAATTGCCGCCCGAACTCATGATGAGCGGGATGAACAGGGTGAGGACGATGGCCTTCTCCAGCTGCCCCTCGAACCCCTGCATCGCCGTGGCGGTCATCATCTCGCCGAGGAACAGGGCGCAGAGCCAGCCGGCGCGCTTCCGGATCATCGTGCCGAAGCCGATATCCATATAGGGCTCGGGCAGGGCCTCCATCCCGCCGAAGCGCTGCACGTCCTGGGTCTGCTTCTCGACCATGGCGTCGATCATGTCGTCCACCGTGACGATGCCGATGAGGTGGCCCACCGCATCCACCACCGGCAGGGCCAGCAGATCGTATTTCGAGATCAGCCGCGCCGCCTCCTCGCGGCTGGCGGTGGGCGAGACGGCGAGCGGCCGCCGGCCAGCGGCGACGCTGAGGACGTTGTCGTCGGGATTGCCGGAGATCAGCCGGCGCAGGGGCACGGCCTTCGTCAGCGCCTGGGTGCGCGGGTCGAGGACGAAGATCGCGTAGATCGTCTCGCGGGTCTTCTCCACGGTACGGACATGGTCGAGGGTCTGCTGCACCGTCCAGTTGCCCGGTACGCTGACGAATTCCGTGGTCATCAGCGAGCCCACGCTCTCCTCGCCATAGGCGCTGAGCCGGTCGATCGTGCCGCGCGTCTCCGCATCGAGGCGCGCCCTCAGATCGGAGCGGCCCGGCTCCTCGATCTCGCGGAACACGTCCGTCACCCGGTCCGCCGACATGCCGGACAGGTAGGACGCGACCCGGTCGCGCGGCAGCATCTCGATGATGTCGGCGGCGAGGTCGAGTTCCGGCTGGTCGAGCACCTCCACCGCCCGGTCATGGGGCAGCCCGAGCAGGATCGCGGCGGCGACCTCGGGCGCCTCCTCGTTCAGCGCCTCGACGATGTCGGGCGCGCGTTCGTCCGACAACCGGGCGGCCAGCACGGAGGGATCGATCTTGGTCGGGAAGGGGGCGATCTGGTTCATGGGCTCACCTCGGGGGAGGAGTGCGATCGGGCCGTGTTCGGCCGGATCGCGGTGAGCCGCGTGTGAACCCGTCAGGGCCTCAGGCGGTCAGAACGAAATCGGCCGGGCGGGCTGGATCGACGGGACTGTCGCTGGGCATGGATGGGGAATTCGGGCTCCAAAGCTTCCACCTGCGATGCGCACATGCGGATCGCCGAGGGGAAGCCGTCGGCGGCGCCCCCATGCGCTCCGCCACGGGGCGCGTCAAGATGAATTTCCTCCTGTCTTTCAGACCTATCGGCGGGATGGCCGGGACGGCCGTGGGAGCCGCCGTTTCGACGTTCGGAACGGGCGGCGCCGGGGCCGGGATCGCGCACCGACGGAGCACAATCCTGCATCATAGTTCCCTAAAGAAGGAAAATCGTCCTCTTATCGGGGAAAATTCGGCCCTTACGATCCATCATATGAAAAATATAAGTCTCGTGCCCGCTTGTATTGCGCCCAACTCATTGCTTATGTTGAGGGCGTCGGACACGAAGGAGTTCTGCCATGGCATGGTCTACCCCCGTTGTTCAGGAAATCTGCGTCGGCATGGAAGTCACCAGCTACGAGTCGGCGGAAATCGATCCCTTCAACTAAGGGATCGGCGCCCTCACGGGCCCGTGTCACCAAGCCTCATCACTACCAACCAGGAGAAACGTCATGACGTGGTCTGCCCCCATCGTTCAGGAAGTGTGCGTCGGCATGGAAGTTACCAGCTACGAGTCGGCTGAGATCGACACCTTCAACTAAGTCGATCGCGACCAAGTCGATCGCTCCCTGGAGCGGTTTGAAGGGGCGGCATTCCATCGGGAATGCCGCCTTTTTCGTGTTCGCTCGGGACAGGGGATCGGGTCGGTGCAGAGATCGTCAGTCATGTCACCCATCGGAATGTCGACGTCACTGGTCTCGCCGCAAGGGTGAACTTTACGAGACCGTTCCGTCGAGAACTCTGCTAGGATGGTCACTTCGGCTCATGAGATGGGGACACGTTCGGGTCCCTGCGGTGAACTCGTCATTCGAGAGAAACACCCCATGACCCACGAGATGCCAGCCATGGAATTCTCGGACCTCACAGGACGGGCGACCCAGGACGGCATCACGGTGACGGTGAACGTCTATCGCTTCGCCGGCACGCAGGATCGGTGGACACTCGAAGTCATCGATCAGACGGGTTGGTCGACGGTCTGGGCCACCACCTTCGCCTCCGACGAAGATGCCCTCGACGCATTCATCGAGGCCGCCGAGGAAGGTGACGGCATGCGCGCGTTCCTCGAACCGCCGCCGACCTTGCACTGACGCAGATCGATATCGGCCTTCCGCCGCCGCACGCGCCTACCGGCTTCGCACAGCGACTCAAACGCCGTTCGCTTCATCCAAGCTCTTCGACAATAGGGGCGACGGGTTCCCTCTGCTGCAAGGAGACGGTATTCACCCATCTACTTGTGCAGGCAAAACGCCTCCCTCTCCGCCTTGTGGGGAGAGGTCAGGAGTGGGGTGGCGCCGCTTGCCTCCGCAGCTTGAGGGTCGCCCAACCAGCCCCACCTCCACCCCACAAGCTCGACGGATCTCGGGCAGGCCCGAGATCCGCTGGGGAAGAGGGCTGCGCAACCTGCGAGATGTTTGAATATCGTAGCCCCCGCACCGCGAAATCTCGCGGCGTGGATGGCAGCGCCGCCCTGCCCCTCATGCCGACATTCGAGTGCCGGCCGAACAAAGTCCACGTCACACCCAAGGACGAACGCCCCCGCAGGGAACATCGCGCGTCGATGCATTCAGTCTCTGCGGGTGGACCACGTGCCATCACAACAATTGGAAAGTAGATCCATCATGAACCAACCCGACCTGCTCGCCGAGAACGTCTCCATCGCGGATCTCGCCGGCCGGAAAGCCGAGCGTCTGGAATATCTGAAAGGCGTCTACCTCAACATGGTCCCCGACCAGACGCGCAACCCGACGCTGCGTGTTCGCCTCAGCCGGGTCGGATCGAAAGTCCAGCCGCACTACCGGATCGAGAGCGACGACACCGATGGCCAGACCGTCATCTTGGGGGTCTATCAGGGCGACAAGCACAAGCCGCTCGCCAAGAGGCTGCACGACGATGACGGACCGACCTGGAGCAGCGAGACCATGAGCTACGTCGACCTCCGCACGCTACACAACAGCCAGATCGGGGTTTGAGCCGTCCATGATCGAGTTCTTCGACAGAGATGGCGGCGAGGCGGTTTTCTGCCACGACGGGCACTCGCTCTATCTCTGGAACGGCAAGGCCGCGGCTTTCATCCACGATGACAAGGTCTACGCCTATGACGGCCGCTTCATCGGCTGGGCGGATCGCGGCTGGATCTCGGACGAGGACGGAGCCTGCCTGCTCTTCGAACGGGACGCGGTGGGCGGCCCTCCCAAGCCCCAGCGGCAGGGGAAAACGACGCCCGGTCCGAGACGCCCGAAACCGGCACGGGCCGAAATGCAGCAGGCCCCGTCTCGTCCCGCCTCATTCGCGGCCTGGTCCCATCGCGTCTTTTCCGACCTGATCTGACCCTCGGCCGAACCCGTTCGCACGACCTCCCTCGCCACGTCGAACGGTGTGACGAGAGGGGTCGGGCGATGCCTGACGATAGGAAACTCGCATGACACTGACGAAGAAGCTGGCTCGCGTCCTCACCGACGAGACGGCGGGAGGCTATCGACTGACCATCGAGACCGTGGACGGGGAGATCTTCCGTATCCTCGCCACGGAGGATCA
The DNA here is from genome assembly GCF_031843785.1 of Methylobacterium sp. WCS2018Hpa-22. Classification (NCBI taxonomy): domain Bacteria; kingdom Pseudomonadati; phylum Pseudomonadota; class Alphaproteobacteria; order Hyphomicrobiales; family Methylobacteriaceae; genus Methylobacterium; species Methylobacterium sp. WCS2018Hpa-22. The sequence goes on from NZ_JAVTJA010000017.1 coordinate 47,905, forward strand.
GGTGAACGACCTGATCGATGAACTCGATGAACTGGTCGGAGACGATGCCGACGACATTCCCGCTCTTTCCGAGGAGGAAGAGCGTGTCGGGGAGGAGCAGCCTTCGTAACGACGGGCCGAGCGTATGAATGCCCGGAGACGAATCCGGGTTGTTCCTGAACGTCGATGACGAGCGGGTTGGCTGTGCGCGCTCGCCGAGTTCCGTCATCTGTTCGGCGATGGCAGACTGATCGTCCCGGCCTAAGCCGGTGATCGAGGTGCTTCGCTCGACACTACACCGCGCCGGGAGAAACGACCGGTTTGGATACCCATACCGTCTTTCCGGGGCGCCGAAGGCGAGCCCGGAATCCAGAACCACCGAGCGTGTAATATATAACTCGCGTGGAGGCTCTGGATTCCGGGCTCCGCGATGCGGCCCCGGAATGACGGACTTGCATGCTCAGTGTCATGCCGAAACTCATCTATCCGAGTTCGAAACCCTGTAGCGCCCCCGACTATCGGTTAGCGCCAAAGCCCGTCATCCTGCTCATGGGACGTGGATTTCATTCTGTCGAGGCATCGGGGCCATATCGAGCAATGACCGCTTGCAGCTCCTGAACCTGTAATCTTTCGAAATCTTTCTCGAAAAAATTGTCCTCTTGGTACGCCGCGATGTACTGCCGGGCTTCTTCGTAATGAGGGATCTGAACCCGCCGCATAAGTTCCAGAAACTCTTTCATGTTGGCCACGCGCCTATAACCACTACTATTCGAAAATGAACCTTGATCTTCGACCATCTCCATGAGTCTGAGCAAGCCGTTCGGTCCAATAAGCCGGTTCATGTGCATGTTCGGCCGCCCGGAAGCGGCGTCGAATATGCTGTATGATTGAAAGCCTTCTGGTGTTGCTAACTGGTGGTGACAAATCCGAAATCCGGTTCGGCCGCCGTCTCTATGCCCAAGCCACTCTACCCAAGCGTCCTCAGGCGAGAAAATCACTTCGCGGCAGCTATCACAAAGCCATTGCCTGAGCGCCTTCATTGCACCTCCTACTATACCGCTTGGGGGTGGAAGCGTAACGACGATTCGGCAGGGTTCCAATCAAACTGTCGGTGAAAGCTCAGCATCGGAAAACGACCGGAAGACTGGCGCGCACCGGGCTGCCTCTTGCAGCGTCCGGCCACCCCGGTTCACACCTTGCTCTTGGCAATTCCCTACGTCCGCCAATGCTACAGCCGGTAGCGGATCTGGTCGGTCCAGAAGCGCTCGAGACGGCCCAGGGCGACGTTGAGGCGCCCGAAATCGTCGTCGGAGATGCCGCCGATCGGCTGGATGGTCCGGGCGTGCTTGTCGTAGAGGCCCTGGATGATGTCGTGGATGGACCGGCCCTTGTCGGTGAGGCTGATCCGGACCGAGCGGCGGTCGGTCTTCGACCGGGCGTGGTGGAGGTAGCCGGCCTCGACGAGCTTCTTGACGTTGTAGGAGACGTTGGAGCCGAGATAGTAGCCCTTCGTCCGCAGCTCGCTGGCCGTCAGTTCCTTGTCGCCGATGTTGTAGAGCAGCAGCGCCTGGACGCTGTTGACGTCCTCGCGGCCCCGGCGCTCGAACTCGTCCTTGATCACATCGAGCAGGCGGCGGTGGAGCCGTTCCACGAGATGCAGCGCTTCGAGATAGGATCCATGCACCGGGGTGGTCTCGGTGGAAGTATTGGTCTCGATCACCTTGGCGGACTGGGACTTCATCTGATTGCCTCGTCAGGGTTCTTGCTCGGGCGCCGTGGTGTTCGGCACCGCTTATGAAGCCAATTTACGAGTGACCGATGAAAGACGATTTAAGCGATAGGATGAATATGCGATTTACCTCTGTCGGTAAATGCAAAATGAAAGTAATCCAGTAAGGTGTTGTTTACCTGACCTCGCGAGCCGCAGCCCAAGACAAAGCGAAGTAGACCACAATGATACTTGCATGCGCAGCAAGGGACGGGACCGACATCGGCAGCAGATGCGGAGTGAGGATCGCCAGGGTGACGGCACTCGTGGCGGCCAACAACCAGACCACACCGCCCCAGGCGCTGGTCAGCCACATCCCGATCGCCGCCGTGAAGTCGATCACCGCGAAATAGACGATGACGGCTTGGCGGCCGAGGGGTTCGGCCTCGAAAGGACGGGCTCCGGGAAAGATATCGAGGATCGTCGCCCAGGTAGAGACGCCCTTTGCCAGCCAGAACATCGCCGTCAGGCGCATGAACCAGACCAGAACCACGTCCCAGCCCGTCTGCGGTGCACGCGGCGACCGCTCGATCCGGTCGCCGGCCATCTCGCTGGCGCGCCCGCGCCCGTCCCGCGTCGCACCGACCTTGGTCAGTCCCCTCATGATAAGATCCTTTCTGATCCATCGAATTTCGGCGCGTCGCCATCGGGCAGATCGGTGAAGGCCTCGGCGATCGCCGCCGGGTCCACCTCGGCCAGGGTCACGGGTCGCCAGTCCGGGCGGTTGTCCTTGTCCACGAGCACGGCGCGGACCCCTTCCCGGAAGTCGTGCCAGTGCATGGCGCGCATGGCCAGGCGATACTCCGCCTGGATCGCCTCGGCGAAATCCATGGCGAGGCCGCGGTTCATCTGTTCGTGGGCGATGCACAGGGAATGCGGGGAGCGCGTGCGCATCAATGCGGCGGTCTCGGTGGCGAAGGGCGACCCGTCCGAATCGAGCCTCGCCAGGATTTCGACGACGCTGCCGGCGGAGAAACAGGCCTCGATCGTACCGCCATGCGACGTGATCGGCCCAACCTCCTGAAAGGCGGTCGCGTGGCGGTCGAAAGCCCGTCCGATGACGCCACCTTCGGCCAGGTCATCCGTGATCGCGTCGAAGTTTTCCGCCGCCGAATGATGGGTGGCGAGCCCCAGAGCGAGGGCATCTCCGGCACCGATCCGGGCGCCGGTGAGGGCGAGATAATGTCCCGCGTAACCGGGCAGACGCGGCAGCGCATGAGTCATTCCCACATCCGGAAAGAACCCAATTCCCACTTCCGGCATCGCCAGCGCGTAGCGCTCCGAGGCGACCCGATGGCTGCCATGCAGGGACAGCCCGACTCCGCCGCCCATCACGATCCCCTCGATCAGGGCGATGTAGGGTTTGGTATAGCGCTTCACATAAGCGTTGAGGTGGTACTCGGCGAGCCAGAACTGCCTCACCTCCTCGTCCAGCCCCTGGCGCGCGAGGTCGTAGATCTGGCGGATGTCACCACCGGCGCAGAAGGCCCGGCCGCCCCGGCCACGGACGACTACGCGGGTGATCCTGTCGTCCCGCTCCCATTCGGCCAGGGCGCGATACATCGCCGTCGACATGGAGAAGGTGAGCGCATTCAGGGATTTAGGCCGATTCAGCGTGATGAGGCCAGCTTCGCCGCGCCGCTCGAACAGGATCTCCGGCTCGTCTGCGCCTGTCATCCATCGTCTCCGGTTGGCCTCCGGCGGGGGCTGTCTCGCCCCTCGGGGGGCTCGCGGGTTTCCACGTGGTCCGTGGTGCGAGCATCGGGACATGCCACGCTCGCCCGGTCGCTTAGACGAACTCTGCCGAGACCCGTCAACATGCGCCGTCCATCGGGGAGCGGCGATCGGCCCGGGTTTCGAAGAGTTTTGGGGATGTGTTAGGCCGGCTCCGACGCGCCCGCGACGAGCATTCGAGACGAAGACCATGACCGAAGCGACCCCGACCCCGCGTCCCCTCGCCATCGAGACGGCCAAGGCGAGCTCCGCCGCGTCGCTGAGCATCACGCAGCGCCCCCGCCGCAACCGCAAGGCGGAGTGGTCGCGCCGCCTCGTGCGGGAAAATACCCTGACGGTGGATGATCTTATCTGGCCGCTCTTCGTGATCGAAGGGACCGGCCGACGCGAGCCCATCGCCTCGATGCCGGGGGTGGAGCGCCTCAGCGTGGACGAGGTGGTCCGCGACGCCGAGCGCGCGGCACGGCTCGGAATCCCTGCGATTTCGTTCTTTCCCTATACCGACCCCGCCCTGCGCGACCCGACCGGATCGGAATCCCTGAACTCCAACAACCTCGTCTGCCGCGCGGTGCGTGCGGTGAAGAAGGCCGTGCCCGAGATCGGCGTGATGACCGACGTCGCCCTCGATCCCTATACCAGCCACGGCCATGACGGCCTGATCGAGGACGGGGCCATCCTCAACGACGAGACGGTGGCGCTCCTCGTGGAGCAGAGCCTGATCCAGGCCGAGGCGGGAACCGACATCATCGCCCCCTCAGACATGATGGACGGTCGCGTCGGCGCGATCCGGAGCGGCCTCGACAAGGCCGGCTTCCGCGACGTCCAGATCATGGCCTACGCGGCGAAGTATGCCAGTGCCTTCTACGGCCCGTTCCGCGATGCCATCGGCACGACGGCGGCCCTGGTGGGTGACAAGCGCACCTACCAGATGGATCCGGGCAATTCGGACGAAGCCCTCAGAGAGGTCGCCCTCGACCTCGACGAAGGTGCCGATTCCGTGATGGTGAAACCCGGCCTGCCCTATCTCGACATCATCCGGAGGGTGAAGGACGAGTTCGGCGTGCCGACCTTCGCCTACCAGGTCTCGGGAGAGTACGCGATGATCGAGGCCGCCGCCCTCAACGGCTGGCTCGATGGCACCCGTGCCATGACGGAGAGCCTCCTCGCCTTCAAACGCGCCGGCGCCGATGGCATCCTGACCTACTACGCCCCCCGTGTGGCCGAACGCCTGCGCGACGGCCTCTGAAATGCGCCGACGGGCCGTCATCGGCCCTGCTGCGCTCCTGCTTCTGGTCGCCCCCTTCCTGGCAGGCTGCGACAGCTCCATCGACCGGCAGCGGATCACCACCTGCCGGCGAACGCTCCCTGCCTTGGTGGCATCGGACCTCCCGCCCCGTCTGCTCCATGTCGGCCGTGGATCGGCGCCCGACAGCGTGCGCGTCGATTACGCTTTGGGCCAACGCCAGCACCGCATCGACTGCCTGTTCGACGGCGGCGCGGGTCTCATCGGCGTCCGCATGGACCACAAGGCGGTGTCGGGCGGAGCGCTTTTCATGCTTAAGAAATACTATCTCGAAACATTAGATTCCGAAGCAAACGACCCCGTGCCGGCGCGCTAGGCATTCGCGCGCCCCTGGCATTCTTATTGCTTGGGTTTCCTTGGGGAGGCGACAGGATTGTCTCTGACCGGCAGACCTCGAATCGTTCGCAGTCGCCTGCCGGCCAATCTAGATCTTGAATCGATATTTAAATACCAAGCGCTGAGCTTGGGCGGTCCATTTTGAGGATGCGATGTCGACAAAACTCAACGAGGCAGATCATCCAGCCGACAGTCTTTCGATGCTCGTGGAGACGTCGACCCAGCAGCTGAAAGCCCTCACTCACCGCAGCGTGGGATCGATCAAGTCCATCACCCGGCGCATGAATCTGCTGGCCCTTAACGCCCTCATCGAGGCCGCTCATGCGGGGGAACGCGGGGCCGGCTTCTCTGTCGTCGCCAATGAGGTCCGCACCGTTGCGGGTGAGATCGAGGGTCTCGTCTCAGGCCTCGGCAACGCCCTGGGAGACGGTGTCGACAACCTGACGCAGGCCGTAGAGCATCTCGCCAGCGAGACCCGCTCGGCCCGCTGTATCGATCTTGCCCTCAACGCCGTCGAGATCATCGACCGGAACCTCTACGAGCGCACATGCGACGTAAGATGGTGGGCGACCGATGCCGCGGTAGTCGAGTGCGCGCTCGCCCCGTCGGAAGCGGCACGGAAACACGCCTCGCACCGGCTCGGAGTCATCCTCTCCGCCTACACGGTCTATCTCGATCTCTGGCTGTGCAGCCTCGACGGCAAGGTCATCGCCAATGGCCGGCCCGACCGGTTCAATGTGGTCGGCCAGGATGTGAGCCATGAGCCGTGGTTCGCCCGCGCCAAGCCGCTAGCCTCGGGCGATGACTTCGCCGTGGCCAATGTGGCGCGGGTCGCCGCGCTCAACGGGGCGCAGAGCGCCACCTATGTCGCCTCCGTGCGAGCAGGTGGTGAGACGAACGGCAAGGCGATCGGCTTTCTCGCGATCCATTTCGATTGGGAGCCGCAGGCACGCACCATCGTCGAGGGTGTCCGCCTCGCGCCGGCGGAGCGGGCCCATAGCCGTGTCATGCTGCTCGATGCCGAGAACCGCGTCATCGCCTGTTCCAAGGGCAACGGACTCCTCACCGAGCGCTATCCCCTCCGCACGGAGGGACGGAGCCAGGGAAGCTACATCGACGCAGCGGGGCGCCTCGTCGCCTTCCACGAGACCCCGGGCTACGAGACGTATCGCGGACTGGGATGGCGCGGCGTGATCGAGCAATCCGCCTGACTTCGAACCCGGCAAGGCCCGTGTGACCTTGAGCGAAGGCATGGGTCCTCCCATGTCTTCCCATGAAGGAGAATCGTCTCCCCTCCTAAAGGCTACCGGCCATGCTCAACACGCCCCCAGGCTACGACCCCGCCGGCTATGCCGAGCGTTTCGGGACCGGCTTTCCGAGCAACCTTCCGATGCCCTTCGTGCGGGCGAGCCTCGGCGCACGTTTCGTCGCCTATCTCCTCGACATCCTCTTCATCCTGGGCTTCACCGCGCTCCTCACCCTGGCGATCACGGTGCTCGGGGTGCTGACCTTCGGGCTCGGCTGGACCCTGTTCGCGATCCTTCCCGCCAGCGGCATCCTCTACAGCGCGGTGACGGTGGGCGGCGCCGCCCAGAGCACTTGGGGCATGCGGATGATGGGTTTGCGCGTGGTGACTCCGGCCAGCGGCCTGCGGGTGGATTTCCTCACCGCCGCCATCCACGCCCTGCTGTTCTACGTCGCCATCTCGACGTTCCTGCTTTGGTTCGTCGATATCCTGTTCGGCCTCATGAGATCGGACCGGCGCCTGGGCCACGACGTTCTCGTCGGCCTCGCGGTGGTGCGGCTCTGATCACACCGGGGGACGAGGTCCAAGGAGGATTTCTTCTCTACCGCGAGACGTAAGGGGGCTGCGCGATACCGATGTCTCCGCCGCCCTTCGATAGAACGGCGTCTCCCTCAGGCGCTTGCTTCTCCCGATCTTTCCGCTTGTCGAAGCGCCGCCAGACCGTGAGGGCCGACAATACGTAGTTGCAGGCGGCACCCACCAGGATGCCCACCCCCGTAGCCAGCCACCAGATGCCCGTCGCTGTGTAGATGAGGTGTGCGACCAGGATATTGTTGAACGCACCGCAGGAACAGGACAGGCAGAACACCGCAAGCCCTCGCAGCAGGTCGATCCCGACGATCCGCTGGTCCCGATATGTCAGGACGTTGTTCAGGAAAAAATTGGCCGTCATGGCGCCGAGCGTGGCAACAGTCTGAGACAGCAGGAAATTATCGTTCAGGACGTATAGCATCAGCCCCAGAAGGGCCAGATGGACAATGACACCTAGGCCACCGACCAGGGCGAAGGAGACGAACCGCGTAGGCAGTGCTCCGAAGACGGATTTCGCAATGAGAAGGACGGCGAAGTCGAAGAGAACCCTCTCGTCGAGCTTGCTTTGCCCGGTAAGCCGGGGGCCGAAGACGTAGGGAACCTCCTCGATCTTCATCGCCCGCCCACCCTGAACAAGGATGTCTGCGAGAAGCTTGAAGCCGTCGCGGCTCAGGCGCGGCTCGGCTTTCACCAGAATACTTCGGCGCATGAGGAAGAAACCGCTCATGGGATCGCTGGTCTGGACCCGCAGCAGAGCGCGTACCAGACGGTTGCCGGCATTGCTCAAGGCTTGTCGGACGGACGAAAAGGCCGCCACGTCGGGATCGTCGACATAACGGCTGGCGATGACGATGTCGCACTTGGTCGACGCCATCAGGTCGAGCATTGGCACGAGGGTCGCAGGCTCGTGCTGGAGGTCCGCATCCATGACCGCGACGAGTTCGGACCGCGCCGCGAGCATCCCCTCGATACAGGCTCCCGCCAGCCCGCGTCGTCCGGTCCGCGTGATGATTCTGATCCGGGAATCGGCCTTGGCCAAGCTCTCGACGACGGCTGAGGTGCCATCCGGGGAATCGTCGTCGACGACGATCACCTCGAACGGATGTCGGTCGAGCGAGGCGGCGATCCGGCCGCAGATGACCGCGATGTTATCCCGCTCGTTGAATGTCGGGATGACGATCGTGACGAGAGGCCGATCCGCATCGGGTGCGAACGTCGCCTGGGGCAAAGTGAGAGTCACTGGCGGCCTTTCGCGCCGATCCTGGGCTTCGGCCAGGTACCATCGAAACGGCTCGCCCGGACGATCTTCAGATCGTGCATCTTGCGCCCATTGAAAGTCAGACGGATGGGCGAGTCCTCCGAGAACGTCTCGAAATGACCGTCGAGATTATACCGGATTGCATCGGGATTGGCATACCTGTCGACGATGATGGCATCCATACCCCGGAAGCGCGCCGGATCCGCGAGATAGGTGAAGTGGATATTGTCTCCGGCGAGGCACAGGCTGCGGAACTGCTGTCGGATGGCATAGAAGGCCTTGGCGCAATCTTCCCAACGAGTGGCGGCAATGAAGGTGCGGGCGGGATCGACACCGCGAGCGGTCAGCGCGGAGGGAAGATCGCTCCAATCGTAGAGTTCCAGGAGGATTGGATCCTGGTTTCGGAACGCTTTAGCCGGAGCGACCCGCTCGGCCCAGCCGGTAAAGGCATGTAGCAGTAGTAGGCCGATCGCCAGGATCGTCGTTGCGGCTAGCGTCGCGAGCCAGCGCCGTGCGGCGTCCGGCCGGTCGCTGGCTGCGAGGCCGTCCGCCCAGGCGCCTACGAGCGGCAGCAGGGGAAGATACCCCATGGACGCCCAGTGATAGCCGCGCAGTGGATGGCTGCTCCACACCATTACACCGAGAATGAACAGAAGAACGGGCGCCGCGAGACAGGCGAGAAGCCAGGGTCCTGCCTCCCTCGGGCCGTTTCTCAGGCTTCGATACAGCATGTAGAAGGCGGGAAATAACACGAGTGGGTGGACGATCATTACCTGTGTCAGGGTCCAGCGGAACGCTCTCGTGAGGTTCACGCTCCCGTTCCCTTCGGCGCGCGCACCCTGATATAGGAACGAAACCCAGCCGTGCTCCGCATTCCAGATGATGACCGGGAGGAGCGGCAGCAACAGGAAGACGAGGCCGAAATAGGTGGCCGGCCGAAGGAGCCAGCGCCTTCCCTCGGCTTGGCTCGCAACTGCGACGAGAAGGCCCGGCACAAGAAGGACCGCGAGATACTTCGAGGCAAGGGCACAACCGAACAGGAAGGCGCAGACAAACCAGATCCCGTTGTCCTGCAGTCTTCGGGCGCTGAAATCGATGTGAAGGAAGGCAAGCAGGGCGGCTAGGATGAAAAGGGTCATCGGCCCGTTCGTCTGGGCCAGACTCCCATCCGACAGTCCGAGAAGCGGGGACAGGGAGTAGGCGCAGACAGCGTAGAGACCGGCACGCGAATTGAAGATCCGCAGTGTGATCAGGTAGATCAGCCACCCCGAAACCACCGACATCACCAGGAATGGGAGGCGCACGATCACTGCATCGTCGGATCCGAACAGACGCATGACACCGGCGATCGTCCACCATGTCAGGGGTGGCTGATCGAAGAACGAGATCGACGGGTTCCTCGCGACGACAGCACCGTATGTTTCCATGAAGGTAAGGTCGAGAAACCGCACCGCGACCAGCCGGGCGATGAACGAGACGATCAAGATAACGATGACATGATGCGTATAATCGGCCGACCGAGCGGCATCCCCGAAGGGACTGGCCTTCGCGGCACTCGGCGGGTCGTAGCGCATCGGCGTTAGTTGGAGGGAGCTGATCTGACTAATTCCTTGTCCAGTCTTGCAAAAGTAGATCGACCGCGTCCGAGTCGCATGCCGGTCGTCTCGCGATCCTCCGATGTCGCGTCACGATTTTGCCCCCGCTGATGGCAACGAACACAATTCACGTGAGAATTTTGCTATCGTGTTTCAACTCACCGACATCACCCCGGTCACGACATGGGATGATTTCGTCCTGAATTGCCTCCGAAATACGGTCGCTCCCCACCCGGGCGCGGTGATACGCTCGGCGGGCCGACCATGCCAGCCTTCACGCTGAAAATGAGATACCGCGACGTTCACCCACTTGAGACCTGGCACGGGGCGGGTACACTCATCGAGTGCGGGGAACGCTCCCGCCGGCCCCGAGGTCAGCTGCAAGCGTGACGAGCCATCCCCGAGACACCCCGCAATTCTATCTGACGGCACCTTCGCCCTGCCCTTATCTGCCGGGTCAGGAGGAACGGAAGGTGTTCACCCATCTCGTGGGGCGGCGCGCCCGTGACCTCAACGAGATCCTCACGCAGGGCGGCTTCCGACGCTCGCAGACCATAGCCTATCGCCCGGCATGCGAGACCTGTCGGGCATGTATCTCCGTGCGAGTTCTGGTGTCGGATTTCGTCGCTTCGGCGAGCCATCGCCGCATCCTCCAGCGGAACGCGGATCTCATCGGCAATCCCGAGCCCAATCGTCCTGCCTCGGAGCAATACGCTCTCTTTCGCCGTTATCTCGACGCGCGCCACGGTGATGGTGGCATGGTCGACATGACGGTGCTCGACTACGCTATGATGATCGAGGACAGCCACGTCGATACCCACCTCGTGGCCTATCGCCGACGCGGCCCGGACACCGCGATCAACGGGCGGGGTACGGGTCCGACCGTAGCTCTCTGCCTGACGGATGTGCTCTCCGATGGCCTGTCGATGGTCTATTCCTTCTACGATCCGGTGGAGGCCCAGCGTTCGCTCGGAACGTTTATGATCCTCGACCATATCCGCCGCGCCGCTTCCCTCGGCCTGCCCTATCTCTATCTTGGCTATTGGGTCGATGGCTCACGCAAGATGGATTACAAGGCCCGCTTCCGACCCCAGGAGCGCCTGATGGGGCCGGGCTGGCAGCGGGTGGATTAGTCCGCCGCCCCGATCGCTCACCGGAGCGGCGTCGACGCGAACCACGCGTCAGAATTTGGCAATCACCTGAGCGCGAATGATCCTCGGTGCGCCCGGGCTGATGTTGTTGTTGCCGTCCGCCGTGGCGATGTAGCCCCGGTCGAAAAGATTCTCGATGTTGATCTGCGCCCGCACCAGATCCGTGACCTGATAGAAGAGGCCGAGATCGAAGCGGGTGTAGCCTGGGAGTCTGACCGTGTTGTCGGCTGCCGCGAACGTGTGGGTCTGATGGATCGCGCCGATACCGAACGAGAAGGACGGCGTGACCGCGAACTTATTCCATAGGGTGACGGCGTTGAACGGCACCAGTCCGACATGGTTGCCCGGGACGATAAGTGCCGAGCTGAACCCGCTGACGATGCGCGCATCGGTGAAGGCATAGCCGCCCGCGACCTGCCACCAATCGGTGACGAAGCCGTTCGCGCCGATCTCGACACCCTTCGCGTTGGTCTGGCCGCTCAGCAGGAAGAAGCCAGGGCGGTTCGGATCGGCGAGCCGCTGGTTGAACCGGTCGAGGTCGTAGAGCGCGCCGGTGAGTTGGAGCGTCGACGAGAGGTCCCATTTCACGCCGACCTCGCGGTTCTCGAACCGCTCCGGCTCGGCGATGGCGAGCCCTTCGGACAGGGCGCTGAACTGGTCGCCGGCGGATGGCAGGTAGGAGATGCTGTAGTTGCCGTAGAAGGCGAGGCTGTCCACCGGCTTGAACACCAATCCGACCCTGGGCGACAGCAGATCATCGATGCGGGAATTGGTGACGTTGGTGCGCCGGTCCGTCGAGGAGAAATCGAAATGATCGTAGCGCAGGCCACCGATCACCTGGACATGGGGGCCGATCTCGATCTGATCCTGGACGTAGACCGCAGCCAGTCCGAGGTCGTAGCGGCTGTTGGAGGACGAAGCCAGGTTGCGGAAACTGACGGGGACTCGCGAAACCGGTGAGAGCGGATTGACGGTCAGCGTCTGCGTTCCGGTCGTCGCGAAGAAGCCTTCCTCCCGGTAGGTGATGCCTTCCTGCTTGCCGAGTTCGAAACCCGCGAGCAGCGTATGGGCCAGCGGCCCCGTGGCGAATTTGTACGTGAAATCGTTCTGGTTGAAGAAGTTTGTCCTCGGCGTGTCGTTGTTGAACGCGCTGAGATCGACGGTCGTCCCGGCGGCGTTCACCGCACCGCCGGCGCGGATGCTCGGATACACGACCTGATAGGCCTTGGCGTAATCGGCGTAGCGGAACTGGCTCCGCATCTCGACGCCCGAGGCGAAGCGGTGATCGAGAACCGCCGTCGCGATATGTGCATCCACGCGGGAGTAGCTGAGGTCGGGATTGCCGAAGAACGTTCTGATGTTGTCGCGATACCGATAGGGCCGCCCGAACTGGGACGGGATCCCGCGATCCGCCGTCCGATCGTCGTGGAAATACTCGTAGGACAGTTTTAGCGTGGTCTCGGGCCCGAGCAGGATCGTCGCCGTCGGATTGATGCCCCAGCGCCGCAGATCGACGTGGTCACGATAGGTGCTACTATCCTCGAACATTCCGTTGAGGCGGAAGAACACGCTGTCCGCGACCCGGTCGCCGACATCCACGGCCACCCTTTTATTGAAATACTGGCCACCCTGAAGGATGACTTCCCGAACCGGAGTTCCGGTGGCGTCCTTGAGCACGCGATTGACGACGCCCCCGCCGCCGCCGCGACCGAAGATCATTGCGTTCGGTCCCTTGAGCACTTCGATCCGCTCGACGTTGTAGAGATCGCGGTAGTACATCGCGTCGTCGCGCATGCCGTTGACGTAGAAATCGGCGCTGGATTGCTGCCCGCGGATCACGACCTCGTCCCGGTTGCCGGCACCCTGGTGCAGGAACACGCCGGGCACGTAGCGCAGGGCTTCGGTGACTCCCTGGAACCCCTGATCCTGGACTTGCTCGCGCGTAATGACCGTCACCGCCTGCGGGGTGTCGATCAGCTGGGTGTCCGTCTTCGTCGCGCTCCGGCTGCGGTTGGCGCGGTAGCCTGTAGTATGTCCCCCTGTTCCCTCGACATTGAGCTGGTCTAACGTGACTTCAGCATGATGACCGGAATCGGGAATATCTGCCTGTGCTTTGGCTGCCCGCACGTCCGACATGAAAGGTACGGCTGTTAGAACCGTGATCAGACGTAGGCGGACAAAGGAGTGCATCGGTGCGCCTCAGTTATATTTGCAATATTCTGCATAAATAGCGATATATTCCGCTCATCGTGCAGATGCTATTTGTCTAATAGACACGCTAAATTGATCGGCAACCGGTTGCGGCCAGTTTGACAGCGATCTAGATTTTGGAATCTTTTGATAATTATTCTAGAATATCGCCCAAGTTTCAGGACATGCGATGGAAATCCCGTCATTAGTGCATCAGCTCGGCTATTCGGACGCCTCTGGTTTCGCCACTGCGATGCATAAATGTATCACTCCATACAGAGTGCTTCTGTGACGTCGCGTTGAGCGCAGCCTCCGCTCATGCTAGGCGCCAGCCTCATCGCTCCAACCCGTCCTGCCCGAGGCGTCGCATGATCCCCCGCTATAGCCGCCCCGAAATGACGGCGATCTGGTCACCTGAAAGCCGCTTCCGCATCTGGTTCGAGATCGAGGCTCACGCCACCACGGCGCTGGCCGAGATCGGCGTCGTGCCCAAGGAAGCTGCTGCGACGATCTGGGAAAAGGGCCGCGACGCGGTCTTCGACGTCGCCCGCATCGACGCCATCGAGGCGGTCACCAAGCATGACGTCATCGCCTTCCTGACGCATCTGGCCGAGATTGTGGGCCCCGATGCGCGGTTCGTGCACCAGGGCATGACCTCATCGGACGTCCTCGACACCTGTTTCAACGTGCAGCTCGTCCGGGCCGCCGACATCCTGATCAAAGATGTTGATGCGCTTCTCGCCGCGATCAAGCGCCGGGCATTCGAGCACAAGCTGACCCCGACCATCGGTCGCTCGCACGGCATCCATGCCGAGCCGGTGACCTTCGGCCTGAAGCTCGCCCAGGCCTATGCCGAGTTCGAGCGCACCCGCGCCCGTCTCGTCGCCGCCCGCGAGGAAGTCGCCACCTGCGCGATCTCTGGCGCCGTCGGCACCTTCGCCAACATCGACCCGCGCGTGGAGGAGTATGTCGCCAAGGCGATGGGCCTCACCCCCGAGCCGGTCTCCACGCAGGTCATCCCCCGCGACCGCCACGCCATGTTCTTCGCCACCCTGGGCGTCGTCGCGAGTTCGGTGGAGCGTCTCTCCATCGAGGTACGCCACCTGCAGCGCACGGAAGTTCTGGAAGCGGAAGAGTTCTTCTCCGAGGGCCAGAAGGGCTCGTCGGCCATGCCGCACAAGCGCAATCCCATCCTCACCGAGAATCTGACGGGTCTCGCCCGCATGGTGCGCTCGTTCGCCCTCCCCGCCATGGAGAACGTGGCGCTCTGGCACGAGCGCGACATCTCGCATTCCTCGGTGGAGCGCATGATCGGCCCGGACGCGACGGTAACTCTCGATTTCGCTCTGGCGCGACTGACCGGCGTGATCGACAAGCTGCTGATCTATCCCGAGCAGATGCAGCGAAATCTCGACAAGCTCGGCGGCCTCGTCCACTCGCAGCGGGTGCTGCTGGCCCTGACGCAGGCGGGCGTATCCCGCGAGGACGCGTATCGCCTGGTTCAGCGTAACGCCATGCCGGTCTGGCGCGGCGAAGGCGACTTCCTCACCCTGCTGAAGGCCGATGCGGACGTCACCGCGTCGCTGAGCCCGGAGCAGATCGAGGAGTGCTTCGACCTCGGCTACCATTTCAAGCACGTGGACACGATTTTTTCGCGCGTTTTCGGTACGGCCTGATCGTCAATCGTACCCGACGCGGCGATCCGCGGAGCACATTTCGTGCTTCGTGGATCGCGTAGCGGCGTAGCCGCCGTTTCTGCCCGGAGAAAAGGAAGTTCGATGTCGCGCATCGTCTACGTCAACGGCGAGTTCGTGCCCTTCGAGGCCGCGACCGTGTCGATCATGGACCGGGGCTTCCTGTTCGCGGACGGCATCTATGAAGTGTCGGCCGTCCTCGACGGCCGTCTCGTGGACAACGCGGCGCATCTGGCCCGGCTCGACCGGTCGCTGGGCGAGATCGGCATCCGCAATCCCTACCCGACCGAAGACTGGATCCGGCTAGAGACCGAACTGGTCCGTCGCAACGGTGTCGACGAGGGCCTCGTATACATGCAGGTGACGCGGGGGGCCTACGAGCGGGATTTCGCCTTCCCGCCGGCCGAGACCGAACCCACCGTGGTGATGTTCACCCAGGCCAAGACGGTAGCCAGGAACCCGCTGGCGGAGCGGGGCGCCAAGGTCATCACCGTTCCCGATATCCGCTGGAAGCGGCGCGACATTAAGTCGGTGGCGCTCCTCGCCCAGGTTCTGGCCAAGCAGGAAGCGGCCAAGGCCGGCGTCGCGGAGGCCTGGATGGTGGAGGACGGTTTCGTCACCGAGGGCTCCTCGTCGACCGCCTTCATCATCACCGGCGGAAAGGTGGTCACCCGCCCGCTCTCCACCGCCCTGCTGCCCGGCATCACGCGCCTCGCCGTCATGCGCCTTGCCGAGGAAGCAGGCCTGACGATCGAGGAGCGGCTGTTCTCCGTGGAGGAGGCGTTCGCGGCGCAGGAGGCCTTCTACACGAGCGCTTCCGCCTTCGTGATGCCCGTCATCGACATCGACGGGCACGAACTGGGCGACGGCAAGCCGGGCGCGCTGACGAAGCGGCTGCGCGCACTTTATCTGGAGATGGCCGGGACATAAGGGCGGGCCGGTCTCATCCGTCATCCGGCGCCGCCATAGGAACTGCATCGCCGCCGGAGCGGTTTGTCTCCCGACTTTCTGGGGGACATCGATGCCGAGACCGTTTCGTCACGCCGCACTGCTTGCTTTCGCCCTGACGGCGTCGGGCGCCTATGCCCAGTCGCCCGATGTACCGCTGAAAGGGCGCGACACCTCCCCGAACATCCCGCCCTCCACGGAGACGGTGCCGGAGAAGGTTCGTCCGTCCGAGGAAGGAACCGGCGGCTCGACCTTGAGCGACAAGCTCGAGAAGAACGACGGCGTCATCACGCCGCCCGGTAATTCCGCACCGGGCCTGGTGGTCAAGCCTCCCGAGTCCGAGAACAGCGGCATGCCGGTGATCAAGCCGGGCCAGTTGCCGGGCCGCGAACCGGGGACGGAAGCGCGCTAGGAATTGGGCGCGCCTCAAGACTTCGGGCGCGGTTTGCTTGATTTCCGGCCTGGGATCGCGGAAAGACCCCGGAGATGCGTGTCGGCCCGCCTTCGCGGCGGGGCGTTTCCACGCGGGCACCGGACAGGTTGAAGTGAATGGCGAACGTCGTCGTCGTGGGCGCCCAATGGGGCGACGAAGGCAAGGGTAAGATCGTCGACTGGCTCTCGGAGCAGGCCGACGTCGTGGTTCGCTTTCAGGGCGGCCACAATGCCGGGCATACGTTGGTCATCGACGGTGTGACCTACAAGCTGGCGCTTCTCCCCTCCGGCGTTGTCCGGGGCGGAAAGCTCTCGGTGATCGGCAATGGCGTCGTGGTCGATCCGTGGCACCTCGTGGACGAGATCGCCCGGCTTCAGGCGCAGGGCGTCGAGATCTCGCCCGAGAGCCTCCGCATCGCCGATAACGCGACGCTGATCCTTCCGCTTCACCGGGAACTCGACCATTTTCGCGAGACGTCCAATGCCGGTCTCAAGATAGGCACGACGAAGCGCGGTATCGGCCCAGCCTACGAGGACAAGGTCGGTCGTCGGGCCATCCGCGTGGTCGACTTGGCCGACGAAAGCACGCTGGAATCGAAGATCGAGCGGGTGCTCACCCACCACAATGCCCTCCGCCGCGGCCTTGGGATCGACGAGGTCGATGCCGGCGCGTTGCTCGCAGAACTGAAGGCGATCGCGCCGACGATCCTCCCCTACGCCACCACCGTGTGGAAGCTCCTCGACGACGAGCGCCGGGCGGGCAAGCGCATCCTGTTCGAGGGCGCGCAGGGTGCCCTCCTCGACGTCGATCACGGCACCTACCCGTTCGTCACCTCCTCCAACATCGTCGCCGCCCAGGCCGCCACTGGCTCCGGCATGGGGCCGTCCGCGATCGGCTACGTGCTGGGTATCGCCAAGGCCTATACGACGCGCGTGGGCGAAGGCCCGTTCCCGACCGAACTATTCGATGAAATCGGCGAAACGATCGGGGCCAAGGGCCGCGAATTTGGCGTCAATACGGGGCGCAAACGTCGGTGCGGCTGGTTCGACGCCGTTCTGGTGCGCCAGACCGTCCGAACCTCAGGCATCGACGGCATCGCCTTGACCAAGCTCGACATCCTCGACGGGTTCGAGGAGATCAAGGTCTGCACCGGGTACCGCCTCGATGGCCAGGTTCTTGACCATTTGCCCGCCAATCAAGCGGCACAGGCTAAGGTCGAGCCGATCTACGAGATCATCGAAGGCTGGTCCGGCACCACCGCGGGTGCGCGCTCATGGGCCGATCTTCCCGCCCAGGCGATCAAGTATGTACGGCGGATCGAAGAACTGATCGGGGCACCCGTGGCGTTGCTCTCGACGTCGCCGGAGCGCAACGACACCATCCTGATGCACAATCCCTTCGAGGATTGAGCGTCCGGCTGAGGCTTCGGCACTTGGGGTAGCGACAAGGCGACCGGTGGCAATTTCCCGAGTGATCAAGCGCTGTAGGGCTGGTGGGTGCCTCGTTCGAGGGACAGGCATCGCGGATCATGCGGTCGCGCCCCGCCGGGCGCCCATATCTGGACGGTGAGAACAGGGCGGACCGAGGTTCGATGGCCGATTATTACCCTTTGCTGGCACGAGCGCTTCAAGCGATGCCGGATCGGTCTCCCGCCCTGCGCAAGGCGGTCTATGACCGGGCGCGCGGCGCTCTGATCGGACAGCTCCGGTCGCTCGAACCACCGCTATCCGAAGCCGACATCGACCTCGAGAGCAAAGCCCTCGAAACCGCCATCGAACGGGTCGAGAACGAATTTGGCGAGCCGCCGGCCGCCGCGGCCAACGATGTCGTGCCGCCGATCTTCGTTGCCCCCGAGGAGCGCGACACCCTGCCGGAAGCGGCGGCTCCGGATCGATTACCGGAACCGACCAAGCGCGACTTCGCCGAACCGACCCTGCCGCCCGCACCTGAGCCGAACTTGGGCATTCGGCCCTCGCGGCCGGATCGCTCGCGTGTTGCAAACGCAGACGCGTCGCCACCCAAGTCTCTTCCCCCGGCCTCGGAACAGGTGCCTGTCTCAGACGGCCCTGCTACGGTCTTGCCGATCAAGCCGCGGAAGGCGAAATCTGCCGACAGGGTCGCCGACCGGAAGGCTGCGCGAGACGCTGCGAAGATGACCTCGGGCGCTGAGACGCCATCTGGTCAATCCACGGAGTCGGAATCACCCATAGAACCATCGATCGAAGCGCCGCCCGCCGAGCGTGACGCGGCGGGCATGCCTGTCGATTCCTCGAATGCGCGGCATCGTCCACGGATCGACGTCGTCGCCCCGCGTAAGGGCCGCCCTCGCCTTCTCCGGAATGTCTTCGTGGGAAGCGTTCTCCTGGTCGTCGTCGGGCTCATCGCGGTAGCGGCCTTCATGCTTCGCGACAAACCATCGGACCTGCAGCCTGGAATCACGGAGACACAAGAGGAGGGGTCCGATCCGGCGGCATCGAAATATGCAGATCGGATCGGCGGTGACGCTCCCGCCCTCCCGGAGCGACGCGACCAGACCTCTCGTCAGGCTCCCGCCCGCCCGACGACGGCAACGCCGGATGCCGGCAAGGCACCGACCCAGCCCGATGTGGCAGTCGCACAGCGGGCCGTTCTTTTTGAAGAGAATACAGCGGGCGGAAATGCACAGCCGATCACCTTCCAGGGCATGGTGGTCTGGCGTCTCGAGGCGATGAATGGCGAACAGGGCCAGCCACTGGAGACCGTGATCCGGGGGCGTGTGACCTTTGCCGATGCTGGCCTGTCGCTGGTGATGACGATCCGACGGAACCTCGATCCCACCTTTCCTGCGTCCCACACCATCGAACTTGCCTTCACCACCACCAGCCCCGCCGGGGATACGCATGCGGTTCAGGATGTCGGCCTTCTGAGTGCGAAGGATGAAGAAGGAGGCCGGGGATCGCCTGTCTCGGGCCTTCCGGTACGCGTCAAGGAAAACCTGTTCCTGATCGGCCTGTCCTCGCTTCAGGCCGATGTAGACCGGAACACCGACCTGTTGGAGCATCGCAACTGGTTCGACCTACCGATGAAGTTCGTCTCGGGCCCTCGTGGCGTCCTGACTTTCGAGAAGGGCACTTCGGGCAATCAGGTCATCCGCTCGGCCTTCGAGCAATGGCGTCGATAGGCACAAAAAAAGGCCGGTTCCGCATCAGCGAAACCGGCCTTCTTTCTAAGTGCCTTTCGGAGGAAACTTCAGGCGTGAGCTGCCGCCCGCGGGGCCTCGCGAGTAGCGAGGTTGCGTTTCACCGCCTCCTGGATCTTCTCAAAGGCTCGAACCTCGATCTGTCGGACGCGCTCGCGCGAGACTCCAAACTCGCCTGACAGGTCTTCGAGGGTGATCGGGTCGTCTGCCAGTCGGCGCGCCTCGAAGATGCGACGCTCACGCGGGTTCAGGACCGACAGCGCATCGCGCAAGGCGGTCAGCCGGTTCTGGCCCTCTTCCTCGCGGGCGAGCACGGTTTCCTGACTCGGGCTGTTGTCCACCAGCCAATCCTGCCACTCGCCCTCACCTTCCTCGCGGAGGGGAGCGTTGAGGGAGGTATCGCCGGACAGGCGGCGATTCATGTCGATTACGTCCTGCTCGGGCACGCCGAGCTTGACCGCGATCTGAGCCACCTGATCGGGTTTCAGATCCCCTTCATCCAGGGCGGAGATCTTGCCCTTGGCCTTACGGAGGTTGAAGAACAGCTTCTTCTGGTTTGCGGTGGTGCCCATCTTCACCAGCGACCAAGAGCGTAGAATGTACTCTTGGATCGCAGCCTTGATCCACCACATAGCATAGGTGGCGAGTCGGAAGCCCTTGTCCGGCTCGAACCGCTTGACCGCTTGCATGAGGCCGACATTCCCTTCGGACACGACTTCGCCGATGGGAAGGCCATAACCACGGTAACCCATGGCGATCTTGGCCACGAGTCGGAGATGCGATGTCACGAGCCGGTGCGCCGCATCGCGGTCGCCCTTTTCACGCCAGCTCTTGGCAAGCGTGAACTCCTCGTTCGGCTCGAGCATCGGAAACTTGCGGATCTCATCGAGGTAGCGCGAAAGTCCACCTTCGGTGGCGAGCACGGGTAGTGCGCCTGCCATAGTCATCTCTCCCTACAAGGTCCCCCATCCGGGCAGACCAGAAACGAACCGCCGCTCTATGAGCCGACCGTCCCACTCCCCGAGCCTACCCGGAAAGAAAACGGTACGGTAGCGGTCCGTGACTCGAACGTGGCTAACAACGCGCCAGTGAGCCGATGGCTCGAAGGTGACACGAAAGGCCGCGGGCCGGGGTGCGCCCGCACACCTGTTTGCCGGCCATCCTTGACAGGCGCAACTCCGCAACAGTGACGGGAATCGACGATTCCGTCCGAATACCTGGGGTCGCTGCTCGGCTCCTCAAGGCTTCGATGGTCCCCGCAAGGCAGCGATGAGGGCAGCCATATCCGGCGGGATCGGGCTTTCGAACCGCAGCACCTCGCCGGTGCGTGGGTGCTCGAAACCCAATATGGCAGCGTGAAGCGCCTGCCGACCCAAAGCTTCGAGCTTGGCCCGCGCCGCTTCGCCGAGTCGGCCGGCCTTGGTCTTGAAGGCGTTGCCATAGACCGTATCGCCGAGAAGCGGATGGCCGCGATGACTGAGATGGACGCGGATCTGATGCGTCCGTCCGGTCTCGAGCCGGCAACGGACGAGAGCGACTTCGGCGCCCGCATCCAGGATCTCCTCGACAACGTAATGGGTGATGGCTGTACGGCCCTCCCCCGGGCGCATGACGGCGATCTTCTCGCGATTGCGCTGGCTGCGCGCGAGCTCGACATCGATCGTGCCCAGCCGGGGCTCCGGCGCTCCCCAGGTCAGGGCGAGATACGCACGCTCCAACGGTCCGTTACGGCCATGGTCGGCAAACTGCGCCGTGAGCCCCTTATGGGCCAGATCGTTCTTGGCGACGACGAGGAGACCGCTCGTGTCCTTGTCGAGCCGGTGCACGATACCAGGCCTCCGTACACCGCCGATCCCCGACAGGCTCTCGCCGCAATGAGCGATGAGGCCATTCACAAGGGTTCCAGCATCGTGACCGGGCGCCGGGTGAACCACCAGCCCCGCCGGCTTGTCGATGACGATCAGGTCGTCGTCCTCGTGAACGATAGCGAGATCGAGGGCCTCCGCCATTGGCGTCGCATCCACCGGCGCAGGAATCGTCACGTCGAGGACGGCACCTCCGCTGACCTTCAGGGAGAGGTCCAGCACGACGATTCCATCCTTGCTCACCTGACCGGTACGGATCAGCTCCTGCAATCGCGAACGCGACACGTCCGGCAGCGCGCGGGCGAGCGCCCTGTCGATGCGCTCCGCCTCTGCGTCCAGGTCGAGGACGACACGGCGGTCCTGCGGTTCTTGCACGATATGATCTCTTTCGATGCCGATGAAATTTAAGCGCTCGGGAGGCCTTGCTCCCCCGCTCGACCGTCGCTATACGATCGCCAGCCGCCCGGAAAGCTCCCATCGTCTAGCGGTCTAGGACGTCGCCCTCTCACGGCGAAAACAGGGGTTCGATTCCCCTTGGGAGCGCCAGCGGGTGTTACTGGTCGTTGCAATTTTGACATGTTGCGGTGAGGTCGGTTGACTGAGGTGACACAGGCTATTGTTAGCCGTTGCCCGTGCAGTTATCAGCCTTACAAATTGCTCAAGCTCAGCTGCAACAGACAAGTTTGAGGGATAGGACCTGTGCTCACACGAGTCGCGTTCCTCGTGCACCACTTAGACCTTCAAGCCGGGCAAGTTCTAGAAGTCCATCCGAGTACCGAGTTTACGAGGTCGGATGAGCGTCGAAGTCGAGGTCGTAGGCACACAAGATTGCAGCCAGATACAGAGGGCGGCGGATTTGACGCTGGCGAGATAGTTGGACGAATCCTTGTCGTAGTGGGTAGCTATTGCTCTGAAGTGTTTGATCTTGTCGAAGAAGCGTTCGACGAGTTTGCGGTACCGGCACAAGAATGAGCTGAAAGCCGGGACGTTCTTGCCGTTGGGCATCGGCCGGACTTTGGCCTACGCTCCCTGTTTCGCCAAACGGTCTCGCCGTTCGTCGCTGTCATAGTTCAGGTGACCGAGCAGGGTCTGACCGGGACCAATCGCGCCATGCATTTCGTCCGTAGAGCGACTATCATGGGTCTGCCCCCCGGTCTGCTTGAGAGCGATGGGGCGGCCCTCGGCTTCGACTAGAGCTGGGATCTTGGTGGTCGGGCCGCCACGACCTTCGAGAGCCTCAGGATGAGGCGACCGATGCAACCGGATCGGCCGTCTTTGTTTAGCGGTGGCAGAATGCTGATGCACCTGCACACTGGTGGAGTTGGTCAGCCGAATGTCGCCGTCGGAAGCCTTTGACACGGCATCGCGCCGTCGATCCCACACCCTGGCCTTGCGCCAATACCGGAAACGATGGCCACAGGCCGTTTGAGGTCCATACCGCGCTGGGATATCGGCCCAGGACGCGCCCGTACGCAAACGCCAATAGATGCCATTGAGCACACGCCGGTCGTCCACCCGCTCGACACCGCGTGTGTCTGCCGGCAGGACCGACTCGATCACCGCCGATTCCGCATCCGTCAGATCAAACCGAGCCATCGGCACTTCCATCCAAGGGCGGGAGACCCGATAATCCTCGCCTTGATCCACAACCCATTTTAAGTTCACGACCTAGGGCGGAGGGGCTGGGCTTCAACATAGTGCTGGCTGATGCAGGCTACCGCGTCAGCGCTGACTTCCGCCACGGCCACAATGCGTGGGGCCTTCGCTGGGCGGTGGGCGTCGTGGAGAACCAGAGAGCCTACGTTTCCGATTGGCCGCTTTTGCCCGTCAGCCCAGATCTGACCGCTAGCCGTAGCGAGCTGAGGCGATGCTGAATGAGCCGCTTGAGCAGCTTGTGGCGTAGTGCGAGGGCACCAAGGGGGATCTCTCAGATCGGTTCGCTGCCCTCCACTGTGAGCCGGCAATGGTCCAGCTTGGTGCAACAACCGACATCTACTGAGAGCAAAGGTCTGGCTGGTGGGCGAATGACACTCATCCGGTAAGCGCAAGTACTACCTCCACAACCTGCCATTCGACACGGCACGCAGCGCGTTAACCGGCAAGATCAAGGCGCGTTCGGGCGGCGGGCAGAGGCCCAAGCAGCTTACGGAAGAAATCAGCCTCAATCACCTCGAGGGGCGCTCCGGGACACGTTTGCACGGCTACGCGCTGTGACGTGCATCGCCTGGGCCTCGTTGCGGCCCTTCTACCTCGAAGCGTACCATCGCAGGGGGTGAAGAAGTACCCCAGGTGTCGGAAGCCATCGTCAAGCACCTCTCCGCTCCCCCATCCAGCTTGACCAAGGCCTATACTGCCGATGCCACTTACGGCGGCTACGTTCCATAAAAATGCACGGGAAGTGACAAACGCCCCTATAACCGAAGCCCTGAGTCGGAGCATCAGCAGCTCGTAGGCGCATCGCACAAGTCGCGTGCACTTAGCCTTCCCTTAGTGCCGCTCTTTGGATGATACGTTACGCAAGAAGAAGCTTAATGGACGACCTGTACCGGCAGGGATACCTTGCTCAATCAACCAATTCCGCAATTCACGAAATAAGGCAGGGGCTGCTCTCGCAGCCCGTCAGGATCTGGCTGGCATACCCTTTGATTCAGTGCGACTCAACTATTAAGCTGAACACGTTCCAACGCGCAGCCAATGCTCGATGCGCTCACTCCGAAGTAAGCAGGCGCTTAACAGCCTGAGACTCTATCGGACAGCGACACCACAATGGTTCACAAAAAGCGAGGACGAGCACGAAGGCATTGCCCCCACCTCGACCGTTGGAACATCATGCGCGCCTTCATCTCGATGAAGGAAGAAAACACGCTGCGCGAGCGATCGGCGGAGGCAATTCTTCTGCGGGTGAGACGCACAGAAAGGCAAGCTTTCAGACGCGCCATCGCTGCCACAAAAAAATTGCGCTCAAGGAACGATCGGAATAAAAGTCACGAAACTGCGAACAGATTTCTCGAAGGGGATATAATAATGATGCTTACGAGGAGCGAGATTATGAAATATATTTCTAATAAGCATGGGAACCCCTGGATATTATCCAAATCATAGCAAGAATTGCTGTCAATAAATTTTGGACGCTTAGTCAGATTTTGTACTAAACTCGCAATCTATGAAGTATATAGAACCAAATAGGAGGCTTTTAAGGTGAGCGAATACAGTCAAACCGTAGTTGGTCCTGTAGCTATCATTTGTCCTTCATTAGGTAAAGCGTGCGGGATTGCGCGATACTCAAGTTACGTTGCAGAGTCGCTTAAACGTCTAGGCGTTGAATATGCGTTGATGACTAAGGCTGAGACTTTGATGGAGCCGAATCAGCCTATTTTTAAAACAATTCTGATTCAACATGAATATGGACTTTTTGATCATTTGTCACACCTCGGTGCAGGTGAAACAACATCCGCTGTCATCTCAACTGTAGAAAAATATCTTTCCTATAATACATTTTCCCGTGCAGCGATAATCATGCACACGATAGTTGTAAAAGATCACGTTCTAAATATGACAAATATGCAGTTATTTAGTTCGTCAATTCCGATTTTCCACCTCAATGCTCAAGGCTGTTTTGATCTCGGAATTCCATATTTAGAGCACGGAATATTTACATACGATGGACTCAATATTTCAAGTCATGTTACACAGGATGACAGTACGCAAGCCGAAATCCCAAGAACGATGGCGAGCTTTGGCCTGTTGTCTCCGAACAAACGTCCAATAAAGCTGATCGATATTTGCTCTCGCGCGGGCGTCAAATTTATCGGAAATTTTGCAACACACGACCAGAGTCTTGTCAACGATCTCAAAAATCATGCCCGCCAGAAGGGAGTGGATGCGACGATATTCTCTGACTTCTGTGAAGAAGACGTTTTGCTCAATAGGTTGAAGACAGCGACAATTGCCGCTGTTGCACAAGATCCAATCAAACATTCGGCAACCAGTGGATCTGTCAGATTTCTTTTGAATTTGGGAATTCCTGTCATTGCCTCGTGTGTCCCGCAATTTGAAGATTGCAGTGATGCCTTGATTTTATGCGATGAAGATTCAATGCATGAAATGATCCAATCTCTAACTACCGATTCTGATCTATGGCAGACTGCCGCTGAAAGAGCAGCAAACTTCGTCAAGCATAACGATATGCGGTTAGTTTATCAGAGGTTTCTCCAGGACCTTCATTCGATTCCGACAAGCGAGTTCACTGCGTATCGTAAGAGGAACTTCAGAGAGTCTGGACACAAACTAATTCTTTCAGATTTGCTCATGAGAACCAGTAAATCTTCCGAAGATATGGCGGAGATTGAGATTGTATCTAGTTTGTCTCAACCTGTTACAAACGGCGTAGATCATGATTGGATCAGCAATAATCTGTCCTCTCTACCCAAATCCGGTAAGGTTGAATTTCGGTTGAGTCGTGATCGAAACATAAGCAGCTCGGCAAGGCCAGATGAATATCTCGTGCTCGCTTCCTCGAATCAATTTATAGCCAGTAGTCTCGATAGAATTAGCGATAATATTTCTGTGAACACGTCCTTAGATGCACGCGATAAAACAGCGCTTACTCGTGCGATATCAAAAGCAGTCAAGATGGATCTGCAAGTCGATGCCAATCTTAAGATGGTCAGGCGCTTGGCAGAAATCGTACTTAAAACGCTGAAACCTTCATTGTATACATACCCTGAAATTATCTATTCCAAGCTCGAAGCTTTGAAGGATGCCTACGGCAGTCAACGGGGCTTTGCCCAACGGAGCGGGAATATAGCTTCTGCACAGGTACTGACAGCCCTACCCGCCAAATACGTGATCACATATTTGTACCGGGTTGCCGGTCTTCGTGCTGATGAAATTCTAAGTGTCCTGGCAGCTAGTGGCTACCCAAATGACGATCTCGATGATCGCCTAAAATGGATCCAATCACTTATCTCGGTTTTCCCTCGCAGGGTTGGCACCGAGCTTACACCCCGGAGGCCTGATCCTCGACATTTCCGCGGAAGGACACATTTCTTTCGAACTGAGTTCGCATGTTTGACAAACGAAGAATTCACGCTTGCGATCGAACAAATATTCTATGATGTCATGCACAACGACAACTACAAAAACTATTGGTCTGATATCAAAGGAAGCGACCGCCGAGCCATTCTTAAGAACGTTGTAGACAGGGAAGCGGCAGCTGGCATCGTCATTGTCGGTATGGACGACACGGAAACCGACATCATCGACAGCATAGAATATCTGGAGATGATTTCTGAATCGCATAATGCCCTGACAAGTTTCATGAGCCCCATTAATTTCTATTATTTAAATGTTTCCAACATTTCGAAAGCGCATCTCGAAACTACGTACGGAATAAATGATCTATTCGTACGTGGTAAATCACTACCTTCGAGCTATCGACCAATATATTACGCACCGTATGAACTCATACGCGAGCTCGAGCACAGTGCTTCTCTTAACATCGATAATACCGAGGTAATGGACGCACTATTTTTGCTTGTCTTCGGTGAAGAGTATGCGGGAGAAACACTTGAAAGTGATTTTTGGAGAGCGCCGTTCAAGCACGCAGAGGAGCTTGGTGTACCTCTTGGCATTCTTCCCGAGCCCTGGTCTTTAATAAGAAAAGGCACTAGCCGATTAAATTTTGGAGGACATAATAATGTCTCGGAACGGCGCGCTCGATTACCAGACCAGTTTTGGGAAGAAGCTTGGCGCGCCGTTGAACAGTCACCCAATGGTCGAGCAATCGTACCAAAAGAGATGAGTGAAATTTCGCCGAGGGCAATTTCGGTCGATGCGGCGACATCTCCTATTAACGTCAACTTTATCGTTATCCATAAGGGAAAATTTGAGTCTTATGCCGCGATCCTGTCTAAAGCTCCACCGAAGCATTGGCGAGTTTACTTCTCGAATGAAGTTTTTGTAATTCTGTCACGCCGCAGGATTCAACAGGAGATTTTTAGCGTCGAACACATTCCCGATGAATTTGCAAATTATGCCAGCGATTGGTAGGACTGGTAATGTATGCATGCTGCATTGTAGCCGTCAGCGCTTTCCCGCTGGCGGAGCATGATGTCCAATTTGTTGCTATCAGACCTAGAACTTGAAGGCTAGAAACATGCTGAGCCCGGACGAAACTGTAAAAAATTCAAGAACCATAGTCTTACGGGGATTTTATGGCAAAGGAAATATGGGCGATGAAGCTTTGCTAAGATCCATTCTTAGCCACTTAGGGCAAGAATTTAACTACAAAATTTCCGTCAACACTCCAGGAACACCTAAGGACGATTGGCGGAAGCGTTTTCCATACTCACAACATACTATCATTTCAAGTTTAGCTCGCGGAAAAGTTATGAGTCCAGAAGTTTCGACCTTCTTCCTGGGTGGGGGCGGATTGGGCCTGGGTTTCGGGTATGACCAGTTAATCTGTGCAAGAAGAGCAGGGAAAGCATTCATTCATTCTGGCGTTCACATTCACGACGATTTTTTTGAAGGCAAAGATAAGGATTTCCTGCAAGCTACACGTTCAATGCTTCTCTTGGCGAATATGACAACTGTTCGAGACAAGTTTTCCCTAGAGTCGTTGAATAAATACGATATACCTGGTGAATTCTTACCTGATTGGGCTTTCGGTCTTGAGTCAGAAGTTTGGAGTCCTCCCGTTCCTGAAAAGTATGTTGTGGTGACGTTTCGGCGAAGGCCTCCGAATGATGCTGAGCTTATCAAGCCGTGGCTCTTCGAGATGCAAAGATTTATCGATGCTCTCGGTGCAAAGATGGTCGTCCTGCCCTTCGATAAGGGCGATGCTATGCTAACTAAGATGCTTGGATTCAGCGATTTAAACGTTCCCGATTTGTACTTTTCGCCCGAGAAGGCGAAGTACCTTATTTCCAAAGCACTTGCAGTAGTATCCTTTGGACGGTTCCATCCTATTGTTTTTGGACTATCAGAACATGTCCCTACTTTTTCCGTCGATTACTGGTACGCAAAGGAATCGAAACATAAAACCAGCCTTCTGTTAAGAGAGGAGGGTTTCGGTGATAGCATTTTCCATCAAGGAAATTTTGTGGACTTTACGTCAGAGCGACTCATGCGGACGACCCACGAGATGGCCGGTGCACTTACCGACGGAAGATTCAACGAATATAAAGCCATGATTGATCAGAGCTCCCAGAAGATGCGAGCCATTGCCAACCAACACTAGTAGAAAAGCTTCTTTTCTACTGAAGTCTTTGGCGTGAAGTTTGGAATTAACATGAAGAAGCTAGTTATCCGTGGCTATTACGGAAATGGAAATTGCGGGGATGAAGCCTTGCTTCAGACGATGCATGGGTTTTATTCATCTGCGTTCCAAATAGTGGTGTCGGTCAATAAGCTTGAAAGCGCTCTGAGCCTTCAGAAGCAGGGGGTGTTCCCTTATAAATCGTCAGAAGTTTGTGGCAGTCTTCATAGAGGTCTACTGGCAAACCGGGAAACGGTGGGCATGATCTTAGGAGGTGGGGGGCTAGGTCTGGGGTTCGGCTGGGACCAGTATATGTTTGCTTGGCGAAACAATAAAAAAATTATTCATGCCGGCGTTCATATAACGGGAGAGTTTTACAAAGATTCGGACGAAAGTTTTAATCAGGTTTCAAGAAATTTTCTTGCAGCAGCAGATTGGTTTAGTGTTCGACATAGGCATTCTATTGCTATGTGCAGTAAGATTGGAGTTAAGGCTAGGTATCTCCCTGATTGGGCTTTTGCTTTACCCGTGGAGCCGGCAAATTTCGTTCCTCATAGAGATTATGTCGTTGTCGTAATACGTAGCGATACAAACAAGGATCGAGATTTGACCTTGAAAACGTTTGAAACAATTCAGGGCTACGCAAGTAAAAATGCACTTGATATTGTTATTATACCGTTTGATGGTTCAGATGAGAATATGACTAAGCGTCTTGGTCTGGACTCTCATATGCTTGGGAAAATGTATTTCGAGCCCAAGAAAGTTAAATCCATCATATCTCATTCCAAAGCTGTTTTCTCGTTGGGGCGATACCATCCTCTTGTTTTCGCTATGGCCTCGGATGTTCCAGTTTTCAGCATCGATGCCCTTCGGCAGGACCGATCTGATGATAAAACATGCCTCCAACTGACTGAAGAAGGATTGGAAGACTTTCATTTTCCTTTGAATAGACTCAACCAGTTCAATGTTGATTCTATATCGGCGCTCGTACAGAACTATAATACTCAAGGAAAGTATACCAAACGCTTTCTCAGCTATGGCGAGGAAGTAACCTCAGCTGCGCTTGAGATTTCTGAAATTCTTGCGAGTTAGAGCGGCATCGGAGCTTGCGTGGTATCCCGCGGCGGCGGGATAGTTGCGGCACCCGGTTGGCTGGAAGCGTGTCAGCGCGGGTCTAATGGCGTCCCGCAGGTTGGGGATGATGCGAGCCGCCTCGGTGCGTAGCAGGGCCTTGAGCTTGGCAAAAGCCCGCTCGATCGGATGAAGTCTCGGCTTCAGATTGGAGAATAGAGCAGCCGCGCGCAAGCCGCTTCGATGCGCTCGCGCGCGGATACCGCCGACCTTGTTGGGCGGCACGTTGTCGAGCACGACCGTGTCACCGGGCTGACGGTCGGGCACGAGCACGGCCTCGACGGAGATACGGAACGCTGAGCCATACATCACCTCATCGAGTAGCCAGGGCGCGGTGATACCACTCGCGCGCAGCCCCGTCGTCTGAGCGCCCTGGCCATCGCGGCGGCCATTGCCTTCGGGAGCAAGCTCGAACTGCTTGAACGGCAGCGGCAGGAAGAGAGCAAGCGGACGGAACGGGAGCGTCAGCGCCTCGAGACCCTCGGCCAGATGGTCGGCTCGGTGGCGCACGAACTGAATAACCTGCTTCAGCCGGTCCATGGCATGACGGAGATCATGCTCGCGGATTTCGAGGCGAATGCGCCCGAGCGGGCAGACCTCGAAACCATCCTCGCCTGCACCGATCAGGCGGTCGGGGTCATCCGCAACATCCTGGCCTATGTCAGACAGGAGCGCAGGGTACCCGAAGCCATACCCTTGGGCCATGAGGTGGAGAATGCCTGCGCGTTCCTCCAGCCAATGCTGCGTCCGCCTCTCGATGTCGCGATTCGGGATACCGAGAGCCCGGTTCTCGCCACGGAGAGCGAGGTCACCCAGATCCTGCTCAATCTCGTCCAGAACGCCATGCAGGCCGAGGCATCGCGCATCACGGTGCGGGTCGACCGTTGCAACCGGCGCTTCACCGCGGGTCCTGCCGAGGTGCCATGCCTTCAGCTCGTGGTGATCGACGATGGGTGTGGCATGTCCGAAGAAGTCGCGGCCTGTGCGACCGATCCTTTCTTCACCACAAAGACCGAGGGTCAGGGCACCGGCTTAGGCCTCGCCATCGTCAAGGGGATCGTCATGGGATGGTCGGGCGAGTTCGAGATCGCGTCGCGGTTCGAGCGCGGCACGGTGGTGACGATGTCGTTTCCAGTTGTGTTCTGACAGCCCATCACCGCACCTTGCCGGCAGCGGCCTACGTGATCCCCTCACGGCTTCATCCGCAACGATATGACGCGGCGTCCGCCCGGCAGCTTGCTCAGCGCAGGGTGGGCTGTCAGGTCGCCCTCATGATCCGTAAGAGTTTTCGCCACTGCCCAAATCGGCCTGAGCACAGAGCGCTACCGACGCGAAATATGTATCGTTGTGCGACGCACCAATCTGCTGTCCGTCGTTGATCGTGAACGTGTTCTTGTGCCGGAGGTGTGTGAGCACCGCTCGGGTCGGAGTGCGATGCAATGACGAATGTGGACTAAGTAGGCGTCTGCCACACTTGCGGCGGATGAACGCCCGATTAACACTACCTACTCCGAAAGAAAGAATCGACCGATTCCTCGAGGCCGGGAGACAGTCCATGTCCCAGACGATTCACGTCAAACCGACCCATGATGGCACCTATACGGTCTATCGGGGTCCGACGGCCCTCGTGAGCGGCCTCACGCGGCTTCAGGCAGAGCTGTATCAGGCCAGCATCTCCCGCCAGGCCCAGCGCCCCCTGGTGGGATTGACGGCCTGATCTGGCATCGCCGGCGGGTGAGCGGTCATCTTCGCGTCAACTGCAACACCCGGAGGTCGGCAATCGCCCCGGCTTCCGTCAACCCGCGTTCCTTGGCTTCGATCACGTAACGGTTGTCGGCCTTTCTGACCGTATAGACATGATAGCTCGCGCGGCGGTGCAAGGTGCCGCCGTGCGACACCGCCGAGGCCGAAGGCGCTCCGACCACCGGGACGGCGGCACCACCGGGGCCTTCGACGAAGGCGATGCTCCCCACATGGTTGTGCCCGTGCAGGATCAGGTCCGCGCCGGCGCGCGCGATCATCGCCGTAAACGCATCCGCGTCCTTCAATTCGCGCCCGGGCGACGCCCCCCCTGGCTGCGGCGGATGATGGATCATCGCCACGCGAAACGGTGGTTCGGGCTCGGCGCCCAGGCGTTTCAGAATGGTCTCGACAGACTCGATCTGCGACGAGCCGAGGCGCCCACTGGCGACGAAGGGCTTGGTGGGAATCGCGGACGAGACCCCAATCAGGGCGAGCGGTCCACGGCGCCGGAGATAGGGGAAGATGCCGTCGGTGCCATCGTCACCGGAGGTCCAGGCGCGGCACGCCTTCAACAGCCCTTCGAGCGAGCCGCGCACATAGGCGTCGTGATTGCCCGGAACGAAGCTCACATCGTCTGGAGCGCCGAGTGCTTCGAGGAAGACCCTAGCCGTCGACCACTCACTCGGCAGACCGATGTTGCACAGGTCGCCGGTGCAGGCGATGTGATCGTGGGGCTGTGTCCGCAGATCGGCCACCAGCGCCGCGAGGATCTCCATGTCGTGGTGTCGGCTGCGCCCGCGGCGCCAATTCACATAGCCGGTGGCGCGCTTGCCCAGAAGCTGGCGCAGGCGAGGACGTGCGATAGGGCCGACATGCGGATCGGTGAGATGGGCGAGGCGAAACATCGGTCTCCGTTTCGGATGAGGGCCTCGCCTTCGCCACTGGCGGCTGCCGCGTCAAGCCTCGCAAATCGTCGCTCGCGCGTTCGAATCCAGGATCGCGACGGCGCAAGCTCACACATCATAGAGGACCGCGTCGGCGCTCCGATACGGTGCTTCCTCCCCTACATGATGGCCGTTCCGTCGAACGGATGAGGTCGGGCCCGCCCCGGCGAGGTTGCGCCGGTAATTCGAACGGCGCTAGACCACGCGGGACCGGCCATGCTCCCGAGCGAGCGCCGTTCGGCGGATGCGCAGACGACGCAACCGGCCGCGCGTGCGCCCTGAGGGCCGACCGGACGAAGGGCCGAACGTCCGGCCCGCGGAACCGAGTGTATGAGCCTACTCAAACGCGTCGGCCGGTCGCCACCGGTTCAGAAAAGCCTCGGCTTCGTCGCCTTCCACTATCTGCGCTTGGTGCGCGCAACGAACCGCTTCACGGTCGAACCGGCCGAGCCGCACCGCTGGCTCGACGGGAAATCGCCGTTCATCGCCGGCATGTGGCACGGCCAGCATACGATGATCTCGTTCATGCGCCGTCCGCAGGACAGGATCGCGACGATCATCTCGCGGTCGGCGGATGGCAACATCAACACCATCGCCCTCACCCGAATGGGTGTCCGCGTCATCCGGGCCTCCGGGGCACGCGGACGCGCCGTGCGGGATGCCAAGGCGAAAGGCGGCGCGGAAGGCCTGCGCGCCATGATCCGGGCTTTGAAGGATGGCGAGAGCGTCGCCTTCAGCGCCGACGTGCCGAAGGTGTCACGCCGCTGCGATCTCGGCATCCTGACACTGGCGCGGTTCTCCGGTCGGCCGATCATTCCCGTCGCGGTCGTCACGAGCCGGCATCTGCGCTTCAACAGCTGGGACAAGGCCTGTTTCGGGCTGCCCTTCGGCAGGGGTGCCATGGTCTTCGGTGAACCGGTCCTCGTCCCGCGCGACGTCGATCCGGAGGATTTGGAGCGCTTGCGTCAGCGCCTGGAGAACGAGATGAACCGGGTTCACGACCGGGCCTACACCCTCGTCGGCCGCCCGGACCGGGTCGTCGATCCGGTGGCCGGGTCCCTGGCCCTCGGGCCGTTTTCGTGAAGGCTCCCCCGCTCACCATCGCTCTACGGGCTTATCGCTTCGGCCTCTATGTCGGTGAACCGGCGGTGGCGGGCCTTCTGGCCTGGCGCTCCCGCCAGGGCAAGGAGGATCCCGGGCGCCTGCCTGAGCGTCGCGGCCTTGCCGGACGAGCCCGCCCGAGCGGGTCCCTGGTCTGGATGCACGGAGCGAGCGTGGGCGAGGCCCTCTCGCTCGTCGGATTGGTCGACGGCATGATCGCCCGGGGCTTCAGCGTCCTCGTCACGACGGGGACGCGCAGCGCCGCCGAACTGATCGGGCGGCGCCTGCCCGCGGGCGCGGTCCATCAGTACATGCCCCTCGACGCGCCGCGCTGGATCGAACGGTTCCTCGATCACTGGCAGCCGGACCTGGCGCTGGTGGCGGAATCGGAGATCTGGCCGAACACCGTCATCGCCCTGCACCGGCGCGGCATCCCGCTGCTCCTCGTCAACGGCCGCATGTCGGAGCGGTCGTTCAAGGGCTGGGTTCGCTCGCCGCGCACCGCCGAAGCCCTGCTCTCGCGCATCGCAATCTGCCTCGCGCAGACCAGGGACGATGCCGAGCGTTTCGAAAGGCTCGGCGCACCGCGCGTGAGCATCGCCGGCAACCTGAAATACGATTCGGCCGTGCCCCCTGCAGACGATCAGCAGCTCGCCTATCTGCGCGACGTCATCGGCGACCGTCCGGTCTGGGTCGCGGCCAGCACGCATCCCGGCGAGGATGCCACGATCGCCGAAGCTCACGCCGCCTTGCAGGAGAGAGTGCCGAATCTTCTCACCGTGGTGGTGCCGCGTCACCCCCAGCGCGGCGAGGACGTGGCGGCGTGCGCCTCCGCCCTCGGGCTTCGAAGCACGCTTCGCTCCCGCGGCGGTCGCCCCCACGGCAACGTCGACGTCTATGTCGCCGATACGCTCGGGGAATTGGGTCTGTTCTATCGCCTCGCGCCGCTGGTCTTCCTTGGAGGTTCCATGACGCAACGCGGCGGCCAGAATCCGATCGAACCGACCCGTCTCGATGCGGCGATCCTGCATGGGCCGAACGTGCAGAACTTCGCACAGGTCTACCACGCCCTGGACGAGGCCGGCGGGGCCCTGATGGTGGCGGATGCCGGGGAGCTGGCAGCGGCTGTCGGCGCACTCCTCCTCGACCCCCGACGGTCCCGCGCCATGGCCGATGCCGGAAACGCCGCCTTGCGTCCGTTCGAAGGGGCGGTGGAACGCACCCTGGCGATCCTCGATCCATTCATCGCCCAGATGAAACTCTCTGCCCTGATCGCCTCCTGATGCGAGCCCCGGTTTTCTGGGACTTGCCCGGCCATCCCCTCGGCCGATTGCTGGCGCCGCTCGGGGAAATCTACGGATCGCGCGTCGCCGCCCGCATGGACCGCGCCGGCAACAAGGCGGCCTGCCCCGTCATCTGCGTCGGCAACTTCACCCTTGGCGGCGCGGGCAAGACCCCGACCGCTCTCGCCCTGGCAGCGATGCTGCGGAAAATCGGCCTGAAGCCAGCCTTCCTGACCCGTGGCTACGGCGGACGTCTGACCGGGCCGATCGCCGTCGATCCGTCTCGGCATGGATCGGCGGATGTCGGCGACGAGCCGCTCCTGCTAGCCCGCAGCGCTTTAACAATCCTGGCCCGCGACCGGCCTGCCGGGGTGGAACTCTGCCGCGCTCTCGGTGCCGGCGTGGTGGTGATGGATGACGGGCTCCAGAATCCGAGCCTCGCCAAGGACCTTTCCCTCGCCGTGGTCGACGCCGTCAGCGGAATCGGCAACGGCCTCGCTTTTCCGGCAGGTCCTCTCCGCGCACCGCTCTCGCGCCAATGGCGTCACGTCCATGGCCTCGTCGTCATCGGCGATGGCGGCCGGGGCGAGGACCTCGCGACGGAGGCGGCATCGCGAGGCTTGCCGGTCCATCGAGCCAAGTTGGTCCCGACAGTGCCCGCTGCGGTTGCGGGAAAGCCCGTGCTCGCCTTCGCCGGGATCGGGCGGCCGCGGAAATTCTTCGATACGCTGGTGGAGGCCGGAGCGACCCTGGTCGAGACCCGGTCCTTCCCGGATCACCACCCCTATCGTGCCGCGGATGTCGCCGGCCTCGCGGCTTGGGCCGAGGCTTTGGGCGCGATGCTGGTAACGACGGAGAAGGACATGGTGCGCCTGCCCGCGGATTTCGCCGCGGGGGTGACGGCGCTCGGCGTGACCCTTCGGTTCACGGACGAGAGCCGGCTGCTTGCGCAGGTGAAACGCGTCGTCGAGGCGTTCAGCCCGCCGAACGACCGAGCTCAGCCAGACGCTTCATCACCGCTTCGGGCGTGATGTAAGCCTCCTGGAGCTCGGCACTCCAGTAACGAAGATTGTCGAGGGCGATCGGCTCGCCGGTGACCGCGCAGCGCACGAAGCTTCCGGGCTTGACGACGCGCATGGTGCCGTCGCCGTACTCCACCGTCGCCTCGCCAGAGGCCTTGCGTTCGAACCGACCCAGCATGTCTCGCCCGCTTCTCAAGTGCGACCATCGAAGGAGCGTTCTAGGATCGCGCCGACGCCGTGTCGATGGCGCTTGATGACGTCCGATGGCGCTCGACAGGCCGGTCGCGTTCCTGTTCTAACAGCCGTCGAATCCTCCTACCGGACCCCATGCGATGGCGGACACGATCGACGCGGATCTCGCTGCTCTGTTCGATGCCGCCGGCGCGGCGAAAGCCCGCGCTTACGCGCCTTATTCGAACTTTCCCGTCGGCGCCGCCCTGAGGGACGAGCACGGCCGCCTGCATGCCGGATGCAACGTTGAGAACGCGGCCTATCCCGTCGGCACCTGCGCCGAGGCGGGCGCCATCGCCGCGATGATCGCGGCCGGCGGACGCGCCATCGCCGCTATCCTCATCACAGGCAACGGCCCGATTCTGGTGACGCCATGCGGCGCCTGCCGCCAGCGCATCAGGGAGTTCGCCCCCCCCGAAACGCCGATCCACATCGCCGGCCCGGAGGGTATCCGACACAGCTTCACCCTGGAGGCACTACTCCCTCAGTCTTTCGGGCCGGACAATCTGCACCGCACCAAGCCGTGCGCCGATGTCTGACACAGCCATCTCCCTCGCCGCCGACACGGTGCGTCGCCACGGTTTCGGCGGACCCTACGATGCCGCCATCGTCACCGGCACTGGCCTCGGGCTGGTCGCCGGCAAGCTCGAAGACAGCATCTCCCTCGCCTATTCGGGGATTCCAGGCTTTCCCTCCCCTGGCGTGACCGGTCACGGCGGCACCCTCCATGCTGGGCGCCTCTCCGGGCGACGGGTGCTGGTTTTCGAAGGACGGAGCCACGCCTACGAAACCGGCAACGCCGCCGTCATGAAGGTGCCTCTGGGGGTCGCAAAGGCGCTTGGCGTCCCGCTCCTACTCCTCACCAATGCGTCTGGATCGTTGATGGCGCAGGCGGGCCCGGGCAGCCTTGTGGCTGTCGCAGACCACATCAATTTGTCGGGCCTCAATCCGCTGATCGGCGAGACGGGTGATGGTCGTTTCGTCCCCCTTGTCGGCGCCTATGATTCGGCTGCGCGCGAAACCCTCCACGAAGCGGCAAGGGAATGCGGGATTCCCTTGCATCACGGAGTCTATGCATGGTTCTCGGGGCCAAGCTTCGAGACTCCGGCCGAGATCCGTATGGCGGGGCGCCTCGGCGCCGATCTGGTGGGCATGTCGACAGTTCCGGAGGTGATCCTCGCCCGCTTCTTCGGCCTGCGGGTCGCGGCCATCTCGGTGGTTACGAACCTTGCCGCCGGGATCGGAGACGGCGATCCGCACCACGACGAGACCAAGCGCGCGGCCGCCGCTGCCGCGTTCGACCTCGCCCGTCTCATCGACGCGTTCGTCGCACGGCTGTAGGAAAGAGCATGAGCGACGATCCCCATCATTCCGAAACCGCCGTTGCCCGACGCGCGCTGCCCCTTCTCGATCTCACCGATCTCGGCGATTCTTGTTCGGATCAGGCCATAGCGACGCTTTGCGGCAAGGCCCGGGCAAGCCGTGTCGCCGCTGTCTGCGTCTGGCCCCAGCATATCGGGCGCTGCGTCGAGTTGCTGGCCGGGACTCCGGTGCGTATCGCCACGGTGATCAACTTCCCAGCCGGAGGCACGGATATCGAGCGCGCGGTGGAGGATACTGCCGAAGCGCTGCATGACGGCGCGCATGAGATCGATCTCGTCCTACCCTATCGGGCGTACCTTGCCGGTGACACGAGGACTACGGCAGGGATGATTGAGGCCGTGCGGGAGATTGCAGGGCGCGCCATTCTCAAGGTGATCCTCGAATCCGGAGCGATGCCGGGGATCGGCCAAGTCACCAAGGCAAGCCGCCTCGCCATCGCCGCGGGGGCGGATTTCCTCAAGACCTCAACGGGCAAGAGCGTCATCTCCGCAACGCCGGAGGCCGCGGAGGCGATGCTCGCCGCTATCCGGGACAGTGATCGCCCTGTCGGATTTAAGGTCTCGGGCGGATTGCGAACCGTGGCCGATGCCGCCCTGTATCTCGCCATCGCCGACCGGATCATGGGGCCGGGCTGGGTCGAGCCGCAGACTTTCCGCATCGGGGCGAGCAGCCTGCATGACGCGTTGACTGCGAGCCTTGGAGGCCGCGCTTGATGCTGCCGCAGGAGCTGATCCGGGCCAAGCGGGATGGACGCATTCTCGCTGATGCCGAGATCGCCGACTTCATCTCCGGTCTCGCCGATGGGCGGGTGACCGAGGGGCAGGCCGCTGCCTTCGCCATGGCTGTGTTTTTCCGTGGCCTGTCACTGGCCGAGCGCGTGGCCCTAACGCGGGCGATGACCCATTCGGGTTCAGTGCTGAATTGGGATTTGCCCGGCCCGGTGCTCGACAAGCACTCCACCGGCGGCGTCGGCGATACGGTCAGCCTCGCTCTGGCACCCATGGTGGCTGCCTGCGGTGGTTACGTACCGATGATCTCCGGCCGCGGCCTGGGCCATACCGGCGGCACCCTCGATAAGCTCGCGAGCATTCCCGGCTACGACGCGACACCCGGCCTCGATCGTTTCCGCAGCGTCACCCGCTCCGTCGGTTGCGCCATCATCGGACAGACGGCCGACCTAGCTCCAGCGGACCGGCGGCTCTACGCCATCCGCGACGTCACCGGCACGGTGGAATCTCTCGACTTGATTACGGCATCGATCCTGTCGAAGAAGCTCGCGGCCGGGCTCGACGGTCTCGTGATGGATGTGAAGACGGGCTCCGGAGCGTTCATGGCGGAGACGAAGGAGGCACAGGCTCTCGCGGAAAGCATCGTTACCGTCGCCAAGGGCGCTGGGCTGAAAACCGTCGCGCTTATCACTAACATGGACGCTCCCCTGGCCTCCTCCGCCGGCAACGCCCTCGAAGTCTCCTATGCGGTGGATTACCTCACCGGTCGCTCCTGTGAACCAGCCTTCCATGCCGTAACCGTGGCGCTCTGTGCCGAGATGCTGATGCTGGGCGGCCTTGCCAAGGATCTCGACGACGCATCCCGCAGGGTCGAGCAGGCACGCGACTCCGGACGGGCGCTCGAAATCTTCGGACGGATGCTGGCTGAGTTGGGGGGGCCTGCGGACTTCATCGAAAAAACCGACCAATATTGCTCCGTCGCACCGGTGATCCGCCGGGTGACGATGACCACGACCGGTACAGTCGCTCGGGTAGAGACTCGCAAACTCGGGCTTGCTGTTATTTCACTCGGCGGCGGCCGTACCCGGCCACAAGACGATATCGACCCGGTAGTCGGCTTCTCATCACTCGCCCGCCCAGGAGATACAGCCGATCTCCTCGGCATCATTCATGCGCGGACAGAAGCCCAGG
Organism: Methylobacterium sp. WCS2018Hpa-22; assembly: GCF_031843785.1. NCBI lineage: Bacteria > Pseudomonadati > Pseudomonadota > Alphaproteobacteria > Hyphomicrobiales > Methylobacteriaceae > Methylobacterium > Methylobacterium sp. WCS2018Hpa-22. The sequence continues at coordinate 87,192 of NZ_JAVTJA010000017.1, forward strand.
CCGATGCCGCTGAAGTAGCCCTCCGTGCTGCCTACCGGATCGCCCCCGATGCCCCTCAACCGCCTCCGGACATTGCCCAACGGATCGCTTGAGGAGCACGACAGCTAGCGCTGAAAGAGGAACCGCCCGCGCCGTTTAAGTTCAAGAACTGCCCGGCCTCGTCAGAGAACGCGAGTGTCGTGAATGGCACCGATGCCCATGCCGAAGGCGAGATTCTTTATGCCCTGGAAAGGGATGGATTGGTCCTATGGGAAACCAAGAAGAAGCCCCAGCGGACGAGCCCGCTGGAGCTTTTTTTACTAGAAGCGATAGTAACCGCCGTGGCGATGCCCGTGATGGTGATGGTGGCCCCAACCGTGATGGCGCGGGCGCCATCCATGATGACCGTGACCGCCCCAGCCGTGCCCACGGTGCCCGCCCCAGCCATGGCGATGATGTCCACCCCAGCCATGGTGCCTACGATGGTGATGATGATGGTGCCCGCCCCAACCGTACTGAACGGGAACGATACCGGCCTGTGCCGGATCGGCCAAGGCTACGGAAGGGGAAAGGGGTGCTGCCTGAACGATGCCCGGTGACATGCCAACAACGCCGACGGCGAGGGCCGCAGCGGCAAACCAACCTCTCATCCGATGTGCGAATGCGCGAAACGCCATGTCAGCCTCCGTCGATTGCTACGCCGGGGCGATCCCGGCGCTGTAGCCAGACCTTAGGAGCAATGGGCTGAACCGTGGATGAGCCGGCTCTTCAGCCAACGTTCGGCAGCAATGACTCAGGGACGGCGGTAAACCCAGACCCGTGCTGGTGGAAGGTTGAGCCATACACGGCTCGAGCGACTGGCTGTATAGCTCCCGGCATCGCAGCGTTCGGGGATCGGCGGCACCACCGCATAGGTGAACTGCACGAAGGGCGAACCCGGATGCATCATCGTATGCGCGGCATTGAGAAGATCGAGACGTTGCTCGAGAGGCTTGGTGAACAGCGGCAGGCTGGAGACGGTTGCGGCGGCCTTCGAAGTGAGCAACTCACCGATCGTCTGTTTCATGTTGTAGGCGTCGCCGCGCAGGATCGTAGCGCGAGGAAAACGCTTCTGCAGCAATTTGCAGAAATCCGGATTGTACTCCACGAGCACGAGACGTTCTTGCTCGATGCCCCGGCGGATGAGTGCCTCGGTCACCGGACCGGTACCGGGTCCGAGTTCGATCACGGGGCCCGGCGTACGAGGATCGACATAGGATGCCATCATCCGCGCGAGCATCTTGCCCGACGGCGTCACCGAACCGGTAACGAGCGGCCTCTCGAACCAAGAGCGCAGGAAGCGAGCTTCATCCTCCAGCGGCTCCCGCCGTTCACGGACAGAACCGGTAGCGGCGTAGGCTTTGGCGCTGGGTCGGCGTAGCGGCAACAAGATCCACTATCCTCAGATCACGCGTGGGAGGCTAAGGCTAGACGACAAAAGAGCGATGTCCGTCAAGACACAAGCCTCGTATCTTCAGGAAGGGCGGAGCGTGCTCGCGGCGCCGATGCAACACCGCCACAGCTACAACGGCGAAGAGCCGGTTTCGATCCGCCGTCGCGGATGAGGACGCCCGTCACGAGCGGGCTGCCCCGCTGAGACCATCGAAGAAGTCCCGCACCTTAGAAAAGAAGCCTGCGCTCTCAGGGTGGTTCTCTTCGGAGGCCGTACTATTAAATTCTTGGAGGAGCTCGCGCTGACGCTTCGATAGGTTCTGCGGGGTCTCTACGAAGACCTGAATATAAAGATCGCCGACATCCCGCGACCGCAGGACCGGCATGCCACGACCCTTTATGCGAAACTGCTTGGCGGTCTGCGTCCCCGCGGGGATGCGGACTTCCGTCTGCGAACCATCGATGACCGGCACAGTGATTTCACCCGACAAGGCGGCTGTCACCATGGAGATCGGGACGCGACAGAAAAGATCGGCACCATCGCGCTGGAAGAAGGTATGCGGCTTGATCGACAGGAAGACGTAGAGATCGCCTGCCGGCCCGCCTCGCAGTCCCGTCTCGCCCTCTCCAGCCAGACGGATGCGCAGACCGTCATCCACGCCCGCCGGGACGTTGATGGACAGTGTGCGTTCCCGCGTGACGCGCCCCGCGCCGGAGCAATTACCGCACGGATTATCGATGATCTCTCCGCGCCCGTGACAAGCCGGGCAGGTACGCTCAATGGCAAAGAACCCTTGGGCAGCCCGCACGCGGCCGTAGCCGCCGCAGGTCTGGCAGGGCTTCGGCTTGGACCCGGCCTTCGCACCGCTGCCGGAGCAAACTTCGCAGGTTACGGCCGTCGCCATCGTGATGGTTTCGGTCTTGCCGGCGAACGCATCCTCAAGAGAGATCTCTAGATTGTAGCGCAGGTCTGCGCCGCGCTCACGGGTCGCGCCACCGCGACCGCCTCGCGCGCCCCCGGCTGCTGCCCCCCCTCGACCATCGCCGAAGAAATTATCGAAAATGTCCGACATGAAGTCGCCGAACTCGTTTCCAAATCCGGGGCCACCCGCTCCCCCCTGCTGGAAGGCAGCATGACCGAAACGATCGTAGGCCGCGCGCTTCTGCCCATCGGTGAGCGTCTGGTAGGCCTCGTTGATTTCCTTGAATTTGAGCTCTGCTTCCGCATTCCCCGGATTACGATCCGGGTGGTAGGTCATCGCCAGCTTGCGGAAGGCGACCTTCATCTCGCCGTCGGTCGCGGTCTTTGAGACCCCAAGAATCTCGTAGTAGTCCCGCTTCGACATTCCCCGTCCTCAAAAGTCCCCGGCGGATCTCACCCATCGTCGCGGGAATCACGCCATTGTCGATAACCAGACGTGATGCGGGGCCGGATCACTCCGGCCCCGCATGCAGCGTGCGCCTTATGCCCGCTTCTTCTGGTCCTTGTCATCGACTTCCTGGAAGTCGGCGTCGATGACATCGTCTTTCTTAGTCTCCTCACCGGCAGCGGCATCCGCCCCGCCTTCCGGCGTTTGGCTGGCGGCGTACATCGCCTCACCGAGCTTCATGGAAGCTTGCATGAGATCCGTGGTGCGGGACTTGATGACCTCGGCATCATCACCCTCGAGGGCCGTGCGAAGGGCAGTCATAGCGGTCTCGATGGCGCCCTTGTCGTCGGCCGAGACCTTGTCGCCATACTCCTTCACCGACTTCTCGGTGGCGTGGATCAGGCTTTCGCCCTGGTTCTTCACCTCGACCAACTCACGCCGCTTCTTATCCGCCTCGGCATTGGCCTCGGCATCCTTCACCATCCGGTCGATATCGGCATCAGAGAGGCCACCCGAGGCCTGGATACGGATCTGGTGCTCCTTATTCGTCGCCTTATCCTTGGCCGTCACGTTGACGATGCCGTTAGCGTCGATGTCGAAGGTCACCTCGATCTGCGGCATGCCGCGCGGGGCCGGCGGGATGCCCATCAGGTCGAACTGGCCGAGCATCTTGTTGTCGGCCGCCATCTCGCGCTCACCCTGGAAGACCCGGATGGTAACAGCGTTCTGGTTGTCCTCGGCCGTCGAGAAAGTCTGTGACTTCTTCGTCGGGATCGTGGTGTTGCGGTCGATCAGGCGGGTGAACACGCCACCAAGGGTCTCGATGCCCAGCGACAGCGGGGTCACGTCGAGAAGCAGCACGTCCTTGACGTCGCCCTGGAGCACACCGGCCTGGACCGCCGCGCCGATAGCCACGACCTCATCCGGATTGACACCCTTGTGGGGCTCCTTGCCGAAGAAGGACTTCACGACTTCCTGGATCTTTGGCATGCGGATCATGCCGCCGACGAGCACGACCTCATCGATCTCGGAAGCCGAGACGCCCGCATCCTTGAGAGCCTTGCGACAGGGCTCGATCGTGCGCTGCACGAGGTCGTCGACCAGGGACTCGAACTTGGCGCGGCTGAGCTTCAGAGCGAGGTGCTTAGGCCCCGTGGCGTCGGCCGTGATGTAAGGCAGGTTGATCTCGGTCTGAGTAGCCGAAGACAGCTCGATCTTCGCTTTCTCAGCGGCCTCCTTGAGGCGCTGAAGGGCGAGCTTGTCCTTCGTCAGATCGATGCCCTGCTCCTTTTTGAACTCGGAGGTCAGGTACTCGACGACTCGGTTATCGAAATCCTCGCCGCCGAGGAAGGTATCGCCGTTCGTGGACTTCACCTCGAACACACCGTCACCGATCTCGAGGATCGACACATCGAACGTGCCGCCACCGAGGTCGTAAACTGCGATCGTGCCGGTCTTCTTCTTATCGAGGCCGTAGGCCAGGGCGGCCGCTGTCGGCTCGTTGATGATGCGCAGGACTTCGAGGCCGGCGATCTTGCCGGCATCCTTGGTCGCCTGACGCTGTGCATCGTTGAAATAGGCGGGGACCGTGATGACGGCCTGCGTCACCGGCTGACCGAGGTGTGCCTCAGCAGTCTCCTTCATCTTTTGGAGCGTGAAAGCCGAGATCTGCGAGGGAGAATACTTCTTGCCGTCGGCCTCGACCCAGGCATCGCCATTGTCGCCGCGGACGATCTTGTAGGGCACGAGGCCCTTGTCCTTCTGCGTCATCGGGTCGTCGTAGGTACGGCCCACGAGACGCTTGATGGCGAAGAACGTGTGTTCCGGATTGGTGACGGCCTGACGCTTGGCCGGTTGGCCGACGAGACGCTCGCCGTCGTCGAGGAAGGCGACGATCGACGGCGTGGTGCGCGCGCCTTCCGCGTTTTCGATGACCTTGGGCTGCGCGCCTTCCATGACGGCCACGCAGGAATTGGTGGTGCCCAGATCGATGCCGATTACTTTACCCATGGCGGGATCCCTCTCATGTCATTTGGTCAAGCAGACCGCCGAGCCCCGAAGCGGCCCGGCCCATGGCGGTGAAGAACGAAAGATTGTGAGAGCGGAATTCGAACCAGCCAGAGCGCCTAAAACGCGCCAATCCAGGTCTTAATCCCGCGTCCCGCCGGATATAAGAAGGGTGATGCGGAGCCGCAAGGCAAAGCGTTCCGAACTGCCACGCCGATCCTATCTCCTTCGCGAATCGGGATGTTTGCACGGGAAATGATCGATATTCGGCAGCATGGATCTCAAAAATGTTGCAGGGACGCCACGTCCGCGCCACCCATCACATGCTAGTCTGGAACGTGGAAGACGGGCTTCCGGGCCGTCAAAGCGGGTCAAAAGTCAGTTTGTCGGCGAAAGCATCAGCCCCGGATGTGACATCAGGGTTTCGAAACAGTTGATGCAAGAACGAGAGCCCGACGCACATTCACCGTTCACCAGTCCGGTGCCGCGAGCTCCAAAGGCATGAAAGACTTGATGCGTCCATCCCGCGCCTTCCACCTGCTCCCTGCACTCCTCGTCCTGCCTCTCGTCGCCCTTCCGGCGAACGAAGCCGGGGCGCAGAACTTTTTCGAGGAGCTGTTCGGCATCGGCAAGGCGGCTAAGCCTCCAGTACCACCTCGCGGGGTACCTCCGGCCGGAGCGCCTCAGCCGGGGACGTTGCTGCCGCCGGGCGCACCAGGAGAAACAGCCCCTGAAGCTCCAAGGCCGGCCCCTGCGCCCCCGCGCCCCGTCGTCCTGAAAACACCGAGCGACGACAACATCCTTGGCCAGGAAATCCTGCTCAATGGCCTGACCGGCAGCCTCAAGATCGACAAGGCTGGCAATGCGGCCACCGCGCGGATCACCTTGCCCGGCACCAAGATTTCGCAGCCGAGCGAGACCTGCAAGGTACCGCTATCCGGGGGCTCGCCGATCTCTCTTTCCTCCGAGGGACGTCCCCAGGGCGTGGCACGCTACGAGATCACCGGCGGTGAATGCCCGCTTCGGTTCGAAATCCTCGAAGGCAGCGTCTTGGTGACACCGATTAGCGGTGGCCGTGTCTGCAGCTTCGCATCGGCAGATTGCGCCACCAATCCGGGCGGCCTATGGGGTCCTGCAGCAGCGACCCTAATCCCTCGCTCCGCCGAATTCGACTCTGGACGAGGCGTCGCCGACAAGGCTGTGCGTGATAACTACAAGGTGATGACCCAGCGCGCCCGCGGGCAGGACGTCCGCACCATCGTCACCGAACAGGCGGCTTTCTCCTCCGACCGTGAGCAAACGTGCCGGACCTATGCCCGGGAGGGCGCCCACGGCTTCTGCAACGTGCGTTTCACCGAGGCGCGGGCACTTTCCCTTGCTGCAAGGCTTGGCGCTAATACGAGCACACCGACCGCGAGCACGACGCCCAGGCCTCGTAAGGCGAAGCCGCCGGTGGAGGGTATGAACCCAGACAGTGACGGTTCGCCGATCGGAGAATGAAGCGATACGAGCCGATCCGTTCAGGCTCGCCCTGCGCTGAAGGATAGCATCGCCGGGTCGATACCGTTGCTGCGCAGAGTGCGTTCGTACTTCGTTTCGAGCGCAGCATTGAAAATCATCTCCGGGTCTGCAGGGCAGTTGAGCCAGCCATTGGCGAGAATCTCGCTCTCGAGCTGGCCTGCCTGCCACCCTGCATAACCGAGGGCGAGGACTGCGCTGGCAGGTCCCGCCCCGTTCGCGATGGCCCGTAGAATCTCCACGGTCGCGGTGAGGCAGATCCCATCATCAATGATGAGTGTCGACTGATCGATGTGGAAGTCGTCGGTGTGAAGCACGAAGCCGCGCTTGGCATCCACCGGACCGCCCATGAGCACAGGAATATGGCCCACCTTCTCACGCAGGCGGATCGCGTCGTCCTCACTGGCGATGTCCAACTGGACCAGGAGGTCGGGCATGTTCAGGTCGCTGGCCGGCTTGTTAAGGATAATCCCCATCGCACCATCGGCGGAATGGGCGCAGAGATAGATCACCGACCTTGCGAAGCGCTCGTCCGTAAGGCCGGGCATTGCCACGAGGAACTGACCGTCGAGATAGGCGGAGACCGGATCATGTCGCATCGCATCATGCTACCTGGGCGTGATGGCTTGTCCAGCAGGGATGCGATCCAGCCCATCGATAAGAAGGATGACGACCTCCCTGTCCCTGCTGAAGCGGCGGCGCGTGAATGATGCATCGCTGGAAAATTCGCAGTTCCTAAGCTTCGATGACCTAAGGATCGAAGCGGGGAGTTGGAGGTCCACGGCGTCGGGAAGGGCTGAATCATCATCCTTCCCCACGGATTTTCAGCCCTTGCTAGTTCGGGAAACGGGAACGGCCTTTCGCCTCCTCTTTTCGCTCGAACCCGACTGGGCTGAGGACGACGACCTATCCGTGCCCGCTCGATACGGTCGACGTCCATCAATGGAATGTGGACGGGGGCTCCTTCGCGGAGGCTCGCCTCGACACGCCCCGAGGCTCGGGCTAGACCCTTCTCACCTATCGGGGGTCATCATGGCTCCATTGGCCCATGAGCTCTCGCGCGTCGTGGTGTCAGAACTCGGTCATCGAGACCGGGCATGGGCTCCAGGCGATCTGAGGAGACGACGACGGATGACGATCCAGGTTGGCGACCACCTTCCACAGGTGACCTTTCGCGTGAATGGCGCCGGGGGCCCCGAGGCTAAGACCACCGACGATATCTTCAAAGGGCGCCGTATCGTGCTGATCGGCGTACCAGGCGCATTCACGCCGAGCTGCCACCGCAACCACTTGCCCGGCTTCGTCGAGAAGCAGGAAGAGATCAAGGCACGCGGCGTCGATGCCGTGGCGGTGACCTCCGTCAACGACGTGTTCGTCCTCGAAGCCTGGCAGAAGGCCAGCAATGCCGACGGGATCGAGTTCCTCGCCGACGGCAATGCCGAGTTCGCCAAGGCCATCGGCCTCGACATGGACGGGGCCGGCTTCGGTCTCGGACCGCGCTCTAAGCGTTATTCCATGCTGGTGGATGATGGCGTGGTGCGCGTCCTGAACGTCGAAGAATCTCCGGCCAAGACCGAGATTTCCGGCGTCGACGCCCTGCTCAAGGTCATCTGAACGGTCACATGTCCCGGGGTCGCGGTATCGCGGCCTCGTCGAACATCCTGCTGAGGGCGACCACGTCCGCGTGGTTGCCCGATACGAGATCGGTGATGTCACCGACGAGAAGCGCCTTGGCATGGCGGCAGGCGACACCGTAGCGTCCTGCCATACAGGTGCATCGCAGACGCGGGCCGCTCGGGCGGTCCTCCAGGGTCACCGCGTAGAGATTGCCGCTGCTACCCCGCACGGAGAACCGCATCGCCCCGATCGGCGAGACAGGTGACTCGAACGACCTTGTTTCCCGTTCGACATATCCGGCTGGCAGTCGCGTAACCGGCAGGTGGATCGCCCTTGCCAGGGCAGTGATGTCAGGAGCTCCGTGCTGCCTCGCCGCAGCGAGGGCGATCTCCGCGCAGGCATAGGCGTCCTCACCCGCATCGTGATGTTCGAAACGGATACCGAGCCGGGCGGCGACCTTGCCGAGGCCGCATCCCTCCGGTGCGGGAAACACTTTTCGCGCGATTTGAAGTGTGCAGAGCGAAGCGAAGGCTGGAACGGTCATGCCATAGGCGTGGAGCGAAGCCCGGAGCACACCCATGTCAAAGCCGGCATTGTGAGCGAGTACCAGCCCGGACGAGAGGTCGGGCAGGAACTCCGCCATCACATCCGGGAATTCCGGTTCCTTGCGGACATCCGCCGGCAGGATACCGTGGACCCGGATGTTGCCCGGCGAGAACCGAATCTCACGTGGCCGGATCAGGCGTGATTCACGCCGGACCACCGCACCACCTTCGATCCATGCGAGCCCGACCGCGCAGGCGCTGTCGCGCCGTTCGTTGGCCGTCTCGAAATCGATGGCGAGCGTCGTCACGCCGTCTCCACCATGGCGATCCAATCTTCCTCGCTCACCACTTTGACCCTGTGCTTCTCGGCATCTTTCAGCTTTGAGCCCGCGCCGGGCCCCGCGACGACAAGGTCGGTCTTGGCCGAGACGGAGCCCGAGACCTTGGCGCCGAGGCGTTCAGCCGTGGCCTTGGCCTCGCCTCGGGTCATGCGCTCCAGGGTGCCGGTGAAGACAAGGGTCTTGCCGGCGAAAGCGGTCGCAGTGGCGGCCACCGCCATCGGCTCGGTCTTCACTTCTCCGAGCAGGGCGTTGACCGCATCGGCATTGTGAGGTTCGGCAAAGAACGCGATGAGGGAATCGGTGGCCACGGGGCCGATCTCGCCATCGTCGGCGAAGACCCGATAGGGATCGCCGGGACGCTGGTCACGGGCGCGGGCGACGGCTGCATCCACGGCAGCCTCGTCGCCGTAATGGGCGATCAGGTTAGCCCGCTGCGCCGTAGTCGGGCGCCGGCCCGTCCCGACCTCGCTGCCCTCCGCCTCGCCCACGAAACCGAATTCGAGCAACCGGTCCCGCGTCGTCGGCCCAACCCTCGGTACCGCCGAGAGTTCGAGCCAGTCTGGTCCAGCTTGAGCGGCGGCAGCGGCGGCGAGGGCCTGCATCAGGCTCGGCATATCCGGAAAGCGTTTGGCCAGGGCTTTGGCGGTGGACTCGCCAATATGGCGAATCCCGAGGGCGAACAGGAACCGGTTGAGGGCCAGGCTGCGGCGCTCATCGATGGAGGCGAGCAGGTTCTTAATGGCCTTGTCCTCGTCGTCCCCCTTCTTCTTCGCCTTTTTCGGTGGCGGCTCACCTTCGGCGCGACGCTCGGCCGAAAGCGCTTCTCGACGGGCGACGATAGCCTCCTTCAACGGCGCGAATTCCAGGCGGAACAGGTCAGCAGGTTGCTTGATGAGTCCGGCCTCGAACAGCACCTCGATATAGGTCTGGCCGAAGCCTTCGAGATCGAAGGCGTTGCGCGAGACGAAATGCTTCAGGCGCTCCAGTCCCTGCGCCGGGCAGATGAGCCCGCCAGTGCAGCGGCGTACCGCATCGCGCTGTCCGGTGCGTGGATTGACCTCGCGGACGGCGCGGCTGCCGCAGGCGGGGCAGGTCTCCGGAAAGACATAGGGCTTCGATTCCGGCGGCCGCCGCGCAAGATCGACATCCATCACCTTCGGGATCACGTCGCCGGCACGTTGGACGATGACCGTATCGCCGACGCGGATGTCGCGACCGTCGCGGATCGGCTCGCCGTCCCCGCCAACGCCCTGGACGTAGCCTTCGTTATGAAGCGTCGCGTTCGAAACAACGACACCGCCCACCGTTACGGGCTTCAACCGCGCCAGCGGATTCAACGACCCGGTCCGGCCGACATTGATCTCGATGGCCTCGAGGATCGTGAAGGCCTTCTGCGCCGCAAACTTATGCGCCAGCGCCCAGCGCGGGCTGCGCGAGACGAAGCCGAGGCGTCGCTGAAGAGCCAGATCGTCGACCTTGTAGACGATGCCGTCGATGTCGTAGCCGAGGCCGGCGCGATCCTCCTCGATCGTGCGGTAATGCGCCAGCATGGCTTCCGCGTCTGTGCAGAGCACAGTGCGGTCGTTCACCGCGAATCCCCAGGAGGCGAAGGCCGCGATCATGCCGTGCTGCGTCGTCTCCGGCATCTCCGACATCTCACCCCAGGCATAGGCGAAGAATTTCAACGGCCGCGAGGCGGTGATCTGGGAATCGAGCTGGCGCAGGGACCCAGCCGCCGCATTGCGCGGATTGGCGAAAAGCGCCTTCCCTGCCGCTTCCTGGCGAGCGTTGATGGCGGCGAAATCCGCGTGCGAGAGATAGACCTCGCCACGTACCTCGCAGATCTCCGGCCAACCCGTCCCAGCCAGCACCTCCGGGATGCCCGAGACGGTTCTCGCATTCGCGGTCACATCCTCGCCGACCTCGCCATCGCCGCGGGTGGCCGCCGTGACAAGCTTACCCTCGACATAGCGTAGGGAGAGGGACAGGCCGTCGATCTTGGGCTCGGCAGTGAAGGCAAGCGGCTCATCGGGCAGGTTAAGGAAGCGACGGACCCGGCCCACGAAATCGTGGACCTCCTCATCCGCGAAGGCGTTCCCCAGCGACAGCATCGGCACCGCATGCCGAACTTTAGCGAATTTTTCCGAGGCCTTTGCGCCGACGGAGGCGCTTGCCTGTCCGGTGCCGGCAAGATCCGGAAAGCGGGTCTCGATCGTCTCGAGGCGACGCCGGAGGGCGTCGTATTCCGCATCCGTGATCTCGGGTGCGTCCTCTCCGTGATAGAGCCGGTCTGCCTCCGCGATCTGCTCGGACAATGCGGCGTGCTCGGCCCGAGCCTCCTCGGCGCTCATGGCATCGATCGGGTCGGACAAGGCGGATGCTGGCATGAATACGTTTCGCGGCTTTGGCTGGGGCATCGCGGGGTTTATCACAACCGGGCACGGCGACGGGAGGCCCCACGGATGCGCCGCAGCGGCACGGTGGAGAGGTAACCTTCGGCGGAAGCCATACGAATGGAACAGGCAGTCTCGCGCGAACGTGTGACTGGCCACCCTATATCGTCCCCACGCTCGCCTATTTGAGGGTGAAGACTTTTCCGATGACGGACCTTCATGCCTGCCACACCCGCTTTCTCCGCTCCCTGGCGTGACCGCGCCGGCCGTGTCTCGGGCTTGAAACTCGCGACATTCCTGTTCGCGCTGGCGCCCGGCCTCTGGCTCGCCGCCGCCTATGGGCTCGACGCCCTTGGGCCGAAGCCGATCACCGCCCTCATTCACAGCACAGGAGAGTGGGCGGTGCGCTTCCTGCTGCTGTCGCTCGCAGTGACACCGCTGCGGCGGATCGCGAACTATCCGAAGCTGATCCTGGTCCGGCGCATGCTCGGCCTCACCGTCCTCGCCTATGGTGTCGTCCATCTCGGTCTCTATGTCGTGGACCAGAATTTCATCCTGTCGAAGGTGGTGAGCGAGATCGTCTCGCGGTTCTATCTCACCATCGGCTTCGTGGCCCTGCTCGGTCTCACCGTATTGGGGATCACCTCCACGGACGGGATGATCCGCCGTCTCGGCAAAGCCTGGCCGCGCCTGCATAAAACCGTCTACGTCATCGCGGTGCTCGGCCTGTTCCACTACTTCCTTCAGGCCAAGATCGACGTGTCGGCGCCGGTCTACTGGACGGGCCTGTTTCTTCTGCTCATGGGCTGGCGAGGAATGCTGCGTTTCCGCCTGCCGATGAACGCGATCACCCTTCTCGGCCTTGCCATCGCGGCCTCCCTCGTCACCGCCCTGGTGGAGGCGGCGTGGTATGGGGTGAAGAGCGGCGTACCCGCCAGCGCGGTGCTCGGAGCCAATCTTGAATTCTACGATGGCCTACGCCCGGCCTGGTGGGTGCTCGTCACCGGTATCGCTCTACCCCTGCTCAACGTGATGCGTCCCGCCATGACTAGAGGCGGCAAGTGCAGACCTGCCCCCCACCAGTCCGGGCGGGAAGCGGTCCAGGCGAGCTGAGCGCTTGCCGCAGCGCAGTCCCTCACGCACAAGCTCAGCACCGTCCGGGTGATTGGGCGTCTCGAACGTGAGGGAATTCCAGCGATGCGTGTCAGGCTTCTTGGAGCGGCTCTCGTCCTGACAGTCCTTCTTCCGTCCTTCGCCATGGCGGAATGCGCGAAGGCCGTTCCGCCGGACCCAGCGACGCGCCCGACGAAGCCGACCGCCCCCGCCAAGCCGGCTTGCCTCGATGCCAAGGGAGGATGCCCCGGCTGGGAGGCCTACACGTTCAACGACGCGGTGAAGGCTTACAATCTCCAGATCGCGGCCTATCGTCCCCTGGCCGAAGCCTATGTGAAGGCGCTGAACGCCTATGTGAAAGCGAGCGGCGACTACGCGCAGTGTGAGGTGAAGGCGCTGCAATAGCCGACGCCGCCGCGATCTATGGTGCCCTCCCTCGCTTGACCCTCCTTGGGTGCGATGCCACAGCCTGCGGCATCGCCAGCGCCAGACAGGATGTCAGATGTCCGCTCCCCTCGACCTTCTCGTCCTCGGCAATGCCATCGTCGACCTGATCGCGCGGACGGATGATGGATTTCTCGAACAGCAGGGCGTCCCTAAGGGCGCGATGCAGCTCATCGACGAGGACCGCGCGGAGAGCCTGTTCTCGGTGATGGGACCAGCCACCATCGTTTCCGGCGGTTCTGGCGCGAACACCGCGGTGGGCGCGGCTCTCCTCGGCGCGAAGACCGGCTTCATCGGCAAGGTCCGCGACGACGAGCTCGGGGGCCTTTTCGCCCATGATCTCAAGGCGACGGGGGTCTCCTTCACTGTGCCGGCCGCGCTGGAAGGACCGGCCACGGCGCGCTGCTTCATTTTGGTGACGCCGGATGGCGAGCGCACCATGAACACCTATCTCGGCGCCTGCCAGGGTCTGTCACCGGCCGATGTCGACGAGGCCACCGTGGCGAGCGCCCGCACCGTCTATCTCGAAGGTTATCTCTGGGACCCGCCGGCGGCCAAGGAAGCTTTCCGCAAGGCCGCCAAGATCGCCCACAATGCCGGCAACGCCGTCGCGCTCACATTATCGGATGCGTTCTGCGTCGGCCGCTACCGCGAGGAGTTCCTGGGCCTCATCCGCGACGGCAGCATCGATATTCTGTTCGCCAATATTGGCGAGTTGAAGAGCCTATACGAGACGGACAACGAAGAAGCGGCCATCAAAGCTTTGCGTGACGAGCGCAACCAGCGCGGCATGCATCTCCTCGGCCTCGTCACCCGCTCCGCCGAGGGCGCGATCGTGGTGAAGGGCGGCGAGATCCGCGCCATCGAGGCCGCGCCGGTGACCGAGCTGGTGGATACGACCGGCGCCGGGGACCTGTTCGCGGCTGGCTTCCTCGCCGGCCATGCCCGCGGCCTCGACAACGTCTCGAGCGCCCGGCTCGGAGCCTTGGCGGCGGCGGAGGTGATCCAGCATATCGGTGCCCGGCCGCAGCACGACCTCGTGGCTCTGGCCAAGGCGCGCGGCCTCCTCTGAAATCACCGCCATAGCCCCCCCCTTTCGACCGCCATCGGACGCGATTTACGACGAAGCGGTAGATGGGTCCGATTCCGGTGCGGGAGGCCCGCGAAAGCGGGCCTGCGAGGCTCAACCGAGCAGCCGCTCGAACAGCGCTCTGACCTCGGCGCGGCGTTCATCGAGTTCCGCCGCCAGGGTCGCGGCATCCGGCAGGCCCATGGCGATGGCGAGCCGCGTCAGCGCCACCGACGCGCCCGCCTTCGATTCCGCCTCGCCCATGAGACGCTGCCAATGGAGCACGTCGTCGAAGAGGCGATAGGCCTCGCCGAGCCGTCGCGCCTCGTTCACCGGCAGAAGGCTGCCATCGCCGGCCTCGCCGAAGACGGAGGATGCATCGAGGCCGACAAGACCGGGATGGCGCTCAGCATGGGCCAGGGTCAGGGCCTGGGCCATGAAGTCGAGATCGAGCAATCCTCCGGGCGCCAGCTTGAGATCGAGCGGCCCCGCAAACCCTTTCTCACTGGCTACGACCTGGCGCATGTCGCGAACCGCGCGGAAGACCTCCGCCGTCTCGCGCTTCAGCCCGACGATGGTCCGGATCTGCCCCATCACCTCGTCGCCGAGGCTCCGATCCCCGGCGATGACCCGGGCGCGGGTGAGCGCCATATGCTCCCATAGATCGGCCTCCCCCTGCTGATAGGGGAGGAAACTCCGCACCTGCACCGCCACGGGCCCCTGCCCGCCGCCGGGACGCAGGCGAAGATCGACCTCGTAGAGACCGCCGCGCCGGGTCAGCGCAGTCAGCGCCGCGACGAGGCGTTGCGTCAGCCGGTTATAGGCCATGACCGCGTCGATGGACTTCGGCCCGAGACTCGTCCGGTTCTCCGCATCGAAATCGTAGAGCACGACGAGGTCGATGTCGGATTCCGCCGTCATCTGGTTGGCCCCGAGCCGACCGAGGCCGAGGACGACACAGCGCCCGCCGGGCACCTCCCCATGCTCGGCGAAGAACTGGCGTGAGACCGCATCGAGGCTGGCCGCCACGACGGCATCGGCGATGCCCGCATAGGCCCGCCCCGCCGCCTGCGGCGAGAGGATGCCCGTGAGCAATCGCGCCCCGGTGACGAAGCGCAATTGCCGCGCGGCGTCCCGGCTGCGGTCGAGGAAATCCTCATAGGCCGCCGGTTTGCCGACCAGCCCGTGATACTGCGCGGCGATGTCCTCGGCATCTACCTTCGGCACGACGAAGGCCGGGTCAATCACAGTGTCGAGGACATGGGGGCTGAAGGCGACGGTCTCGGCCAGGCGCGGCGCACTTCCCAACAGGTCGGCGAAGAGCAGGCGCAGACGATCGTTCGAACGCAGGATGGTGAGGAGTTCCACCGCCGCCGGCATCCGCGCGAAGGCCCGGTCGAGGGTATCCAGGGCCACATCGGGGTTCGGCGTGCCGCCGAGCGCCTGCATCAAGGCCGGGACGAGCTCGGTGAGAACCTCGCGGGCACGCGCCGTGCGGACAGCGGGGCGACGACCGAAATGCCAACCGCGCACCGTCTCGGCCACGCGCTCGGGATCGGCAAAGCCCAGGGTCCGAAGGGTGGCGAGGGTCGCGGGATCGTTGTCCGTCCCGCTGAAGACGAGATTTCCCACGGAAGCCGACAGGTCCGGCTCCGCCTCGAACAACAACGCGTAATGTGCCTGCACCCGCCGGGCGTGATGGAGCAGTTCCGTCTCGAAGGCCTTGGCATCGGCGAAGCCGGCGAAACGGGCGAAGCTCTCGAGGCCCGCCTCTTCGGTCGGCAATCGTTGCGTCTGTTCGTCATTCACCATCTGCAGGCGGTGCTCGACGGTACGCAGGAAATCGTAGGCCTGCCCCAGCTCGTCGCGCGCAGTGCCGTCGATCCAGCCTTCCTCGGTGAGCGCCGCCAGCATTGCGATGGTGCGGCGGCCGCGCAGGTCCGGCCGTCTCCCGCCGAAGACGAGTTGCTGGGTTTGGACGAAGAACTCGATCTCGCGGATGCCGCCGCGCCCGAGCTTGATGTCGTGCCCGGCCACCGCGATCGTGTCGTGACCGCGCACGGCATGGATCTGGCGCTTCATCGCATGGACATCGGCGATGGAGGCGAAGTCGAAATACTTGCGCCAGACGAAGGGCCGCAAGCCCGTCAGGAAGTGTTCGCCCGCCTCGATGTCGCCGGCGATCGCGCGCGCCTTGATATAGGCGGCGCGCTCCCAGTTCTGGCCGAGATTCTCGTAGTAGAGATAGGCGGAGTTCAGCGAGATGGCCGTCGGTGTCGATCCGGGATCGGGGCGCAGGCGATAATCGACGCGATGGACGTAACCCTCGGCGGTGCGCTCCTGCAGCAGCTTGGCGATCCCCTGCGCGAGTTTGGAGAAGAACGGCGTCGGAGCCAGGCCTTCCTTCAACCGCGCGATATCGGGATCGAAGAACACGACGAGGTCGATATCGCTGGAATAATTGAGCTCGCCGGCCCCGAGCTTGCCGAGGCCGAGGATGACGAGGCCGGATTTGAGCTGCGGGCTCGCGACGTCATGGGGGTGAAACCGCCCGGCCTCGGCCGCCTGCAACAAAAGAGCTTCGGCCGCTGCATGAACGGAGGCATCGGCGAAATCGGAGAGCGCCTCGGTCACCGTCGCCAGGGGCCAGAGGCCGCCGATATCGGCGAGGGCCACGAGAAGGGCATGATCGCCACGGTTGCGTCGAAGCTCGGCGGCGACGGCATCGAGATCGCGGACCTCTCCGGTGTCACTGCGTGCGGCGGAACGCTGCCGGGCGATGAGGTCGGCCACCACGCGTTCGGGCGGTCGCTCCAGCATCGCGGCGACGCGCCCGGGATCCCGCACCACACGCTGCCAGAGAAAGGGAGAATGGTCGGCAAGGCCGAGAAGTAGCGCTCGTCCCGCCTCGTCGAGATGGCCGAACGCGGCCTCGACCTCTCTGAGCCGTGCCGCCGCACGCTCGGGATCCCTCAGGACGGGCGCCCTCGTCAGGCGCTGGGTCAAAGGCGCTTCCTCGGTCACGGGCTGTCCTTTCCCGGCTCAGCGGGTTCAGCAAAAGCGGGCACTGATTTTACGTCAGAAAACGCGCGACACTTCAAAAGCTCAAGCTCGTGGTGGAAATCTGACGGATGGTACCCGCCTTGAGTATCCGCGATGGGTGAGAAGCGGGCTTTAGCCCTCCGCCCGGAATCGGACGTTCCGTATTCGGCCCGACAACGTCATAGGATGGGCGCGGCTGCCTTCTCGAAAGCGGTCGTTCGACCCCTCGAGATGGTACTCTTCTACCCTCCTGATGCCGAGATGGTCGAACGACGAGCGGTTCGCTCGATTGCATCGGCAATGGCTCGGTACAAGGATGGCGGCAGATCATGGCCCATCCCGGCGATCAACATCATCTCCGCTTCCGGGATTGAAGCTGCAGTGTCCTCACCGCAGGCAGGAGGAAAGAGAGGATCGTCCGTCCCGTGAATGACGAGTGTCGGCGCCGTGATCCCGGCAAGCCGTGAGCGACGGTCACCAGCCACCCCAACCGCCGCGACCTGTCGTCCGAACCCACCCGGCGCACGGCCTCTCCGAACCTCCTCCTGGAGGAGAGCGCGGAAGCCCCCTTCGTCGAACGGATGAGCAGTGCCAGCAATGCGGCGTGCGAAGGTGACGCCGTGATCGAGGAAGCCCGCCTCGTCCCAGACGGGATCGGGAGCGGGACGCATCATCATTGCCAACACGTCGGGCGCAGCCGGTGGCAGACACGGGTTGCCTGTGCTCGACATCATCGAGGTAAGCGAGAGAACGTGGGACGGGTGCTCGCTTGCCATGATCTGGGCGATCATGCCGCCCATCGAGCGACCGACGACGTTGGCTCGGCGTATGGACAGGACATCGAGCAAGCCGAGCGCGTCTGAGGCCATGTCGTCGAGCGTGTAGGCGAGTTCCGGCCGTCGCCCCTCAGCAAGCGTCGCGGCCAAGGCCGAGAAATCCATTGCGCCGTGCTCGGTAAAGTGGGTCGAGCGTCCTGTGTCCCGGTTGTCGAACCGCACGACACGATAGCCGCGCGTCACCAACTCGCGGCAGAAGGGGACGGCCCAGCGGATCATCTGCGTGCCGAGCCCCGCGATCAGAAGGATCGTCTCAGCCGCCTCGTCTCCGAAGCTGTCATAGGCCAGGGTGACGCCGTTGGCCGTCAAACGTGCTGGACTGGGTTCTGTGCTCATATCCGGACAGCCCGAAGCTGCTCTGCCCATAGGAGAAGACGCTCCTTCATCACTCGGTCGCGGACGTATCCAATCTCTTCAGCATCCAACCGCTCGACGATCTCGAAGCTGAACGCCTCTGCTCCATCGCATTCCAAGCGATCTGGAGCGAACGGTGCGTGTTCATGCCCTGCCGGAGGGTAAACCAGAGGCGGTTCTGGATCTTGGAGAGGTCGGGCGACCCACCGACCCAAACCTCACCGGACGCCACGCAGCGGACGGCGTAGATGCCACCTTCGACCTCCCGCTTCTTGTAGGCGTTAACAGCCATCTTTCTGTCTTCGGTTCTCATCACATGCCCTCGTAGATCGGCAGCGACGCTATCGAAGCCGATACTTACGCGCAATATCATCCGGGTAAAATTGACGACAAGGGCTCGCTGTGGTTATGACGGTCAGGATGGAGGTGCCATGTCAGAAGACCAGATGAGGACGTTCACCGCGTTTGTGGGGGTGCGGCGGCTCGCCAGCGGTCGCTTGACAGACGTGGCTCTCGCCATGAAAGCGCAGGCGGCGGAAGAAGGGGATCCGATCTTGGCCTTCGACGACAGGTCGGGCGCCGTCATTGACCTCGATCTGCGTGGAACCGAGGCGGAGATCGTCGCACGTTTCGCCGAACTCGCGGATGCGGGAGACGCCACGAGTACCGTCGAGAGCCGACCGGATCCCGATGGTGCACCAAGGAGCCGTGGTCGCCCGAAGCTCGGGGTCATCGCTCGCGAGGTGACGCTGCTTCCCCGTCATTGGGAGTGGCTTGCCTCCCAGCCGGGCGGCGCATCGCAAGCGTTGAGGCGCCTCGTTGACGAAGCGCGGAGGGCAGATGGTGGGCAAACCCGGATGAAAGCAGCGAAAGAGGCCGCATACCGCTTCCTCTCAGCGCTGGCGGGCGATCTACCTGGGTTTGAGGAGGCAATCCGGGCGCTGTTCGCCGGGGATGCCAAGGGCTTTGCCAGCCACATGACGGCATGGCCCCCGAACATACGAGACCATGCGCTTAAGCTTGCAGCGCTCGCCTGAGCAAACGCCCGGCGGGAAGCTCAAGTCCGCGTTCGAACAACGTCGGCTTTTCAAGATCCGCGTCAGCAAGCTGACATTCTGAAATCCACCCCAACCCGGTCGTTGGCCTTTGCCTCGACAGCCTGGGAGCGGACCTTTCGAGAATCGGCAAGGGGGTCGGGACGGACACAGGCGGTCGGTTCCATCCGTCGGATGTCGATCACCAGATGGAGCATGGGCTCGCCAACGCGAACCTGCTTTGTATCTCTAAAAAAAACTCCCGCTGCGCCGTTGTGCCGTGAGCGAGGGACGACGGTAAGTTTTGTAAGGCAGTTTCAGGCCGGGAGGGTCATGACGACGCGAAGTCCCGGCCGATTGTCTTCCAGCGCGAGCGTGCCCTGATGAAGGCGCACCACCGCATCGATGAGACTGAGGCCGAGGCCAAATCCCGGCAGGGACCGCGCTTCCTCCAGGCGGACGAACCGGCCGAGCACGCGCCCGCGCGCCTCCTCGGGAATGCCCGGACCATTGTCGGAGACGATGACCGCAATGCCGGTCCCGCGCTCTTCGGCGGTGACACGCACCGTTCCGCCGGTGCCGCCATATTTCACCGCATTGTCGATGAGATTGGCGAGGGCCTGGCCCACGAGTTCACGGTTGCCACGGATCATGAGCCCTTCGGGCGCCTCCATGGCCAGTTCCATCCCCCGCTCGGAGGCCAGCGCCTCGTAGAGTTCGCCCACCTCCTGCGCCACGAGGCCGAGATCGAACCGGGCCATGATCTCCTGCGCGTTTCCGGCCTCCAGCCGCGCGATCATCAGCAGGGCATTGAAGACCCGGATGAGGCCGTCGCTCTCCTCGATGACGCCCTCCATGGCGGCACGCAATTGCTCGGGCGTATCGGCGCCGTGAAGCGCTTCGTCGGCGCGGTTTCGCAGCCGGGTGAGCGGGGTCTTGAGATCATGGGCGATATTGTCGGAGACTTCGCGCAAGCCGCGCATCAACTCGCCGATACGCTCGAGCATCTCGTTGAGATTGCTCGCCAGGCGATCGAGTTCGTCGCCGTTTCCGGCGACCGCCAGCCGCCCGTCGAGGTCGCCGGCCATGATCCGGCGCGTCGTCTCGGTCATGGCATCGACCCGCCGGAGAACGCGGCTGGCCACGAACCATCCCCCGACGACGCCGAGGATGACGACCAGGGCCATGGAAGAGCCGAAGGTCGTCGCGATGATGGAGCGCAGCCGGTCACGCTCCTCCACGTCGCGTCCGACAACGAGGCGAAACCCTCCGGGAAGAACGAAGACCTGCAGGATGGCGTGGCGGTCGAGCACGTCGGATTGACCGCTGCGGGCATAGGCGGCCTCGGTCTGGCCGGGCTGGGCCAGGGTTCCGTCGGCGAGCGCTCCCACATTGCCGACGACCCGCTCTCCCGCCGCCGTCGTGACCAGATAGAGGGAGGCTCCGGGTTCGCCGGCCCGGCGTTCGACGACGGAGATCAGCCGGCGCAGGCCTCCGGCCTTGTACTGTTCCGACAGGCCGTTGATCTCGGCCTCGATGGTCGACACCATCTGATCGTCGAGGACTCGGCTCGCATTCCAGGCGACATAGCCCAAAGCCAGAAAGGCGAAAGTCGCGAAGACGACGAGGTAGGCGAAGGAGAGCTTGAAGGCGGTTGTCCGGAACAGGTTCCGGATGCGCGCGGGCAGACCGTCGGCCTCGCTCACGGCGTGTCGGACGAGCGGGAGGAATCGTCCGGTCGCAGGATATAGCCGGCACCGCGGATCGTATGGATCAGGGCGGTGTCGAAATCCTTGTCGAGCTTGGCCCGCAGGCGTGAGACATGGACATCGATGACGTTGGTCTGCGGGTCGAAATGGTAGTCCCAGACATGTTCGAGCAGCATCGTGCGGGTCACGACCTGCCCGGCATGGCGCATGAGATATTCGAGCAGACGAAATTCGCGCGGTTGGAGCAGGATTTCATGGCCGCCGCGGGTGACGCGGTGCGACAGGCGATCGAGATGCAGGTCCCCCACATGATAGGACGTCGCCTCGGCGGTGCCGGGCGTGGATGCACGGCGCCGTGCCAACACCTCGGCGCGTGCGAGGAGCTCGGAGAAGGCATAGGGTTTCGGCAGATAATCGTCGCCACCAGCCCGCAGGCCTTTCACCCGGTCGTCAACCTGCCCGAGCGCCGAGAGAATCAAGATCGGCGTCGTGACCTCCTGCTCGCGCAGGGAGCGAACGAGCGACAATCCGTCGAGCTTCGGCAACATGCGGTCGACGATGAGGACATCGTAATCGCCCTCCCGCGCCATCGCATAGCCATCCAGCCCATCGACCGCATGGTCTGGCACGTGACCGGCTTCCTTGAAAGCCTTGACGAGATAGGAGACCGCCTCGCGGTCGTCCTCGATGATGAGAAGACGCATGGGGCCGGACGATACGTGGTCGGGAATGCGCGGGAAAGCCGCTTGAGCTTGGATCGGCACGAAGCCCCCTCCCCTCTTCTGAGACAGGATGGGACTGTGCCGGGCCTCGCCTTACCTCCCTTTGGCCGGATCATGACCATCCGGTAAGAAAAGCGACGTCGAAACGCAAAACGCCCGCCTCGTGAGAGGCGGGCGTTTCGGTGTGATCGTTGAGGGGGATGGTTATCCTGTTCTGTGCAGGTCTGGCGGCGACCGACTCTCCCGTGTCTTGAGACACAGTAC
>NZ_JAVTJA010000018.1:0-83521 GCF_031843785.1 Methylobacterium sp. WCS2018Hpa-22
GGGTCGGGAGAGGGGAGCGCGCTGTCCGGAGAGGTCGCCCCCTCTCCCGGTCGCTCCGCGACCACCCTCCCCCGCAAAGGGGGGAGGGACGAGCCCGTCCCGATACGCAGTCTGAAAGCTCATCACTGTCCCAACCGCTCCAGCAGGGCCGGGACGTGGACCTGATCCGCCTTGTAGTTGCCGGTGAGCGTGTAGATCACGAGGTTGATGCCGCCGCGAAACGACATCTCGCGCTGGCGCTGGTCGCCGCCGACGATGGGGTAGAGCGCCTCGCCGCGCTTGCCCACCGCCCAGGCGGAAGCCAGGTCGTTGCCCGTGATGACGATGGGGGAGACGCCGTCGCCGGCCCGCGCGGGGCGGCGTTCGGCCCCGTCTCCGGCGGGCGGCAGGGTCTCGACCCAGGTCTGGCCGGTGGCGTAGCGGCCGGGAAAATTGTCCACGAGGTAGAAGGCCTTGGTGAGCACATGGTCCGCCGGAACCGGCTCCAGTTCCGGGACCTCCAGCGTGGAGAGCATCTTGCGCAGATAGGCCCCCTCCGGTGTCGGTGGGCCGCCCGGCCGCGCGGTGAGCGCGTCGCGGGTGTCGAACAGGACCGTCCCACCATTGCGCATGAAGGCGTCGATCCGGCGGATCGCGGCTTCGCTCGGCTGCGGACGGCTGGCGACGATGGGCCAGTAGATGATCGGATAGAAGGCGAGCTCGTCCTTGCCCGGATCGATGCCGATCGGTTCGCCCGGCTCCAGGGCGGTCCGGCTGGCCAGCATCTGGGTCAGGCCGTTGAGCCCGGCGCGGCTGGCCGTATCCGTCGCCTCGTCGCCGGTGACGACGTAGGCCAAACGGGTGGCAAGGGCCGAGTCGAACGTGTTCGGCCGCGCGCCCTCCTGCGCATGGGTTCCGCTCGACAGGCCGGCGACGCCGATGCCGGCCACGATGAGCACAGCCGCCGCCCGTCCGGCGAAGCGTCCGAACAGCCCCCCGCGCGACCGGTTGAAGAGGCCGCCGAGCCAGAGGCCGGCGAGGGTGTCGAGGATCAGGAGCATCAGCGCCAGGGTAAACAGCGTGGCGCGCAAGTCGAGGGTGTCTCCGCCGCTGAGCGAACCGGTGCGGGCGTCGGTGAAAGCCGACAGGTCGAGGGGTTTCAGGCGGTCGTCGGGCCTGAGCGCGTTCACGGCGACGCCGCCATCGGCCGGGCCATAGAACCCGGCCGGATGTTCGAGGCTGGCCCGCTCGCCGTAATCGTCCGGCACTGCCGTGGCGCCGGCGGGCGGGCTGCCGAGTGCCCCGAAACCGTCGAGGGTCAGGCGAGGCGCCAGGACGGCGGCGGCGGGCCGGGTCGACCCCTCCCCTCCGTTCGGCGCAGCGCTGCCCGACAGGGCGACCACGCGGCGCAACATGTCGATGAACAGGCCGGAGAGCGGCAGGTTCGACCAGGTCGTGTCGGCGGTGACGTGGAACAGCACGATCTGCCCCTTGCCGCGCTTCTCGGCGGTGACGATGGGCGTGCCATCCTGCAGCGAGGCCCAGGTGCGGCCCGGCAGGTCGCCATCCGGCTCGGCCAGGATCTGGCGGCGCACCCCGATATCCGCCGGGGGGACCAGCCCGGCAAACGGACTTTCCGGGGCAAAGGTCGCGAGCGTCTTGGGGCTGTCCCAGGACAGGGTGCCGCCCAAGGTCCTGCCTCCCCGGCGCAGGCGCACGGGGACCAGGGTGTCGTTGCCGGCAGCCAGGCGCGGCCCGGCGAAGCGCAGCAGCAGGCCGCCGTCGTCCACGAAACTCGCCACCCGGCGCATGGTCGCCTCGTCGAGGGCGCCCACATCGGCGAGGACCAGGACCGAGACCTGATTGTCGAGGAGCTGCCCGACGGATTCGGCCACCCCCTTGGCCCCGCGTGCTTCCTGGACATCCGCGAAGGGGGTGAGTGCGCGGGAGAGATAGTAAGTCGGGGCCAGGAGTGGCTGCGCCTGATCGTTGGTGCCGCCGAAGACCAACCCGACGCGGCGGCGCTTGCCGCGCTCGTCCATCAGCGTCACGGCGCCGGCCGAGCGCTCGGCGGCGATCTCGAGCCGGCTGATGCCGTTGCGGAGCTCCACCGGAAGCTCGAACTGGACCTCCGTTTCGGTGGCCCCGTCGGCGAAGCGGAAATCGTGCTCGGCCAGCGGCAGACCCTTCTGGTCCAGGGCACGGACCACGCCGGCATCGCGGCCATTGGCCGAAGCGCGCAGCACTCGGGCGGTGAGTTTGCCGCCGCTCTCGGCCGCGGCGAGGGCCAGAGCCGGTGGATTTTCCGCGCGCAGGATGGTGAGACCGGCGCCGGCCTTGTTCAGCGCGTCGGACAAACCCTTGCCGAATGCATCGGATGCGGCACCCGCAACGCCATCGGCGATCCAGACCACAGCGACCGCCGGATGGCGGTCGAGGAAGGCTCCGATGGCGGTCAAATGGACGTCGCGTTGCGGTAGATGCGAGCGCGGCGCGACGGCCCGGAGCCGGTCCAGAGCGGCGGCGGGCGTCTTCGCCTCTATAGCCGCCGGGGCGTCAGCAAGCGCGATCACGGCCACAGGGCGACCGTCCCGCGAGGCCGCCTCGATCTCGTCGGTGGCGGCCCGCATGCGCTCGCGCCAATCATGCGCGGCGGAAAACCCGTTATCGATCATGACGATAAGCGGCGTCCGCCCCGATGTCGCTCCGGTGCCCGACGGGTTCCAGACCGGCCCCGACACGGCGAGGATCAGGCAGGCGGCGGCAATCATCCGGAGGATCAGCAGCCAGGGCGGGGTCCGCGCCGGAGTCTCGCGCTTGGCCATGAGGTCGGCCATGATCCGCAGGGGCGGAAACTCGATCCGCTGCGGGCGCGGCGGGGTCACCCGGAGCAAATACCACAATGCCGGCAATGCGATAAGCGCCGCGAGCGCCAGCGGCGCGGCGAAGGTCAGGGGCAATCCGAACATGCGCTGCTCCTCACCCCGTCCCGCGCGCGGCGGCGACCAGCGTGAGGAGACGCAGGGCCGCCTCGCTCGCCGGCCGGTCGGTGCGATGGATCGTCAGGGTCCAGCCCTGTGCTCGGGCGATCTCGGCGAGACCCTCCCGATGCGCGGCGATGCGGGTGCGATAGGCCGCCCCCCACGACGCCGCGTCACCGATATCGAGGCTCATCTTGGTCTCAGGATCGTGCAGCACGGCTTGCCCCGCGAAGGGAAAGGTCTCCTCCACCGGGTCGACCACCATGACGAGATGGCCTCTCGTGCCGGAGCCCGCCAGCGAGCCCACAGATTCTCTAACCTGTTCCAGAGGCGAGAGAAAATCGCTGATTAGGATCGCCTCGTCGAAGCGGCCCGGCGTGGCGCGCGGCGGCATGTCCTGCGTAAGACCTGCTTTGTCGGCCACCAGGGCGTGCGCCATCGTCTCGACAATGCGGCGTGAGGCCGTGGCTCTGGTGAGACCGAGAAGCCCCGCCCGCTCACCCCCCTCGACCAAGGCATCGGCGACGGCAAGGCCGAGCACGAGGGCGCGCTCGACCTTCGGCCCCTGTCCGAGGCTCGACGAGTACCCCATGGAGGCGGAACGGTCGATCCAGAACCAGATATTGTGGGTCGCCTCCCATTCGCGCTCGCGCACGTAGAGCCGGTCGTCGCGGGCGGAGCGGCGCCAATCCACCCGCGCCGCCGCTTCGCCAGCCACGAAGGGTCTGAACTGCCAGAAGCTTTCCCCCTGCCCCGCCCGGCGTCTGCCATGCAGGCCATGCGCGAGCGTCGAGGAGACACGGCGCGATTCAAGGATCAAACGCGGCATCCGCTCGGCGAGAGAGAGCGCGCCTTCGGTCTCGTGTCGCCCAGGAGCGCGCTGGGCCGCGTCGAGAACCCGGGTCGCGATCATCCGGCTAAAGCTTCGCAGCCAGCTGGGCGATGATCCCCGGCACGGTCTCACCGTCGGCGCGCGCCGCAAAGCTCAGCGCCATGCGGTGCTTGAGCACGGGCTCCGCGAGCGCCTTCACATCGGCGACCGAGGGTGCGACGCGGCCTTCGATCAAGGCGCGAGCGCGCACCGCCAGCGTCAATGCCTGACTGGCGCGGGGACCAGGCCCCCATAGGAGCTTTCCCTTCAGAGAAGGATCGCCCCCTTCCGGTCTTGCGGAGCGGACAAGGTCGAGGATCGCGTCCACCACGGCGTCGCCGACTGGCAGGCGACGCACGAGGCGCTGCGCCGTGAGAAGCGCCTCCGTGGACATCACCGCCTGCGGGCTATGGTCCCCGATTCCCGTCGTCTCGATGAGGATCCGACGCTCAGCCGCGCGGTCAGGATAGCCGACATCGATCTCGAGCAGGAAACGGTCGAGCTGCGCCTCGGGGAGCGGGTAAGTACCCTCCTGCTCGATCGGGTTCTGCGTCGCCAGCACATGGAACGGGCGCGGAAGGTCGTGCCGCTCACCGGCCACCGAGACGAAATTCTCCTGCATCGCCTGCAGCAGAGCGGATTGGGTGCGCGGGCTGGCCCGGTTGATCTCGTCCGCCATCAGCAATTGCGTGAAGACAGGGCCGCGCACGAAACGGAACGAGCGGCGGCGGTCTTGGTCCTCGTCGAGGATCTCGGTGCCGAGGATGTCGGAAGGCATAAGGTCGGGGGTGAATTGAACGCGCCGGGCATCGAGCCCGAGCACGGTGCCGAGCGTCTCGACGAGCTTGGTCTTTGCCAGACCGGGCAGTCCGACGAGCAGGCCGTGGCCACCCGCCAGAATGGTGATGAGGGCGAGGTCGACCACTTTTTCCTGGCCGAAGATGACCTTGTGGATCGCGTCGCGGGCCTGTCCCACCTGGCCGAGACACGCCTCCGCGGTGGCAACGATGCCGTCGTCGAGAGAGGTGGCCGTCGCCGGCGTGGAGCCTGAAGTCATGCGTTCGATCCCGGTTTGCCGCGCGGCCGATGGTCAGGATCGCGGTGACACGTGGGTGCAGCCTGGCGGCGGCATTGGGAGAGAGTGTGGCGTTCTTTCCCGCATGCTGGCAAGGTCGGCGCGACGACGCAGGCATTTTGCGGTCCCTCGTCGACGGCGAAGGACGATTTCGCGTCTCGGCTACCGCGGGACCCGCTACAAGAATGGCGCATCCGCGATCAGGCTGGAGACGTGCAACGTCGGCAACTCACGCTTCTCACCGCTGCGGGAAGTTGCCCGGTGATTCAGAAGTGGCTGAAGGAGCGCGTGGCGAAGGCGTACTCACTGCCGTCCGGCCGGCGGAACGCAGGCGGGCGGTCGCCTTCGACGACCGATCCTATCCGCGCCAGCGGAACCCCCAACGAGAGGGCTTCAGCGATGAACGCCTCAACCCGGTCCGGTGCCACCGCGCAAAGGATCTCGTAATCGTCGCCACCGGTTACAATCGGGCTGATCAGCGCCGGGTCGAGAGCAAGCGCAGCACGGGCGGCATTGGAAAGCGGCACATCGGAAAGCGTGATCTCGGCGGTCCGGCCGGCACCCATCAGCATCTTCGTCAGATCGCCGGCAAGCCCATCGGAGACGTCCATAGCGGCCCGCGCATGGCGGCGGAGAAGCGGTGCGAGCGCGCTACGCGGGCGCGGATGGCGATAGCGGTCGATCAGGACATCTCGACCCTCCCTCCCCAAGCGCTCGGCCCATTCCGGCATCACCCCATTCAGGGCCAATAAGCCGAGGGCCGCGTCGCCGATCGTGCCGCTGACGCAGAGGACGTCACCGATCTCCGCACTCATCCGCCGAACCATGCTGCCGCGCGGCACTTCCCCGAGGGCGGTCACGCCAATGAGGGCGGGACCCGCCGCGCGGACGGTATCGCCTCCTAGAAGCGGGCAATCGAAAGCAGTCGCTGCTTCCCTGAGGCCGTCGGTGAAGCCGGCAAGCCACGCTTCCGTCCAGTCGTCAGGCAGGGCGAGCGTCAGGAGGAACCCACGCGGCATCGCCCCCTTAGCGGCGATATCGGACAGGTTCACCCCGAGCGCTTTGCGCCCGATGGATGCGGGAGGGTCGCCGGCCAGGTAGTGGACGCCCGCCACGATAGCGTCTGCAGTCAACACCAGATCGCAGCCTGGACTTGGCACGAGGGTGGCGGCATCATCCCGCAGCCTATCCGCGCCATAGCCAGCCCAGGGCGCAAAGTAGCGCGCGATCAGCCCGTTCTCATCGGAACGAACGGTGGGGGGCGTGATCGTCAAGCGCGCCCGGAGCCGGGGAGCCCGGCGAATTCCGATCCGCGAACCTCACGGGCGACCTTATCGAGGACCGCGTTGACCATGCCGGGCTCGTCGCCGGCATAAAAGCTATGGGCGACGTCGACATACTCCGAGATCGCAGCGCGAGCTGGCACATCCTTGCGGAACATGAGTTCGTAGGCCCCAGCGCGCAGGATAGCGCGCAAAACTGCTTCGATGCGCTTCAGCGGCCAGCCGCTCGACAATGCCTTGTCCAATTGCGGATCGATCGCACGCTGCTCCTCGACGACACCACGCAAGAGATCGCGGAAGAATGAGATTTCGGCGGGGGGCTGTTCGACGCCGTCGACGTCGCGGCCGATCCAATACGCCTCGAACTCGGCAAGCGCTTCGATGACGCCCTTGTCGGAGATTTCCATCTCATACAGCGCTTGAACCACGGTGAGGCGTGCGCCGCTGCGCTCGATCGTCTTGGCCATGGGGTTCTCAATCCTCTCCCACGGGCGCGGCAGCCGCGGCACGTTTGAGCGCCAGGACGGCCAGGGCTGCCTCCGCGGCACCCGCACCCTTGTTCAGGTCGGAAACGCGGGCGCGGGCAAGCGCCTGCTCCATCGTTTCCACCGTCAGAATGCCGTTTCCGAGGGGAAGGCGACCCACCACGGACAAGTCCATGAGAGCCCGCGCGCTCTCAGTCGCTACGATGTCGTAATGGCCGGTCTCGCCACGGATGACGCAGCCCAAGGCAACGGCAGCGTCATAGGGCTGACCTGCACGGGCGGCCTCCTCCACCAGAATGGCAATGGCGGCTGGGATCTCGAGGGCACCTGGCACCGTCACCACGATGCCCTCGGCCTCCGCTGCGTCGAGGGCACCCTGTGCTCCGGCAAGAAGCTCATCGGAAATGTCGTCGTAATATCGCGCTTCTACCACGAGGACGCGCGCGCCCTTCACGTTCGTAGGCGTTGCCGGCCGGGCGGCGGGTGAGGGCGAAACCATCGTAGGCCTTGTCTGTAGTGGCGAAGGGCAAGATCGGCACGGATGTGACGAATGAGCCGTTAGCGCGGATCGTCGGCGTCGCCACCCAGTATGACCGGGTCGACCCGGTTCGAAATCTTGCGACCGATGACGCCTGAGACGCGGACCGGCGACGTGTCGTTCGCGGTGGGCGAGCGATAGACTGAAGGGTGGCGTATCACAAGATAGCGCGTCAGGAGGCACGATTCTCGAATAGGCGGGCAGCATAGCGAGCGATCAGGTCGACCTCTAGATTGAGCTTGTGGCCGGTTCGCCGGTCACCCCAGGTCGTAACCGCCAGGGTGTGCGGAATGAGCAGGACCGAGAAGAGGTCGCCATCCACAGAGTTGACCGTGAGTGACGTTCCGTCGAGGCAGATCGAACCCTTCTCTGCAATGAAGCGCGATACGGATGATGGCGCACGCAACACGAATCGGTCGCTTGGTGCCCATTGCGGATCGCCGGTCCCACCCGTCACGCTCTCGCGAGCGACGATCTCGGTGACGCCGTCCACATGCCCGGTCACAAGATGGCCGCCGAGTTCATCCCCGATCTTCAACGAACGTTCGAGGTTGAGGCGCGTACCTTCAGCCCAGCCGCCAACGGTGGTCCGCGCTAAAGTTTCGGCCGCGGCGTCAATGGCAAAGATACAGCCCTTGGCCTCGCGCTCGATCGCCACCACGGTGAGGCAGGGACCGGAACACGCGATGGATGCACCGAGGGCGATAGTTGCGGGATTGTAGGAGGACCGGATGCGGATTCGGCGCAGACGCTCATCACCCTCGACACTGAGGACCGATCCCACATCGCTTACCAAGCCAGTGAACATCTAGACGCTCCGTTCGTAGGTAACACACTGGTCCGGTCCGAAAGCGCGAGTTTCGGTAATGCTGAATTCGGGCTCTTGGAGGCGCGCCGTCAACGCATCGCCGACTGCCGGAAGGCCTCCCCCGCCGATGGCACGAGGGCCAGTCACGAGTGTGCAGACATCCACCAGATCTGCGGCTGCAAGAGAATCGGCGAGGTGGGGACCACCTTCGCAGCAGATCCGCGTCACTCCACGCTCGGCCAGTTGTGAGAGCGCGGCACACAGGTCGATCCGACCATGTGAGCAGGCCTCGACCTGGATCGTTTCGACCCCAAAAGAGACGAGCATCCGCTTGGCGTGAATGGGAGCCGATCGTGTCGTCACCACAAGAGTCGGGATGTCCCGTGCGCTTCGCACGAGGTGAGAGGCCGGCGAGAGACGAAGTGTCGAATCGAGGATGATGCGCAGCGGCGATCGTTGCGAGAGACCAGGTAATCGCACCGTCAGCGACGGGTCGTCAGCCCGCGCCGTTCCAATCCCTACGAGAATTGCGTCGGCATGAGCGCGCCAGAGATGGACCGCGCCATCGGCAATGGGGCCCGTGATGCGAAGGCGCTCATCCGGCGCGCCAGCCGCAAATCCGTCCAGGGTACGGGCAAGCTTGAGATGTAGGCTGGGACGTTTCTTCGTTACGCGGGTGACGTGACCGCGATGATCCCTCGCGGCCTCGTCGCAGAGTACATCCTGTGTCACGGCGATACCGGCCTGGGCGAGGCGGGCATGGCCCCTCCCCGCCACGCGCGGATCCGGGTCTGCGATCGCAGTGACGACACGAGTGATTCCCGAAGCGATGATAGCGTCGACACAAGGGGGGGTGGCCCCGTGGTGAGAGCAGGGCTCGAGTGTGACGTAGAGAGTCGCGCCGCGCGCGCTCTCCCCGGCCATCGCGAGAGCAAGAGGCTCTGCATGGGGACGTCCTCCCGATGCCGTTACGCCCTGCCCGATGATGCGCTCCCTGCCCCTCTCACCCGCGACCACCACCGCGCCGACGGACGGATTGGGCCAGGTCCGCCCGAGATTGCGCCTGCCGATCGCCAGAGCCAGGCGCATGAAGCGACGATCATCCGTGCTGGCTGTCTGATAGTCGTTCATGGCCGCCCTCGCGTCTGGCGCTTCGCAGGCGGTTTGGCCGGCGGGCTACCACCGGGCAAGACTTCATGGAGAGCGTGTTGGTCGCTCATTCCATCGTCTCGTAGCCTCGTGATATCGGGAGTATGACCGAGGGTTCCGAGCAACGCTTTGAAGTCGCTCGCCTCTCGGAAGTTCTTGTAAACTGAGGCGAAGCGGACATAGGCCACGTCGTCTAGCCCCTTTAGCCCCTCCATCACCAATTCACCGATGGCCTCGCTGGCGATCTCAGCCTCGCCGCCGCTTTCGAGTTGGCGGGTGATCCCACTGACCAGACGTTCGATCCGTTCCGGATCTACCGGCCGTTTGCGGACGGCCACGTCGATAGAGCGTTGAAGCTTATCGCGATCAAACGGTACGCGCTTACCCGAGCGCTTGAGCACCGTCAGTTCCCGCAGCTGCACCCGCTCGAAAGTGGTGAAGCGGCCGCCGCAGTCCGGGCAGACCCGCCGCCGGCGGATTGCCGCTGAATCATCGCTGGGACGCGAATCCTTCACCTGGGTGTCGGGACCGCCGCAATAGGGACACCGCATCGGGCGGATACCTGCATGGTTGGTGAAAAAATGAGAACGGCCGCGGATATGGCGATCCGCGGCCGTCTCTATCATGACGTCATCTGCGGGGGCACCCGCAGACGGAGGTTTCAGCCGTAGATCGGGAAGCGGTGCGTGAGGGCGTGGACCTTGTCCTTCACCGCGGCCTCGATCGCCGGATCTCCGCCTTCACCTTTGGCCACCAGACCGTCGAGTACCTCAATGATGAGGGCACCGATCTGCTTGAACTCCGCGACGCCGAAGCCGCGCGAGGTGCCGGCAGGTGTGCCGAGGCGGATGCCCGACGTGATCGTCGGCTTGGCCGGATCGAAGGGCACGCCGTTCTTGTTGCAGGTGATGTGGGCGCGGCTGAGTGCGGCTTCCGCCGCCTTGCCGGTCAGGCCCTTCTTCTGAAGGTCCACCAGCATGAGGTGGTTGTCGGTCCCACCGGACGTGATGTCGTAGCCGCCGGAAATGAGGGTATCGGCGAGCGCCTTGGCGTTCTCGATCACCTGCTTGGCGTAGATCTTGAACTCGGGCTTTAGCGCCTCACCGAAGGCCACGGCCTTGCCGGCGATGACGTGCATGAGCGGTCCGCCCTGCAGGCCGGGGAAGATCGCCGAATTGAACTTCTTGGCGAGCGCCTCGTCGTTCGTCAGGATCATTCCGCCGCGCGGGCCGCGGAGTGTCTTGTGGGTCGTCGTAGTGGCGACATGGGCGTGTGGGAACGGCGACGGGTGGACACCGGCCGCGACGAGACCCGCGAAATGGGCCATGTCCACGAAGAAATAAGCTCCGACCGCATCGGCGATCTCGCGGAACTTGGCAAAGTCCCAATGACGCGGGTAGCCCGAGCCGCCAGCGATGATGACCTTGGGCTTATGTTCATGGGCCAGACGCTCAACCTGTTCCATGTCGATGCGCTGGTCGTCGCGACGCACGGTGTAGGAGACGGGCTTGAACCATTTGCCGGACACATTCGGCGGGGCGCCGTGGGTCAGGTGGCCGCCAGCAGCGAGGTCGAGGCCCAGGAAGGTGTCGCCCGGCTGCATAAGAGCCATGAACACGCCTTGGTTCGCCTGACTCCCGGAATTCGGCTGAACGTTTGCGAATCCGCAATCGAACAAGCGCTTAGCGCGCTCGATTGCAAGGTTCTCAGCGATGTCGACGAACTCGCAACCACCATAATAGCGACGGCCCGGATATCCTTCCGCGTACTTGTTGGTGAGGACCGAGCCCTGGGCTTCCAGGACCGCACGGGAGACGATGTTCTCCGACGCGATCAGTTCGATCTCGTGCTGCTGCCGACCGAGTTCCTGGCCCACCGCCTTCGCAACTTCCGGATCCGCGTCGGCCAAGGATGCGCTGAAGAAGGAATTCGAAAAATGCTTGTCGCTTGCAGTACCGGCGCTCATGGAAAGCCTCGATTGTTGAACGGGCGAGGGCGTCCGTTATCCGCTGGCGTAGGGCGGGCGGTCGCTCGAAGCGTGATTTACTACACGTGCCGCGGGGCGAGGCCAAGCACAGCTAATTTGTAGCCCCGGGCAAAAAAAATTCGGTGCATCCTGTATTTGTCGGTGCGCCAATGACATCCGCGGGATACTGGCCGCGCCGATCGAGAGTTTGGCGACCCTATGTCGCGACGCTTGCATGCATGTGTCGCGCTCGAAAGCTGTCGGCGTCTCGCGACTAAGGGGTGAGCAAGAGCCGCGTCATACCATGGCGGCGAACCAAGCTTTCTCGAGGCGATCTGTTTTCCAAGACCTGCGATCTAATTCAAAACCAAAGAGGCGGGATTCGCACCCGAATCCCGCCGCCCGCTTTCGCGCACATAAGTGAAGCGATTAGTTCTCTTCGTCACCCGGTTCGAAGGTCTGAATTTGCTCAGCGCTGGCGACCGGAGTCGGCCCAGACAAGGTTGAAGGCACATTGACACCGTCGCGCTTGTAGATGTCGTCGCGGAACTGGACGAGACCGTCTGGGGTCGCCCAGGCCGTGATGTAGGTCCAGTAGACCGGAACCGGGCTGCTCAGAGTCGCGTCGACGCGCTTGCCGCTCTCGATCGCCTGTTCCACTTGGTCGCGGCCCCAACCGGGCGTGTCCTTGAGAAGCCAGGTAATGTACTCGCGCACATTCTGCACGCGAACACATCCGGAGGAGATGAATCGGAAATCGTCTCCGTACACACCCTTCGAATTCGTGTCGTGCATGAACACGCCGTGCGGGTTCGGGATATTGATGCGGACGATTCCCATCGAGTTGAAATCGGCGCCCGAGTCCTGACGGTAGCGATAGCGCGTACCCTCGTCCGAGTTCCAGTTTACCGAGGCCGGTGAAATCTCGGTGTCCCCAGTGAAGATGCGGATCTTATTCTCGGTGAGGTAATTCGGATCCTTCTGCATCTTGGGGATGAGGTCCTTCTTCACGATGGAAGCCGGAACCGTCCAGAAGGGGTTGAAATTGATCTGCGTCGCCTTGGTATTCATGATCGGCGACTGACGGTCGATCTTGCCGACGCCGGCGGCGTGCAAGGTCACGACTTGGCCATTCTCTACCGTCTGGACCAGGGCGGCGGGAATGTTGGTAATGACGAAGCGATTGCCGAGATTGCCCGCGTAGGAGCGCAGGCGGACGGCGTTCACCTCGAGCTGCTTCAGGCGGATATCAGCCGAGACGTTCATCGCCTGCTGGGTGGCCATGCTCATGGAGCCGGTCTGGCTCAGACCGTGACGGGCCTGGAAGCGCTTCACCGCAGCGGCGACGTAGGAATCGTAGACACCCGAGCTGCCCGACGCCGAGTCGATGTCGCCGGTCACGGCGAGACGAGCGCGCAGAGCCGCCACAGCTGGACCCTTGGCGCCGACGCGCAGGCGATCCGCGCCGGAGACCGGGCGCCAACCGCCGCGTGCGACGATGTCCTTGTAGCGTTCGACCATCTGCTCAGTCGCCGCCATCGTCTGCGGAGAAAGAATCGGTGTCGAGGAACGCTGCACCTGCATCGTTGCAGGCGAGGCATAATCCTGGGCCCACTCCGCCTGAGCGAAGCCGGCCGCTTCGCGCGCAGTGGCCGTTTGGGCGAAGGCGGCGGCGCTGGCGAGAAGCGCGAAGCCCAGCGAGCGGGCGATGGGAGCCTGTTTCAGCATCGGACGGAAACTCTAATCTGACCTGTGAAGCGGCACGAGGCCGTCGGGGCATGGTTGGGGTGGATACCGACCACCGAAAGTCCTGTGCCGCGAACGTGTCGGGGCACGGTTAAGAAGTCATGCCGTCCGGGCTAGATTGTGGCGCGGCCGCGATAAATCACAGGCTGTGCTGTACTGCAGCGCACATGCAACATGACGGCTCGTCCGATTGTGAAAGAGATGGCGGGATTATGTCCGTTGCGCTAAGCGCTGAAGGATGATGTCGCGGGATTCAGGGGCTGGCGGCTTGCGCGCGATCACTGCTGTGATCGCGCTCTACGCGTTGGTTCTTCAGGTCTTCCTTGGCACCCTGATGCCGTTGCCCTCCCTCGTCCATGTCGGTCCGCTCTGCTCGAGTCTGACCGATGGGACGGATACCGATCAGAGCCCGGCGAAGTCCGGTCACGGCAAACACGACTTCTGCTGTACGTCCGCGTCCGCCGTTGCAGTGGCGACAGTGATTGGGCTCGTCTCGAGCCCGACGGTCTGGCCGCTCCCGGCGGGCATCCGCCTGACATGGCTTACTGAGGCCCGACCCGGTGGGCGCGGTCCCCCTGGCACCATTCATCAACCGCGTGGTCCTCCTATCGTCTGAAGTGATCCGAAATCTCGATCCCTTCAGACACGGACAGCCATCATGAAACGGATAGTGCGGGCAGAACTTGCCGCGACCCTTCTCCTCACCGTCTCGACCAATGTCGCTTTCTCTCACGCCACGCTCGAGCGGAAGGAGGCCAGCCCGAACGCCACTTATCGGGGCGTCATTCAGATCACCCATGGCTGCGAAGGCACGCCGACGAAACGCGTGAGCGTGACCATTCCAGAGGGCGTCATCGGTGCCAAACCGATGCCGAAGCCCGGCTGGACCCTGTCCTTGGAAAAAGCTCCCTATGCCAAGGCCTATCCATATTACCACGGCGATATTTCAGAAGGCGTGAAAACCATAACCTGGAGCGGAGGAGAACTGCCCGACGATCAAGTCGACGAGTTTACGTTCCTCGCCCGTGTCACGGATACATTCGCCCCCGGTGCGACCGTGTATTTTCCTGTGGAGCAGGATTGCGTGAAGGGCGCGTATCGCTGGAGCGAGATTCCCGCACCGGGCCAGAACGCTCACTCGTTGCAGTCTCCCGCTCCCGGCGTGACCATCGTTGCCGCGCGCACTAAATCGTCGTCGAGCGCTGCGTCCTCCCCTGCGAACACCATCCAGGCCGGTGATCTCGTCATCGATACACCGTGGATGCGTGCCACTCCCGGTGGCGCTACGGTTGCTGGCGGCTACGTCCGGATCACGAATACCGGAACGCGCCCGGACACGCTGATTTCCGCCTCCATTCCGTTGGCTAGCACCGGTTCAATCCATTCCATGACCATGGATGGCGGGGTGATGAAGATGGCCGCGGTGGATGGCGGCCTCGTCATCAAGCCCGGCGAAACCGTGGAGCTCAAGCCCGGCGGCTTCCACTTGATGTTCGAAGGGCTGAGTGCGTCGCCGAAGGTCGGTGAACCGGTTTCCGGAACACTGGGCTTTCAGCGCACGGGTGAGGTGCGAGTCACCTTCGCCGTCGCTCCCATCGGCGCCAAGGCCCCTAATGCGCCTGCTGCGACCGAACCCGCGGCCGGACATCATCAGCACTGACCAATCACGTCGACGAATGGGTTTCCCCTGGGGAAACGTGCTGAAGCGTCGATACTGGATTTGATCCCAGGCTTTCCGCTGCCGCGTGATCGCCTGGGCTAAGGCCGATCCCATCTCTTTCTCTTTCAGGATCCGCTGCTCCTCCGCGCCGACAGCACGGAGTGATTCAGGGCGCGGGGTCCGGAGTCTAATTCCATGCAGAACTCCTATTTCGGAAGTGCGCTCGCCTTCCTACTTTTTTCCTCGACATCGGCCCTCGCCCAAGAAGTGGCCAATGCCGAACTGCCAGAACTCAGCGTTCAGGGCGCTTCGGCCGGGTCCCTCACGGTGCCGAGCGTCGCGGCGCAACGCGCTACGGTGAATGCCACCGTCGGGTCCGTCGCCTTCGTCGATGCCAAGGACTTTCAGAACCGCTACGCCAATACGCTACGCGATGTTCTCAAAGATACGCCCGGTGTCTTTGTGCAGCAGCGTTATGGTCAGGAAATGCGCCTTTCCCTGCGCGGATCGGGCATCTCGCGCGGTTTTCACCTCCGCGGCATCGAGCTGCTTCAGGACGGATTTCCGGTGAATGCCGCCGATGGAAGCGGTGATTTCTACCAGATCGATCCCCTCGCCCTGCGCTCCGTCGAGGTTTACAAAGGCGGCAACGCCTTGACCTACGGCGCCACGACGCTCGGCGGGGCGATCAACTTCGTGACACCGACGGCGCAGACCGCCCTTGCGCCAAACGTCGTGCGCGTCGATGGCGGCAGCTTTGGTACGATCCGCGAGCATTTCCAGTTCTCGCGTTTATCAGGACCAGCCGATTTCCTCATCAGTGGTACGATCACCAATGCTGATGGGTTTCGGGATCACGAGGCCCAGCGGACGCAGAACTTCAACGCCAATCTCGGCTATCAGCTAGCCCCCGGTGTCGAAACGAGATTCTATGTTGGAGTTTACCTTACAGACCAGAAGCTCCCCGGCACCCTGAGCCTGTTCAACAGTCTGAAAAATCCGACCATCGCGAATCCTGGCGCCATCGCGGGCAATCAGTCCCGGAAGGTGGAGACTGAGCGCGTCGCCAACCGAACCTCGTTTGCCCTCGACGTCGGCAAGCTCGATATCGATACCTGGGCGATCCACAAGTCGCTCTACCATCCGATCTTTCAGGTCATCGACGAGGATGGCTGGACATACGGTATCTCACCTCACTGGGCCGGCACCTTCGACATCGCCGGCTACTGCAACGACACGATACTGGGTCTGCGCGCGTTTGCCGGGCAGAACTCGTCGCTTCGCTTCACCAATCTTGCCGGTCAGCGGGGCGCGCAGACTCTGAATGCGCTGCAAAGTTCATCGAATTACGAGGCTTACGGTGAGAACCGCTTCTGGTTCCTCCCTGATGTCGCGCTGATGACGGGCGCGAAGGCCTTCTCGTCGAACCGGACTTATAGCGACAAGGGCGGCTTCGGCCCGAACTCCGGCGCCAAATTTGACAACCGGACCTATCAGGGCCTCAACCCGAAACTTGGTGTGATCTGGCAGCCTGTGCCGGATGTCCAGGTCTTCGCCGACATCACCCGTTCACGCGATGTGCCCGACTTCACTGATCTGACCCAGACCATCGGGGTAACGACGCAGTTCGTGCCGCTTCAGGCTCAACGCGCCTGGACTTACGAAGCAGGCACGCGCGGCCGGCTCGATGGGATTGCCTGGGACGTGACGCTCTATCGGTCGGAAGTTCGGGATGAGCTTGTCAATTTCAGCGTCAATCCGGGACTGAACATTCCGGCAGCTACGTTCAATTCGCCGCGTACGATCCATCAGGGTGTCGAGGCGGCAGTGACCCTCGACCTCGTTCGCGACCTCACCGGCAGTGGCGACCGTATCTCGGCTTCGCAGATCTGGACGCATAACGACTTTCGCTTCGTAAGCGACCCGCAATTCGGAGACAACCGCATCGCCGGCATCCCGCAGGACGTGTTGCGGAGCGTCGTGACCTACACCCATCCGAGCGGTTTTCACCTGAGCCCATCAGTGGATTGGGTACCGCACGGAGCTTTCGCGGATCATGCCAACACCCTTCAGGTGCCCGGCTACACCCTCGTCAACGTCCAGGCCGGTTTTGACTTTGCCAACGGAGTTTCGCTGTTCCTGGATGCGAGAAACCTGGGGGATATCCGATATGTCTCTGACATTTCGGTGTTGAACGACGCGGCCGCG
This sequence comes from Methylobacterium sp. WCS2018Hpa-22, assembly GCF_031843785.1. Lineage (NCBI taxonomy): Bacteria > Pseudomonadati > Pseudomonadota > Alphaproteobacteria > Hyphomicrobiales > Methylobacteriaceae > Methylobacterium > Methylobacterium sp. WCS2018Hpa-22. Next base: position 16,750 of record NZ_JAVTJA010000018.1, read on the forward strand.
ATGGGCGGCAATCCGATCGCGTTCTATCCCGGCACCGGCCGCAGCGTATTCGGGGGGATCCGCGCCTCGTTTTGACGGCAGGTCGAATGAAGCCGCCTATTCACGCCAGCAGAAGGGCGTTTGATATCGGCACTTTTCTTCGATCGACCGGCGCCGTTATGGCGACACTTCCCGGACCACCGCTCGCCCGAGCGTCGGGTGTCCGGGAAGGGAGAGAGGCAGCCTAATACAATCCGCCCGCCTGCGCCGCACGGTCTGCATCCGCAGGTACGGCAGCGGGCGCGGAAGGTGCCGCCACATAAGCGTCCGGCGGGGCAGTGCCCGGCTTGAAGGCTTCGAGGATCGTACCTGAACCCTCGCCCGAGCCGGCGCGCATGCCGGAGGCGACATTGACGCGGATCAGCTTGATCCCCGGAGGCACGCGGAAGGGGGTCGGTGGCTTGTCCTTGAGAGCCTGCTTGAGGAAGTCGAGCGCGATGGGCGCCGACAACCCGCCGCCGGTGGCCCGGTCGCCGAGTGAGCGAGGCTTGTCGAAGCCGAGATAGACACCGACCGCGAGATCCGGCGAGAAGCCCACGAACCACGCATCCTTGGCGTCGTTCGTCGTTCCGGTCTTACCGGCCAGGGGCTTCCCAACCTGTTTCAGGATCGTCGCCGTGCCGCGCTGGACCACACCCTCCATGATCGAGACCATCTGGTAAGCCGTCAGCGGATCGAGGACCTGCTCTGAATCGTCCACGAGCTTGGGCTCATCCTGGCCGGACCACTTCTCGGCATCGCAGCCAAGGCACTTACGGTTGTCGTGCTTATAGATGGTCTCGCCGACGCGGTCCTGAATCCGGTCGATCAAGGTCGGACGGATGCGGCGGCCACCATTGGCCAGCATGGAATAGGCCGTGACCATACGCATGACCGTGGTCTCGCCGGCCCCAAGGGACATTGGCAGGACAGGGAGCATGTCGTCATAGACGCCGAAGCGGCGGGCATATTCGGCGATGAGCGGCATGCCGACATCCTTGGCCAGCCGAACGGTCATCAGGTTCTTCGAATGCTCAATGCCGTAGCGCAGCGTGTGTGGACCACCCGACTTGCCGTCATAGTTCGAGGGCGACCACGCTTCCTGGCCTGGTCCAGCCTCGATGGTGATCGGTGAATCCTGCACGATCGAGGACGGGGTGTAACCATTGTCCAGGGCCGCCGAGTAGACGATCGGCTTGAACGAAGAGCCCGGCTGGCGCTGGGCCTGTGTCGCTCGGTTGAACTGGCTCTCGTCATAGGAGAAGCCGCCGACCATGGCGTGGACGCGCCCGGTGAACGGGTCCATCGCGACGATGGCACCAGAGATTTCGGGGCGCTGACGGAGGCGATATTGTCCGCGACCGCCGTCTATCGCTTCGACATAAATGACATCACCGGCGTTCAGCGCGGCCGAGGGTGAGCGACCGGTCCAACGAGTACCGTCAGCGGCGATTGTTCCGGTCTCGCGCTCCTTCGAGACTTGGCCAGAGGCTTCGCGGCGGGGCTGAAGACCGATCTGGGCGACGCCGCCCGTGGTGCTCAGGACGACGGCAAGCCGCCATGGCTGCACGTCGCCAAGGGCCGGAACTTCCGCTACGGCGAGGCCCCAATCACGACCGACGAGATCGACCTTGGCCTGCGCACCGCGCCAGCCATGCGACTGGTCGTATCGGATAAGGCCGTCCACCAGTGCCTTGCGCGCCCAGGCCTGCATCTTTGGATCGAGGGTCGCGCGTACGGAGAGGCCACCCTCATACAGCTTCTTCTCGCCGTAGCGCTCGGTGATCTCTCGCCGGACCTCTTCGGTGAAGTAGTTGGCGTTCGCCGCGTTGGCAAAGGCGACGCGCGGGTTCACGCCCAGCGGCATTTTGCGGGCAGCCTCACCTTCTTCCTTGGTGATGTACCCGTTCTGGGCCATCAGGCCGATGATCTCATTGCGGCGGTCGAGGGCCTTCTGGGTCTGACGGTAGGGGTGGTAGTTGTTCGGGCCCTTCGGCAAAGCGGCGAGATAAGCGGCCTCGTTGATGGTCAGCTCGTGGACGGACTTGCCGAAATAATCGAGCGCCGCGGCGGCAACCCCGTGTAGGTTGCGACCGGGCACGATGGTGCCGAGGAAGATTTCGTTCAGATAGAGTTCGAGGATCTTGTCCTTCGAATAGGTCGATTCGATCCGAAGCGCGATCAGCGCCTCCTTGATCTTGCGGTCGAAGGTCTGCTCGTTGGTGAGCAGGAAGTTCTTCGCCACCTGCTGTGTGATGGTCGAGGCGCCCTGCTTTTTGCCGCTCTTGGCATTGGTCAGAATTGCGCGAACGACACCTTCGGGGTCGATGCCGCCATGCTTATAGAAATTCTTGTCCTCGGCCGAGAGGAAGGCCGCCACCACGACCTTCGGCATCGCCTGGATCGGTAGGTAGAGACGGCGCTCGTTGGCATATTCGGCGAGCAGGCTGCCATCCGCCGCGTGGACGCGGCTCATCACCGGCGGCTCGTAATTGGCGAGCGCGGCGTGGTCGGGCAGGTCCTGGCTGTAGGTGTAGTAAAAATACGCCCCGGCTGCGGATAGCAGTACGAACAGCATCGCACCGATGCTGAACAGGAAGCCGAAGAAACGAAGGATGAAGCGCATCCGGGTCCCGTCCGTCGATGATCTGCCGCTGCCGGTCCGGCCGAGAGGCGAGGATGACCGAGACCTCGATTATCCCGGAAAGGCAAGAGTGACGCGACGACCCGTGATCGACCGGAGGCGGTGGAACGCCTGTTCCGAGGCCGGGGCGCCGTGAGCCCCGGTTTCACACCGTATCTATGGTGAAACTGGGGCGATTGCCGCAGAGCGGCGCGGCGGCACAGGCCGGGTCAGCGAAGTGCGGTTGGCGAAGAACGCGTCGATCGCCTTCGCCATGCCTCCGGTGACGTCAGCGCGCCAAGCTTCGGATTGAAGCATCTCAAGGTCGCGCTTGCTCGATAGGTAGCCGAGCTCAACCAGCACCGAAGGCACGTCGGGCGAGCGTAGGACCACGAAGCCGGCCTCACGATGAGGCTTGTTGCTCAGCTCCATCACGGGGCTGAGATAGGACATCAGCCCTTTGGCAAAGCCCGACGAGAAGGTCCGCGTCTCCCGCAGGGTCAGTTCCTGGAGGATGTCGGCGATGTGGCCGGGGCCTTCGCTGGAATCCGTGCCGGCGGTCGAATCCGCTTTGTTCTCACGCTCAGCGAGCTTGGCCGATTCGGCGTCAGTGGCCTTCTCGGAGCCCGTATAAATGGTGGCGCCACGCACCTGCGGCGCGGAGGAAATGGAATCGGCGTGAATCGAGACGAAGAGGTCGGCGCTCGCCTCGCGGGCGATCCGCACGCGCTCTGACAGCGGCACGAACACGTCACGATCTCTGGTCATCCGGACACGGTAACGGCCGGAGGCTTCGAGCTTCCCAACCAGAGCCTGGGCGAAGCCGAAGACGATGTCCTTTTCAAAAACACCGCTGGCGGCGATAGCGCCCGGATCGATTCCGCCATGGCCAGCATCGATCATGATGAGTGGTCGGGAATCGGTCGGCTCCGCCACGGCTTCCTTCCGGCTTGGCGGAGATGGGTCGTTGGAAACGGCGGCTCGGCGGAAGGCGTCGCGGTCTGCTTTCTGGAAATCGACCGTCAGCAGAATGGCGCCGTCACGCGTACGTGTCGTCGTCTCGATTCGTCCGACTGTAGCTGGTTGCGCGAGATCGACGACGATGCGGGAGCGTCCGGGCGCAAACAGGCCGTAGCGGAACGAGGAAACCAAGCCTTCTCGGCGGCGGCCGGTTTCTGGCCCAAGCTGAAAGTTCACTTCCGCGAGGTCGATGACCGCCCGGTCCGGCCGCTCCATAACGAAGACGCGTGCCTCGATGGGTTTTGACAATGTCAGTGTCAGCTTCGTCGAGCCGCTCGAACCGACGGAAAGGTCAGCGGCAATGGCGACCGCCGATTGTTGGCTGGATGCCGCTGGATTGGTTCGCAGACCGTCCTGGGCCACGACCGGAGCAGTCGTCGCGACAACACACAGAATAAATGCGGAACGGAGCAGGCGAGCGAGAGGCGGCATCGGTCCGGCAGTCGTTGTCCTGGAACCATAAGGTCCTTCGGAAGCGCGAGCGTTCGTTAAGGGATACGATCAGGATGGTTAACCGTTCCTATCGTCCCTGATTCGCAAAGTGGCCAGTATGCTGCCGTGGGGCGACAGGTGCGAGTCGGATGCCGCGCACCCGACCACGGCGGCAAAGTTGAGGCGGCGGCTGCGTTGCTGCTTGCCAAGCGCCCGCGACGATCTGTAATGGTAATGTCCCTTCCCGGGTGCCGTGCGGTCGTCACCGTGGCCCGCGGGTGCGTCATGGCCTTTCGCCGCGTCGCCTCGCAGTCGGCTCTCCGCGTCAAGTTCGCCGGTAACTTCAATCCGGGTGGGTATCGGTGCATGCGGCGATTGTTTCGCCGAAGCGCCGTTCTTGAAATCAGCGGCCGGCGATTGCTCGGCTTCAAATTATTCGTGAGGTCAGGGAGCGGATGGGCGGACGCACAGCATCGGTTGCCGTTGCTCGTGTTCAAAGCGTACGCGATTCGCGTGGCGCCGGTTCCCCGTCGGCCTTGGCCAGGTTCAACCCCAGTCGCGCCGATCACCGGCGCCTAGCGGCGGTTGACGGCAATCCCTTCCCTAAAGCCCCCTTGGCCCGCTTCTGTGGGCCTAAGCGTGCTCTCCCCTCGACGGCCGATGGGCCGGGATCGGGCAGCGCTTCGCCGGGACAATTCGGCTGCAGAAGGACGACGTCGACCGCCATGAAAGTTCGTCATGGCCAACAACAACAAGATGCTCATCGATGCGATGCACCCGGAAGAGACCCGGGTCGTCACGGTGCATGGTTCCCGGGTTGAGGAGTTCGACTTCGAGGCGGCGAACCGCCGGCAGCTTCGGGGCAATATCTACCTCGCGAAGGTGACCCGAGTGGAGCCATCGCTCCAGGCTGCGTTCATCGAATATGGCGGTAACCGCCACGGCTTCCTCGCCTTCAGTGAGATTCATCCCGACTATTACCAGATCCCCCTCGCGGATCGTCAGGCACTGTTGGAAGACGAGGCGCGGGACGCCGAGGAGCATCGCGAGCGCGAGGAGCGTAAGCCACGCCGGCGCTCGCGCGGTCGCCGCGCTGAAGCCGCATCCGCCAAGACCAGCGATACGGTGAGCGTCGAGGACGTGTCCGAGGCCGTCGCGGCGCGTTCTTCCGACGACGCGACGCAGCAGGATCACACACCGCAGAACAACGAATCGGGTGAACATCCCATTGTGCCCGAGGCTGTCGGGACGCCTGATTCTGTCGTGTCCTCGGAGAATGCCGTCGACGAGTCTGTGAAGGACGAGGCCACTTCAGCCGATCCCTTCGCGCCTGACGCCACTTTCATCGAGCCCGGTTCGGACGCGTCGTCGGACCTGCCACCCGCATCCCTCGAAGGCGAGGCTGCTGCTCCCGTCGAGGCCCCTGCCCTCAACTTGGAGAGGACGGCTCCCTCAGAGGATGCTGTTGAAGAGCCGTCGCCTGAAGCCCATCCGGATGCCTCGGTTGCCGAAGACGAGACCGATGAGGACGACGATTCCGATGAAGACGATGATTCGGACGACGAGGACGACTCCGATGACGAAGATTCGGACGACGAGCATGAAGGCGAGGATGGCGAGCACAAGATCGCCCAGGTAGGTGGCAACGGCGACGCGTTGGCCGAGATCCCCGAGCGGCCGCGCACCTATCGCCGTCATTATAAGATCCAGGAGGTCATCAAGCGTCGCCAGATCATCCTGGTTCAGGTCGTCAAGGAAGAGCGCGGCACCAAAGGCGCGGCGCTCACCACGTACTTGTCGCTGGCGGGTCGGTACTCGGTGCTGATGCCCAATACCGGTCGTGGTGGCGGCATATCCCGCAAGATCACTTCGGCAGCGGACCGTAAGCGCCTCAAGGAAGTCGCTCAGGATCTCGAAGTGCCGGAGGGCATGGGCGTAATCCTTCGCACCGCCGGTGCGTCTCGGACCAAGCCCGAGATCAAGCGCGATTTCGAGTATCTGATGCGCCTTTGGGAGAGCGTTCGCGAATTGACGCTGTCCTCATCCGCGCCGGCTCTGGTCTATGAGGAAGGCTCACTGATCAAACGCGCGATCCGCGACCTCTATAACAAGGATATCGACGATATCCTTGTGGCTGGCGACGAGGCCTACCGCGAAGCACGCGACTTCATGCGCATGCTGATGCCGGGCCAGTCCAAGGTGGTGCAGCCCTACCGGGACGCGACGCCGATCTTTGCGCGCCACGGTGTCGAGCAACAGCTCGACGCGATGTTCTCGACCCATGTCACACTCAAATCCGGCGGCTATCTCGTCATCAATCCGACGGAGGCGCTCGTCTCCATCGACGTGAATTCGGGCCGTTCGACCCGCGAGCACGACATTGAGGATACGGCGCTCCGCACCAATCTGGAGGCGGCCGAGGAAGTCGCCCGCCAACTCCGTCTGCGCGACCTCGCTGGCCTCGTCGTCATCGACTTCATCGACATGGAGGAGAAGCGCAACAACCGCGCTGTCGAGAAGAAGCTGAACGATTGTCTGAAAAACGATCGCGCCCGCATCCAAGTCGGTCGGATCTCGCCGTTCGGTCTGCTTGAAATGAGCCGCCAGCGCATTCGCACCGGCATGCTCGAGAGTTCGTCGCTCCCCTGCGTCCATTGCGGCGGTTCGGGCTACGTCCGAGCTACGGCATCGGTTGCCCTGCAAATCCTACGCGCCATTGAGGAATCGCTCCTCAAGAGCACGACGCACAACCTTATCCTGCGTACCCGTACCGAGGTGGCGCTCTACATTCTCAACCAGAAGCGCGCGCATCTGCGCGAGCTGGAGATCCGCTTCGGCGTCAGCGTTACCATTGCTGCAGACGAGCGCTTGGCCGCGACATCCGCGTTCCAGCTCGATCGAGGTGAGCCGGCGATCCGAAGCGAGGGGCCCGCAACTGGTATCCGCGCCGTGGCGATTTCGCCCCAGGTGGATACCGACGACGATTTCGACGGCGACGAGGAAGAAGAGGCCGTCGTCGACGCCGAGGCTGAGGCGTCCGAGGTTGACGGTTCGCGTGAGAATTCGAGTGACGGCAATGGCGAGGGGCGCTCCGGTGGCCGCCGCCGCCGTCGGCGCCGTCGGGGTGGTCGTCACGAGACCGGCGAATCGACGGGTGAGCACTCCGCTAGCGGCGATGATCATTCCGGTGACGAGGACGTCGATGGAGAGAGTCAAGATCTAGGCGATCAGGCCGGCGACGCCCAGGACAATACGGCTCGCGAGAATGCGGCCGACGAGATCGTCGTTGGGGATGCTCCGGACAGCGAGACGACGCCCCGCTCCGAACTGTCAGAAGACGAAGGCGCTGGCCGCCGGCGTCGCCGCGGACGCAGGGGTGGACGCGGTCGGGATCGTAACGAGAGCCGCCCGCGCGACGATGCCGATGAGGAGCAGAACGTTTCAGACCCCGTCCAAGAGGGGGCTCCGGTTTCGGTCGATCTTCCGCCAGATGCATCGGAAGCGGCACTCGCACCTGTTTCGGTGGACTTGCCTATTGCTGACGAACCCTCGCTCAAGCCCATTGAGGCGGCGACTCGCGAGGCCCCGGACAACCTTCACGACACGTCTACATCGGACTTGTCCCCTGAGCCGGCTCCGGCGCCAATTCCTGCTCCCGAGCCGGTAGCGGTGGTGCTGACGCCGATCGATCCCGATCGTCCGAAGCGCGCCGGATGGTGGTCGCGGACCAAGGCTGCGCTCACAGGCGAATAATCCAACCTCCGACGACGCCGAGCGAACCAAAATGGGCCGCATCCTAACTGGATGCGGCCCATTTCATTTCCGGCTCCGTGTGCACCGTGCGAGACCACCGCGGGCGACTGGCCACTCCGCCTCATTGCAGATGAAGGTTCTTAGCGACGGCGATACTTATCGTGCATTTCAAGTATATTTCTTGCGCATATTGCACATGTATTCGTCTATTTTCGGGTTTTTCAATAGGGACCATGTGATTGGTGGGCTCTGTTGCAGCAAAGTCATTTTTCTCAAAGGCGTAGTCCCTTAAGGTCAAGCTTGAGTTAGGGGCGAAAGAGATGACGTCAGAAAAGACAGTCATCATCCCAGCCTTCACTGGCGCTAGAAAACCGAGCTGTTTGCACGTCGATCTAGAAGCCAGGGGGATCTCATTGAAATGGGGTTTGTGTCGCCACAGCCCCTTCGGCGACCACTGGAAGGATCGGGCCATGCGCCGTTTGTACACATCACTCCTGGCCTTCAGTACGCTTGCGAGCGTCGCTGTCTCGCCGACGATTGCAGCCGATCTTTCCGTACCCAAAGTCATGCCGGTCGAGGCGAAGGCTGCCGATCCGCTGATCGGCTTCTCGTTCGGCTCTCGCTACCAGACGGATTATAACTTCCGCGGTGTGTCGCAATCGAACCTGCAGGGCAGCTACCAGACCTTTTTCGAAGCACAGTTCTTGAACAACTTCGCCTATGCGGGTTTCGCGACTTATCAGACCCGCCTACCGACGCGACCAGACATGGAGTTCGATCTGATTGCGGGTATTCGCCCGACCTTCGGTAAGTTCGCCTTCGATCTCGGTATTCTGTACTACTTCTATCCGAACGAGCAGCAGGTCGTCCTGCCCGGCGGTACTGCGTTCTCCACCAAGAATTCTGATTTCTACGAAGCCGCTGGAAAGATGCTGTACACGGCGACGGATGCGCTGACGCTCGGTACGAACGTATTCTTCTCGCCGAACTTCTTCGGCACGCACGCCATTAGCACCTATGCTTCGGGTACTGCCGCTTACGCGCTGCCAGCCTCACTTTTCCCTTTCTTGCCTGAAGCCTATGCAGGCGGGTTCTCGCTGTCGTCGGAACTCGGCTACTTTTTCCTCGGTGCTGCAAAGAACTCCGCTACCGGATTCAACGCGGATATGGGGCGGTTCAACTCGATCAACCTGCCCAGTTACCTCTATGGGAACGTCGGCCTGTCCTACACCTACAAGAACATCGTTCTCGACGTACGCTACCACAACACCGATCTTACCAAGACCGAATGCGCCGTCTTCAGCGGCGACTTCCGCCAGGTTACCAATGGCGGGACCTCGAAATGGTGCGGTGACGCGGTGATTGGTTCGATCACGTTCCAGACCTCCACGGCGGCCCCGGGCATCTATGCCGAGCCGGGCGGATTCCTGAACCTGTTCCGCTAAGCGCGGCGCTCAGATACAAAAAAATGGCCCCGGAGCGCTTCGGAGCCATTCTCATGTCGATGGCCAAAAGCCTTCAACCGAGCCAAGCCTTCAGGCGACGAACCGCCTCTACGCAATCCCGTTCGGACCCCGCGAAGGAGAACCGCACATGGTGGCTTCCCTCCGCGGCGTCGAAATCAAGTCCCGGGGTCGCGGCCACACCGGATTGCTCCAGCATCCGGCGACAGAAGGACGATGCGTCGTCGGTGAGGTTGGCGACGTCGGCATAGAGGTAGAAGGCGCCATCGGCCGGATGGGTACTTCCCAGGCCGAGGGAGGGAAACGCGTCGAGCAACAATGCCCGGTTGGCGGCATAGCCGAGGCGAATCGTCTCCGCCTCTTCCATCGCGTCGAAGGAAGCCAACGCCGCCACCTGCGACAGGTAGGGCGCGGAGATGTAGAGATTCTGCGCTAATCGCTCGACGGGACGAGCTAGCCAAGGCGGAACCACCATCCAGCCAATGCGCCAGCCGGTCATGCAAAAGGTCTTCGAGAACGAGTTGATGACGATGGCATCGTCATCGAACTTCAGTGCGGTTTCGGTGGGCATACCGTAGCTGAGACCGTGGTAGATTTCGTCCGAAATGAAAGGCAGCCCCAAGTCGCGGGCCGTGGCGCAGAGTTGCGCGAGCCGGGCAGGCTCGATGACCGTGCCGGACGGGTTGGCGGGACTCATCACCAGGATGCCGGAAAGTGAGTCGCGACGATGCATGGTGCGCAAAGCCTCACTCGTTGGAGCGAAGCGGTCTTCGTCCCGCAGCGTCATAGGCACCGGAACGAGATCCAATGCGTTGAGAATGCTGCGATAAGCGGGATAGCCCGGTTGTGGCACCGCAACGCGCGCGCCTGCATCGAACAGTCCGAGAAAAGCCAGCACGAAGCCGGCTGAGGAGCCGCTGGTGACGACGATCCGATTGGGTGACACCGTGACACCATAGGTGTCGCGATAATGCCGGGCGATGCGCTCGCGCAGGGCCGGAATCCCACAGGCATCGGTGTAAGGCAGCCTGCCGGTTTCCAAAGCACGCTGTGCGGCCTCGATCACACGACGCGGCGCGGGAGCCGAAGGCTGGCCGATTTCCATATGGATCACGCCGTCACCCTGCCTGTCACGCAGAGCAGCGGCGGCCATGATGTCCATGGCGAGAAAGGGCGCTACGCGGCTTGCGCGCAGTGAGGCTCTCGCGGCAATGCTGCTGTCGGGGCGATCGGCGGCTGACGTCATGGTGCTGGCTTACTCCCCTCCGCCCTCCTCTTCCAGGCAACTTACCCATTCCTCGCCGCCACGGATTATGGCGCATCGGGCGATGCGATTGACCCGCCGCCGCGAAAACGCCTAACCCGGCGACTAACGACCGGTCGTCCCGAGCCGGATCACGGCCGACGGGACGCGACCCCGCGAGGATCAATGCGCCTGCTTCGCCACTTTATTTCGTCCGTCGCCCTCGCTGGCGCTCTGACCTCCGGCGTTTCGAACGCTAATGCGCAGGCGCCGGCTCCCGCTCAGATGGCCCCGGCTTCGGCTGCAGCCTTCACCGATGTGCAGCGCCAGGCGATCGAGGCGATCATCAAGGATTACCTCGTCAAGAATCCTGATGTTTTGCAGGAGGCCATTGCCGAGGGCGAGCGCCGCCAGCAGGAGACACAGAAGCTGGCCCAGGCCGCCGCGCTGAAGGAATCCCGCGAGGCCCTCGTGAACTCGCCGCACGGCGTAGTGGTCGGCAATCCGTCCGGCGACGTCACCCTGGTTGAGTTCTTCGACTATAATTGCGGCTATTGCCGCAGGGCGCTCGCCGACATCCAGACCTTGGTGAAGGGGGATCCCAAGCTGCGGGTCGTGCTGAAGGATTTCCCCGTCCTCGGAGCGGAATCACTGGAAGCCAGCAAGATCTCGCTGGCGGCCAAGCAGCAGCTCAAGGGCGAGAAGCTGTTCGAGTTCCACGTCAAGCTCCTGGAGAGCAAGGGGCGGGTCAACGGCGAGCGCGCGGTTGCGCTTGCCAAGGATATGGGCCTCGACATCGCCAAGCTGCAGAAGGATGCACAGGGAGCGGAAGTGAAGGCGGCGCTGGCAGAGAATGTCGGCCTCGGCGACAAGCTCGGTCTCTCCGGTACGCCGGCCTTCATCATCGGTGAGGAGATCATCCCCGGTGCCGTGGGCGTGGAGCCGATCCGCAAGACCATCAGCGATATCCGGCAATGCGGCCACGCGAGCTGCTGAGGCGCATCATGCCCGGCGATTGTTCGGGCAATGCATCTGTCGCTTCCGGCGGCGATCGTCTAGGACCACCGCCCCGGCTCTTTGGTGCGGCCGGCGCTTCGAACGCGATGTCATGATCCCGATCCACGTCCTTCATGGACCGAACCTCAACCTCCTGGGACGCCGCGAGCCAGGCATCTACGGGACCGCCACGCTCGACGACATCGAGCGCGACCTACGCGCGCGCGCCGAAACCCTCGGCGTCACGTTGACCGTCCGCCAGACCAACCACGAGGGCGAACTGGTCGGTTTCGTGCAGGAGGCGGGCCTTGCGGGCGCCGGGGTTCTTATCAACGCCGCCGCCTACACCCATACCTCCGTCGCCCTACGGGATGCGATCGCCGGCAGTGGTGCCATCGCGGTTGAGGTGCATCTGTCGAACGTGCATGCGCGCGAGGCCTTCAGGCATGTTTCGCTCATCGCACCGGTCTGCGCTGGAATCATCTGCGGTTTCGGTCCGCACAGCTACGGTCTGGGTCTGGAAGCCCTGGTGCGGTTGCTCCAGGCTCGCCTGCCGTCTCTCCCTTCTCTCCTGTCCGATGCTTCGTCGGACGCCAACTCTCAAGACTGACCGGAATGGCCAAGGTGCCGATGCCTAAGAACGAACCTTTCGATCCCGAGCTCGTACGCGAACTCGCCAAACTCGTGACCGAGACGGATCTGACCGAAATCGAGGTGGAGAAGGGTGACCTGCGCATCCGCGTGGTCCGTCGGATCGAGCCCGTCCACGTTCAGGTGGCGGCTCCCGCCCCTGCCCTGGCGACGTCGGCCCCCGTGGCGGCTGCGGCGCCTGTCGCCGGCCCCGGCACAGCCGGTGATCGTACCAAGGCCGGGGCGGGACACCCTGGAGCCGTACCCTCGCCAATGGTTGGTACCGCGTATCGTCGACCCTCCCCGGATGCCAAGGCCTTCGTCGATATCGGCTCAACAGTCGCAGCTGGCGAGAAGCTCCTTCTGATCGAGGCCATGAAGACGTTCAATGAGATCGTCGCCCCCCGCGCCGGAACGGTGACCGCGATCTTCTTCGAGGATGGGCAGCCGGTCGAGTTCGGCGAACCTCTCCTCGTCATCGAGTGATTGCGCGTCCCATGTTTGAAAAGATCCTGATCGCCAATCGCGGCGAGATCGCCCTTCGCGTCCTTCGCGCGGCCAAGGAACTCGGGATCGCCACCGTAGCGGTGCATTCCACAGCTGATGCCGATGCGATGCATGTGCGGCTTGCCGACGAGAGCGTGTGCATCGGGCCCCCGTCGGCCCGGGACAGCTACCTCAACATTCCGTCAATCATCGCCGCCTGCGAGATCACGGGGGCGGATGCGGTGCACCCGGGCTACGGATTCCTGTCGGAGAACGCCCGCTTCGCCGAGGTGCTGGCGCACCACAATATTGGTTTCATCGGCCCCAAGGCGGAGCATATCCGCATCATGGGTGACAAGATCGAGGCCAAACGAACGGCAAAGCGTTTGGGCATCCCTTGTGTGCCGGGCTCCGAGGGTGGGGTCGACGATCCGGTAGAAGCCAAGCGGATCGCGGCCGAGATCGGATATCCCGTGCTGGTGAAGGCCGCCTCCGGTGGGGGGGGGCGCGGTATGAAGGTGGCTCGGACGGAAGCCGATCTCGAGCAGGCCCTCGATATGGCGCGCACCGAAGCGAAGGCGGCTTTCGGTGACGATGCGGTCTATCTCGAGAAGTATCTCGAGAAGCCGCGCCATATCGAAGTTCAGGTTCTTGGTGATGGCCGAGGCCGGGCCGTCCACCTCGCGGAGCGCGATTGCTCGCTCCAACGGCGGCACCAGAAGGTCTGGGAAGAAGGCGGCTCGCCGGTGATCGACGAGGCGACTCGCGCCGAGATCGGCGGCATCTGCGCCAAGGCGATGCAGGAGCTCGAATATATCGGCGCCGGCACCGTAGAATTCCTCTACGAGGATGGTCGCTTCTACTTCATCGAGATGAACACCCGCATCCAGGTCGAGCACCCGGTCACAGAGATGATTACGGGTGTCGATCTCGTGGCCGAGCAGATCCGTGTGGCCGCTGGCCTACCCCTCTCCGTGACACAGGACGACATCAAGGTGTCCGGGCATGCCATCGAGTGCCGGATCAATGCCGAACACCCGGCCACCTTTCGTCCATCGCCTGGTCTCATCACCTACTTCCATCCGCCGGGTGGACTCGGCGTCCGCGTCGATTCCGCCGCCTATCAGGGATATCGCATCCCGCCGAACTACGATTCCCTCATTGGGAAGCTTATCGTTCACGGGCGCACCCGCCAGGAATGCCTCATGCGCCTGCGTCGCGCCCTCGATGAGTTCGTTGTCGCCGGCGTCGACACCACGCTTCCGCTCTTTCGCACACTCGTGCGAAATCCGGAGGTCCTCGACGGAGCGTACGATATCCATTGGCTGGAGGGTTTTCTCGAAGCTGGCGGTCTCGCGGACGCCGCAGTCTGAAGAGGTTCTACAATCGGCTAAGCGGAACTGCTCCGCTAGAAGCTCGTTCTTTGGTTGAACAGTTTCTCATTGTGCGCAATCGAGCGTGATTGTGCCACCGTGATGAGAACAGGAATCAGCAAGGACGAACTTCATGCGTATCGCAAAGCTCACTGTCGCCGCCATGCTTATCGCAGCCTCCCCGGCTCTGGCGCAGTCACCTTCGGGTAACGTCTCGCAGCCGGAACGGGCCGTACCGCAGGCTGGCACGACCACAGGTGGGCCGCTCGACAACCCGTCGACGCGCGATATGCCGCCGGCCACGGGCAGCACGAGCCGTCCAGCCGGGGAGAACGGAATGTCGCCGGGTGCCGGCGCGGTCGATTCTGCGAAGGGCGGTAATGCCGATCAGACGAACAAAGGCATGGGGGCCAATACCGGCTCGACCTCCGGCGGCCCCGCCCGCTAATTGCACATAATTCCAAAGTGACGATACAGAACAGTCGGCCTCAACAGGTCGGCTGTTTTGTTTTGCCGGCCTCTGAAAGCGTAGGTCATTCTCGATTAGTGCGGATGAGCACGATGATGGATATTCCTACCTCCGTGATTTGGAAAGCGAGCTAGTCATTTTTTCTAAAAATCACTGCACTGGCGCCTATTAAGAGCAAAATACAGTTCTCTCTGGGGCATCCATAGCATGGCGGTCATCTGATCTAGTTTTTCACCCCCGGTGGGATGTGACACATCGCCGGCTCAATATCTCCGGAACGTCTTGGGTCGTCAGAGCTTATTCGACCAGTCCGGCCCGGCCAGCGCCTTTCTATTCTCACCAGGCAGCCACCGAGAGGCCGATTCTCTTCCTACCGACTGAGTTCCAATCATGCGCACCCTGACACTCGCCCTCGTGGCTGCTACCCTGAGCGCCACCGCCGTTCTCGCCCAGGCACCAACTGACTTTGTTGGCGCGTCCGACAGGATCGTACCGCTAGCGGGTACCAATGGTGTCGACGCAATCGATCGCCCGCCGGTCTACGGTTCTTATCGCGATGCAGAAGGCCGTATCGACGTTGAGGACACAGGAAGTGTCCGCGGCGGTTTCTTCAACTCCAACCGTGAGGCCGTGTTCGAGGATTCTGCGAAGGGCGGCAATGCCGAGCAGAACCAGCGCTCCTACCCCAACCTTGGCACGACCTCGGGCGGCCCGGAATTCTGAGCTCGGCTCGTTTAAAACGTAAGTGGGCGGAGCGGAGGCTCCGCCCTTTTTCGTTGGGCGCGACGCTGGGTGACGTTATGTTGCTCTGGCTTTCGCGCGCGGGAGACGTCACATTAGTGGCCATGCACCACGACCACGACGGCGATTGCGTGGACATCACTCCGCAGATCCTGTTGAAAGCCTATGCTGCCGGCATCTTCCCCATGGCGGAGGATGCCGAGGACCCGACGATCTACTGGGTCGAGCCGAAGGCTCGCGGCGTCCTGCCAATCGACTATTTCCACGTTTCGCGTCGGCTTGCCCGAACCATTCGATCCGACCGTTTCGAGGTGCGGACAGATTTCGATTTCGATGGCGTCATCTCGGGCTGTGCCGCTCCGCGAGGCGATGGCGAGAAGACCTGGATCAATGCGCGCATCCGCGAACTCTACGGCGCACTATATGATGCAGGCCACGCACATACGATCGAGGTCTATGCCGAAAGTCGGCTGGTCGGCGGGCTTTATGGCGTTTCGCTCGGAGCGGCCTTCTTCGGCGAGAGCATGTTTCACATCTCCCGCGACGCTTCGAAGGTTGCCCTCGCGCACCTGATGGCGAGACTGCGGAAGGGCGGATATCGCCTCGCCGACACACAATTCGTCACGGACCATCTGATCCAGTTCGGAGCCGAGGAGGTTCCGCGCCATGTCTACAAGCGTCGCCTCGCCGAGGCGATCGCTGCTGAAGCAGTTTGGGACGTTTGGCCCAAGGAACGGGCGGTCAGCGGCGAGGAGGTGCTTGCCTCGCTTGCTCAGGCCCAGGAAACCTGAGTCGCGAGCCGCATTAGCGACCTCGATCGAGCGCCATACGAAGTGCGAGGCTCCCCAGGACGCCCCCCATGATCCAGCGCTGGGCCTTCAGCCATCCGGGATTGCGGGACAGGAAGACGGCGATCGATCCCGCCGCCAAGGCGATGAGCGCGTTCACCGCGATGCTGATCACGATCTGAACGGAGCCGAGCATCAGCGTCTGTCCCAGCACCGAGCCGCCTGTTGGCGTCACGAATTGCGGCAGCAGCGCGAGGTAGAGCATCGCGATCTTTGGGTTGAGGAGGTTGGTGAGGAAACCCATGGCGAAGAGCCGCGTCCGGCTGTCGGGGGCGAGCCGGCTCACCTCGAACGGCGAGCGACCGCCGGGCTTCAGGGCCTGCCAGGCGAGATAACCGAGATAGAGGGCGCCGGTCAGCCGCAGCGCGTCATACGCGTAGGGGACCGCCAGGATCAGCGCCGTGATGCCGAACGCAGCGCACAGCATATAGACGACGAAACCCAGCGCGACTCCACAGAGGGAGACCAGTGCTGCCGCGCGGCCCTGGCAGATCGCGCGGGAGACCAGATAGGCCATGTTCGGCCCCGGCGTCAGCACCATCCCAAGGGAGACGCCCGCGAAGGCCAGGAAGGTGACGGCATCGGGCATACTGGGGAACTCCGTTGCGCGGCCGATCCTACCGGAAGATGGCGTCGAAGATCGATTGTGGCTGCGGCGGCGGCGCGGGGGCCGGGCCTTCATTCGTCGGGAAGAACTTGCGCGAGGGCTTCTGCTTGGGCTGTACCGGAACGCCACGCGGCGCTTCCACGTCGACCTGCCCGTTTGGATTGACCTGCTGAGCCGTCCGCGTCGGGTCGGTATTTTTCTGGCGTTTCGTCCTTTCCGGCTTCGACGCCATAGCAGGCACGTCCTCCTGCTCTCGCGCCTCGGCGATGATGTCATTGCCGCCTTTGCAATCAACGAGCCATACATCGTAGATCGGATGCTCGATGGCGTGGAGCCCCGGGCTGGCCGCGAACATCCAGCCCGTGAAGATCCGGCGGTACTTATTGTCGAGGGTCACCTCGTCGACTTCCAGGAAGGCCGTGGTCTTCGGGCTCTCGGTCGGCGGCCGGCTGTAGCATACGCGCGGCGTCATCTGCAGCGCGCCGAACTGCACGGTCTCGTCGACAGCGACCTCGAAGGACACGATCCGTCCGGTGATCTTGTCGAGGCCGGAGAACACGGCGGTCGGGTTCTTGATCTTGTCGGCGAGGGCCTGCCCCGTCATCGGCAATCCGAGCGCCACCGCGCCCGCGAGCATGAGGCCGGCCCTCAGGGCAATGTGCAATCGGCGTTGAACGAGCATGCGGCTTACCCGGAGCGGGACGATGAGGCGTCTGCCCTAAGCCAGGGCGGTCGCGATGTCATGCACCGATAGACAGACCAAGCATGGTGTAAAAAGGGCGGCGTGCCTGTCCATGGGTGTCGGGCGTTCGCCGATGGCGCTTTACCCCTGCGGGCCGAGGAGAGGGAGCCAGATCGCCAGCGCCGCGAGGGTGACCAGCAGGACCGGCGGGGTGATCACCATCCCGATCTTCATGTACTGGGCCCAGGTGATGGTCTGTCCCTTCGCGGCCAGCACATGCAGCCAGAGCAGGGTGGCGAGGCTGCCGATCGGGGTGAATTTCGGGCCGAGATCGCAGCCGATCACGTTGGCGTAGATCATCAGTTCGCGGGTCAATGGCGACAGGTCCGGGGCTTGCTGGATCGACAGCGCGCCGATCAGCACGCTCGGCATGTTGTTCATCACCGAGGACAGGATGGCGGCGGCGAAACCGGTGCCGATGGTGGCCACCCACGGCCCCTGCCCGGCCAGCCAGGTGAGGCCCTTGGCCAGTTCGCCGGTGAGGCCGGCATTCCTGAGGCCGTAGACCACCAGATACATGCCGAGGCTGAACAGGACGATCTGCCAGGGCGCGCCGGTCAGCACCTTGCGGACCGGGATGATCCGGCCGCGCAGAGCGAGGCCGAGCAGCAGCGCGGCACCGAGGCCGGTCACCGCCGAGACCGGCACGCCGAGCGGTGCGGTAAGCGTATAGGCGAGCAGCAGCAAGCCGAGCAGTGGGAATGCAGTCCGGAACACGACGGGATCGCGGATGGCGTCGCTGGGCGTTTCCAACGCGTGCATCGGATAGGCTTCGGGGATGTCGCGCCGGTAGGCGAGCCACAGAACCACCAGGGTCGCGGTCAGCGATACGAGGTTCACCGGCACCATCACGGCCGCATAGCGCCCGAAGGGCACGGCGAAATAATTGGCCGAGACGATGTTGACGAGGTTGGAAATCACCAGCGGCAGGCTCGTCGAATCGGCGACGAAACCGCAGGCGACGATGAAGGCTAAGGCTGCGGGCGGTTTAAAATCGAGCCGCAACAGGACCGCGAGCACGATGGGGGTCAGGAGCAGAGCCGCACCGTCATTGGCGAAGACCGCCGCAATGGCGGCGCCGAGCACAATCACAAGGGGGAACAGCCGCCGGCCCCTGCCGCCGCCCCAGCGGGCGATGTGCAGGGCCGCCCAATGAAAGAACCCGGCCTCATCGAGCAGCAGCGAGATGATGATGAGGGCGACGAAGGTGAAGGTCGCATCCCAGACGATGTGCCAGACGATCGGGACGTCGCCCGGCTGGATGACCCCGGCGGCGAGCGCCAAGGTGGCCCCGGCCAGGGCGCTCCACCCGATCCCGATCCCCTTCGGCTGCCAAATCACGAATACCAGGGTGACAAGGAAGATGGCGAGCGCAAGCATCCGGGTCGTTTCTCGTAATGGGTCGAACCGCGCTCAGGCGGTGGCGACGCGGCGTCCATGCTCGTCCACCACCCGCTCGCCATCCTCCTTGGCGAACTCGCCGTGCTGGACCGGCAGGAGGTCGAGCACAACCTCGGAGGGGCGGCACAGGGCGACGCCCCTCGGCGTCACCACGAGCGGGCGGTTGAGCAGGATCGGATGCGACGCGATGGCGTCGAGCAACTCCTCGTCCGTCAGGGTCGGGTCGCTGAGGGCGAGCGACAGGTAGGGTGTGCCCGTCTCGCGCAGGATGTCCCGGACACAGAGCCCGGCCCGGCCGAGCATCTGGCGGATCAGGTCCGGGTTCGGCGGGGACTTCAGATACTCGACCACATGCGGCTCGATCCCGGCATTGCGGATCATCGCCAAGGCGTTGCGGGACGTGCCGCAATCCGGGTTGTGGTAGATCACAACGTCGAACGGTTCAGACATGGGTGCGGTCTCCATAGGCCTCGTCGCTGGTGGGACTGGGACAGGCGGTGAGCGCGTTCACGGCCGGTGCGCAGACCTCCGCTCTACCCCGGCAGCAATCGCGCATCAGGAACTCGATCAGCCCCGACAGGGCCGGATAGGTGGCGCTGTAGATGATCGATCGGCCGTCGCGCCGGGATTGGATCAGCCCGGCATGGCTCAGTTCCTTGGCGTGGAACGACAGGTTGGTGCCGGAGACGCCGACCTCGCCCGCCAGCGCGCCCGCGCTCAACCCGTCCGGACCGGCGGTGACCAGGGCGCGGATGATCCGCAACCGGTTCTCCTGGCCGAGGGCCGCGAAAGCCGCGACGGCTTGCCGTTCTTCGATCATCGATGCAATATCTCAATCATTATTGAAATATAACGGAAGGTCGATCCTTGGACAAGCCCGGACAGCCCTTCACCGACGGATTGCCAAGCCTCAGCGAAGCCCATTTCGCGGTGCCGCTACCGGAGCATCTGCGGGTCAACGAGCCCTTCAGCCACGCGCCGCGCTTTCTGATCCTGTACGGGTCGTTGCGTGAGCGGTCGTTCAGTCGATTCCTCGCTCACGAGGCCGCGCGCCTGCTCGAAGCCATGGGCGGCGAGGTACGCATCTACGACGCAGATGGCCTACCCCTGCCGGATGACGCCACCGCCGCTCATCCGAAGGTGCAGGAGCTGCGCCGGCTCTCGCTCTGGTCGGAGGGGCAGGTATGGGTGTCGCCCGAGCGCCATGGCACCCTGACGGGTGTGATGAAGAGCCAGATCGACTGGTTGCCCCTCAGCGAGGGCAGCGTACGCCCGACCCAGGGGCGCACCCTGGCGGTGATGCAGGTCTCCGGCGGCTCTCAGAGTTTCAATGCGGTGAATGCCCTGCGCCTGCTCGGACGCTGGATGCGGATGATCACGATCCCGAACCAGTCCTCGGTGCCGATGGCCTACAAGGAATTCGACGAGGCCGGCCGGATGAAGCCGGGGCCGCTCTACGAGCGCGTGGTGGATGTCTGCGAGGAACTGATAAAGTTCACGCTCCTGACGCGCGAGAGGGCCGACTACCTCGTCGACCGCTACAGCGAGCGCAAGGACCGCCAGCCGGAGCGGCTGAAGGAAGTCGCCGCGGATACAGGCTTTGCCAAGCCTCCGGAGGCGCCCTGAGTCACAAAGGGATAGGTGATAGGCGCCGCCCCGCCGGGCGACCGCCGGATTGAGATGCCGGTTCGCGCGGGCTCCGGGTTATTCCGGGCTCCAGGCCGCGTAATCGCCCGCCGTCAGCGGCTTGGAGCCGGGATTGAGCTGAGAGCCCTTCGGCCGGTAGGCCGCGCTGGTGCCGGTCAGATTCTCCACATGCGGCTTCTGCCATTCACGAGGGATGTAGGTCTCCTCGCTCGGAGGCACGTCGCTGTTATGGCACAGCCAGCCGCGCCAGCCGGGCGGTACCTTCGAGGCGTCGGCATAGCCGTTATAGATCACCCAACGGCGCTCCGGGCCGACCGAGCGATCGATCAGCGGGCCGAGCGCCTTGTAATAGGTGTTGCCGAAATCGTCCGTGCCGACGAGCTGGCCATGCCGGGCCGTCATGAGAGCGAGCGACATGGTCTGCCCGTTCCACCACGTGAAGATCCGCAGAAGCGTGTCCTTGAGAGCCATCGCACTTGCCTGAACCGGACCGGCTCGACCGCCTGCCCTTCGTGGGCCGGACTATGGTGAGGGGCCGATGCGAAGTCCAGCTTTTGTCGGGTCCTGCCCGCCGGTCCGGGCGGGACCGGTGCGGCCGGAATCCCACATCGCGAGCTTCTTAACCAAACGCTTACTTTGACCGACTCCCGCCCGGCCTGTGAACCGAAAATTTTCCGCGCCGAATCCTCCAAGCTGAAAGGACACTTATCGGTGTGGCTGCGATATCCACAGGTTTCTAAGCGGAGCCACAACATCTAGCGCGGAACGTAGCCGGCACACACAAGTTGTTGACGGGAAGGCCCCGGTCGCGATAGCGTTCGATGGTCACCGGAGCGGTCGAGTCCGCTGGGTGGTTCAAGACATTTCCGGCCAGGGGACAGCGCATCGCGAGCGTTCGCGGGCGCTCGCCTTCGTCAGACTGAGCAAGAATTCGGCGGCGCGCGACGCGGCGTCGCCATCGATACTTCGGCAAGGGATACAGGGTTCATGCGGTTCGAGCGGCGTTACACCACGGCCGGGCAATCCCCCTACGCGACCATCGCCTTCCGCAAGGCGCTGAGCGAGATCCGCAACCCGGACGGATCCATCGTCTTTCGCCTCGACGGTATCTCGGTGCCGGAGAGCTGGAGCCAGGTCGCCAGCGATGTGCTGGCGCAGAAGTATTTCCGCAAGGCCGGCGTGCCGGCGCGTCTGAAGAAGGTCGAGGAGAACGACGTTCCCTCCTTCCTGTGGCGCTCGGTGGCCGATGAGGCCGCCCTGGCGGAACTGCCCGAGGCCGAGCGTTCGGGCTCTGAGATCTCCTCCACACAGGTGTTCGACCGCCTCGCCGGCTGCTGGACTTACTGGGGCTGGAAGGGCGGCTATTTCACTTCCGAGGAGGATGCCGCCGCCTTCCTCGACGAGCTGCGCTTCATGCTCGCCCGCCAGATGGTGGCGCCGAACTCGCCGCAATGGTTCAATACCGGTCTTCACTGGGCCTACGGCATCGACGGCCCGGCGCAGGGCCACCATTACGTCGATTACTGCACCGGCGAACTGGTGAAGTCGGCCTCGAGCTACGAGCACCCGCAGCCGCATGCCTGTTTCATCCAGGGCGTGCAGGACGACCTCGTGAACGAGGGCGGCATCATGGACCTTTGGGTCCGCGAGGCGCGCCTGTTCAAGTACGGCTCCGGTACCGGCTCGAACTTCTCGATGCTGCGCGGCGAGAACGAGAAGCTCGGCGGCGGAGGCAAGTCCTCGGGTCTGATGTCCTTCCTGAAGATCGGCGACCGGGCGGCCGGCGCGATCAAGTCGGGCGGCACCACGCGCCGCGCCGCCAAGATGGTCATCGTCGACATCGACCACCCGGATATCGAGCAATACATCGACTGGAAGGTGAAGGAGGAGCAGAAGGTCGCCGCCCTGGTGACCGGCTCCAAGATCGTCTCGAAGCATCTCCAGGCGGTAATGAAGGCCTGCACCCAGTGCGAGGCCGAGGGTGACGCCTGTTTCGATCCCGAGCGTAACCCGGCGCTGAAGAAGGCCGTGAAGGCCGCCCGCAAGGAGATGGTGCCGGATGCCTACACCAAGCGGGTGATTCAGTTCGCCCGCCAGGGCTTCACCAAGATCGATTTCCCCGTCTACGACACCGACTGGGATTCGGAGGCCTACCTCACCGTCGCCGGTCAGAATTCGAACAATTCCGTCTCGCTCACCGACGACTTCCTCCGGGCGGTCGAGGCCGATGGCGACTGGAACCTCACCGCCCGCACCACCGGCAAGCCGGTGAAGACCCTGAAGGCGCGTGAGCTGTGGGACAAGATCGGCGAGGCCGCCTGGGCCTCGGCCGATCCGGGCCTGCACTTCAACACCACGATGAACGACTGGCACACCTGCCCCTCGGCGGGCCGGATCCGCGCCTCGAACCCGTGCTCCGAGTACATGTTCCTCGACGACACGGCCTGTAACCTCGCCTCCGCGAACCTGCTGACGATGTATGACCGCGCCAGCGGCCAGTTCGACGTCGCCGCCTTCGAGCATCTCAACCGTCTCTGGACCGTGGTCCTCGAGATCTCGGTGATGATGGCGCAGTTCCCGTCGAAGGAGATCGCGGAGCTGTCCTACCGCTACCGCACCCTCGGCCTCGGCTTCGCCAATATCGGCGGCCTGCTGATGAGCATGGGCCTGCCCTACGATTCGCATCAGGGCCGGGCCCTCGCCGGGGCGCTGACCGCGATCATGACCGGCGTTGCCTACGCCACCTCCGCCGAGATGGCGGCCGAGCTCGGGCCGTTCCCCGGCTACGATGAGAACGCGGACGCCATGCTCAAGGTGATCCGCAACCATCGTCGTGCCGCTCACGGCGAGGCCGCGGGCTACGAGTTCCTCTCTATCGCCCCCGTTCCCCTCGACATTGCCAACGTGCCCCAGGCCGATCTGGCCGAGCGTGCCAAGGTGGCGTGGGACCGGGCCCTGGCGCTCGGCGAAGAGCACGGCTACCGCAACGCCCAGGCCACCGTCATCGCGCCCACCGGCACGATCGGCCTCGTGATGGATTGCGACACGACTGGCATCGAGCCGGACTTCGCCCTGGTGAAGTTCAAGAAGCTCGCTGGCGGCGGCTACTTCAAGATCATCAACCGCGCCGTGCCGGATGCGCTGCGCTCCCTTGGCTACCGCGAATCCGAGATCGCCGAGATCGAGGCCTATGCGGTCGGCCATGGCTCGATGGGTCAGGCCCCGGCCATCAACCCGGGCTCCCTGCGTGCGAAGGGCTTCACCGACGACAAGCTCGCCGCCATCGAGGCGGGCCTGAAATCGGCCTTCGACATCAAGTTCGTATTCAACCGTTGGACGCTCGGGGACGACTTCCTGACGAGTGTGCTGAAGGTTCCGACCGAGAAGCTGGCCGACCCTACCTTCGAGATCCTGCCCTTCCTCGGCTATTCGAAGAAGGACATTGAGGCCGCCAACACGCATATTTGCGGTGCGATGACCCTCGAAGGTGCGCCGTTCCTGAAGCAGGAGCATTACGCGGTCTTCGATTGTGCCAACCCGTGCGGCCGCATCGGCAAGCGCTACCTCTCGGTGGAAAGCCACATCCGCATGATGGCGGCGGCGCAGCCCTTCATCTCGGGGGCGATCTCCAAAACCATCAACATGCCGAACGACGCCACGGTCGAGGATTGCAAGAGCGCCTACAAGCTGTCCTGGACGCTGGCCCTCAAGGCCAACGCCCTCTACCGCGACGGCTCGAAGCTGTCCCAGCCCCTGAACTCGGCGCTCATCGCCGATGAAGAAGAGGATGCCGAGGAGGCGATCGAGGCGCTGGTGGCCCAGCCGGCCAACGCCAAGGCGGCGCAGCTCGCCGAGAAGATCGTCGAGCGCGTGATCGAGCGGGTGGAGCGCATCCGGTCCCGGGAGAAGCTTCCCGACCGGCGCAAGGGCTACACCCAGAAGGCCGTCGTTGGGGGCCATAAGGTCTACCTGCGCACCGGCGAATACGAGGACGGCCGCATCGGCGAGATCTTCATCGACATGCACAAGGAAGGCGCCGCCTTCCGCTCGCTGATGAACAACTTCGCCATCGCGATCTCGATCGGCCTGCAATACGGCGTGCCGATGGAGGAATATGTCGACGCCTTCACCTTCACCCGGTTCGAGCCCTCGGGCTTCGTGCAGGGCAACGACGCGATCAAGAACGCCACGTCGATCCTCGACTACGTGTTCCGCGAACTCGCCGTCTCCTATCTCGGCCGCATGGACCTCGCCCATGTCGACCCGTCCGAGATCGGCAACACGGTGATGGGCAAAGGCGAAGGCGAAGGCACCCGCAACGGCGACCGGCCGGACACGATGGCCTCGAGCGTCGTTTCGCGCGGGCTGCTGCGCGGCTCGGCCGACCGGCTCACCCTGATCCAGGGTGGCCCGGACGGCGGGACGGTGGGCGTCGGATCCGGCACGGCCGGAACGAGCGCTCCGGCTGGAGGCGTCGTCCACGCCCTGCGGGGAGCGACGGCGCTGAAGGCCGAGCCGGAAGTGGCGGGCCAAGCCGAAAACCTCGTCACCGCCCTCCCCTTCGCCAAGGCCGAACGCACCGTGTCGGACCGCCGAGCCGAGGCCAAGATGAAGGGTTATGTCGGCGAATCCTGCCCGGAATGCGCGAACTTCACCCTCGTGCGCAACGGAACTTGCCTGAAATGCGATACGTGCGGGTCCACGACCGGTTGTTCGTGAGAATTTGTCACCCGACCCATAAGATTGACCTCGGGACGTTTAGCGGGGGTCAATTCTGACGGTAGGATTTCATGACAAGGACATGCAGGCGGCCCGCGAGGGCCGCCTGCATTGCTTCCGCCATGCTACTGAGGCAATTTGAACATCTTCACCTTAAACTGACGAGTATTGGCAGCTCCCGGAAAGCTACGCGCTAGTAACGGACACCGCGTGATTCCAGTAGCATCCGACGTGGAGAAGTTCGCGCTCGAAGAATTAGTACTTAACTGCAATTGATATTGGTCAAATCGATGCATTGCAGCCGCATCCGAATCATCGTGTCTTGATGCTGGCGAGCGGTATTTACGAGAATTTGTCGAAAAGTTAGATCTGAACCGGCTCTTCGTTATCGTCCGTCTCCTCAATAACGGACCTTAAGCGTCAGATTGGTAGCCCACCACGTCGCAGGGTCCCCGTCTGTGCCGACGAAAGCCATCAACTGACCCATAACGAATCAAGTCGCCTTTCGACCGAAAAACCGCAAACAGACGACGGTCCTATCTTAGATCGAGCGGCGTAAAGATATCGACATGGGACGGGTCGCCCGCACGAGGCAGCGTCCGAGCCACAGCCAGCTCAAGGGATCGCGCGGGGCCAACCTGATTGCTGCTTTCGCTTCCTGGAAGCCAGCGGCATGATCGCCAGCGCCACATAATGCCTTGCTCAACCCGACACGCAACCGGGCCTCACGCATGGCGGCCAGGTGCCTGATTCCCTCAGGCCGGTCGCTTAAAGCACGGCGAAAGCATTGCGTAGCAGACGACAGCGGACCGACCTGCAGCAGTTTCCATCCGGCAATGATGGCGAGTTCAAGGTCCGTTGGATGGGCGTCGCTCCCGGCTTT
This sequence comes from Methylobacterium sp. WCS2018Hpa-22, assembly GCF_031843785.1. Lineage (NCBI taxonomy): Bacteria > Pseudomonadati > Pseudomonadota > Alphaproteobacteria > Hyphomicrobiales > Methylobacteriaceae > Methylobacterium > Methylobacterium sp. WCS2018Hpa-22. The sequence continues at coordinate 42,844 of NZ_JAVTJA010000018.1, forward strand.
CGCCACCAGGGCCGCATCCGCCATGCGGCCCTGGCTATCCAAGGCTCTGGCGAAAGCCAACCAGAGTGTTGCGACCTTCGGGCTTTGTGCAAGAGTAACCCGAAACCGTTCTTGGATCGCGTCCTTCTTGTGATTCACGATCAGATATTGATGTATTGCCTTCAAACTTTCCACGTGATCGCGGCATGCCAGATCAAGTTCAATTAAATTGGCTTTTGCCTTGTCCGGATTGCCATTGATGAGGCCTTGCCGAATGTTCAACCAATTGGAGGTCATTCGAAGTCCGATATCCTCAAGCCTGGATTCGAATCCAGCGGCAGCAACTTCGGCAGCATCGGCCAATCGGTCGTGCAGATCGAGCCTGTAAGCACTTAATAGCCAGACACTCAGCGAGATGGCCATGCCCTCAGCAAAAGCTTGCGGACGCTCTCCCTCGGTCAAGCGTTGGTTATTATGAAGGAAGTGGTGATTGATCGTTTCCGCTGCGGTAGCGCTTTCTTCCAAACGAGGTTGAAGATGCACGAGATCCGCTAAACCATCCTCAAGCCGGCCTTCCACGATCCGGAGGCAGGCGTTAAGCCAATCAGCGACGATAGGCAGATCGACGTTCTCGGTGCTTGCTTCGCCACCTTTCCTCGCGACATCGATCGCATCCTGAAATCGACCTTGACGGTCCAGCATCGAGGTAAGGTCGAGCCATGTCCGCGAATTCGCGGGATCAACGGATACGATAGTTCGGAAGGTTTCTTCCGCGTCTTTACCCCGGCCGCCGACCCGCAGAGCATTGCCGATGATCTCCCGACCCCTGACCTCAGTCTCAAGCAACGGGCGGAGCCTCGCAACAGCAGCCAAGGCTTTATCAGGCGACTGCCGTGAAAAGTGACGATTTAGCATCGTTGGGACTGTGGATAGAAGGTCGTGGTACTTGAGGCTATCATGTTGGCCCATGGCTTCTGCTCTCATCCAAAGCTTCACGGCCAACTCATCGCGGCCGCGAACCATGGCCGTGCGGCCGATATGCCGGAACCAGTGCGATGTCAGGCCCCGGCGCTGACGCATCAGGTTTCGAATGCGTCCCGCATCTGAATCGAGCGTGGCGTCCAAGATGTGCTTGAGAAAGTCCGTCTCGGTTAGAAGCCAGATCGTGTAGTGATTGAGAAAAGGCGTCTTGACCCATTCGATACCGCCAATCGCGGAGAGAGCCTCTGAATTAATCCTATCGTCGATATAGTATGGGTCAGAAAATTGGACGGCGAAATCGGTGAGATCACTCCGCTTGATTGCCATGTCATGGTGCAAGGTCGGAACAAAATCTTTAGTGAACCGATTATCTCCGGGTACATCAAGAGGATTGATTGAATATTGTGGGCAAATCGCGAGCGCTCGCGACGAACCTAGCATTCGTCCATACTTGAGCGCAGCATAGGCGCCCATGCTGTAGCCATATACCAGAGATCTTGGGAGCAACTGTTCCCGTATTATACCTGCCGCCTTTTCTAGCGACGCACTTTGAAACCAGTCCCGTCCATACGATACGATGCCGATGGCGTCGTAACCGAGACCATGGGCAGGTTTCTCACCCCAGAATTTCTCTCCATCTGGGCGGAACGTCAGATCGGCAAAGGTCACTATTGTGCCACGAGGTCCGCCGTTCTTCGCGGAGCCTTTCCGCTGCACAACGCGGATCACCCCGTCATCAAAAAGGATTGGCATCTTAATTCCACGAACGAACAGGCAATGGGGGCAAAAGATAGACTGAAATCCGTCGGTATCTATAAGTGAAGCATAATATCTTTTGATGGTGATATCCTTGCAACAGCTCGCGCATCGATATGAAACTCAGTCACCAGCTGTGCATTTAATTAAAGTAATTAAAATTCAAATAACTCGCCGAAACGCGCATCGAACTTACGTTTTGATCGCTTCTCTATTAGCGTTCTATGCATTGATTTTGGAATTTTATATTTATATGTGCTGCATTGTGGCTCCCATTCGCGTGCCGTATAATCTGATACTTTGTTACTTATGGTGACGTTGTACGGCCAAACGTTGGAGGCTGTGTCTCCGCATCCATCTAGCGATTCTGGCTGGCACCTCGTGTCTCCTCGGGTCTTCGCCCTTCCCTCAACGTTTTTGATACAGGCTGGCATCGGAGGCGGTGCGTTTCGCCGGCGGCATCGCTGGTGATTGTGCTGAAGTGGCGAGGGGAGCGATGGTCGAGATCGGGCGACGGGATTTCTTGAAGGGTTCCATTGCGGCCGGGGCACTAGCGCTGCCGTTCGAGCGGCCCATGGCCGGTGAGGTCGCGACGCTGCCGTTTGCGAACGGGGAAAGGCCTCTTGTGGCTTATCCTGGAAAGCGGCCATTGCTGCAGACGACGGCACGTCCGCCTCAGCTTGAAACTCCGTTCCAGGTTTTCGACGAGGGGGTGATCACGCCGAACGATGCGTTCTTCGTGCGTTATCACCTCGCCGATATCCCGACCTCCATCGATCCAGACCTGTTCCGGCTGGAGGTAAGCGGCCATGTCGACAGGCCGATCTTCCTCTCCTTGAGGGAACTGAAGAGCCTTCCCGTCATCGACCTCGTGGCCGTGAACCAATGCTCGGGGAACTCTCGGGGCTTCTTCTTGCCCCGTGTCGCCGGGGGGCAACTCGGCAATGGCGCCATGGGGAATGCCCGCTGGACCGGCGTCTCGCTCAAATCCGTGCTCGACAAAGCCGGGGTGAAGCAGGGCGCCGTGCAGGTGGCGTTCACCGGTCTCGACGGGCCGGTTCTGTCCGAGACGCCGCGTTACGCCAAGGCTCTCGCTATCGATCATGTCGAGGATGGCGAGGTGATGCTGGCCTGGGCAATGAACGGAGAGGAGCTTCCCTGGCTTAACGGCTACCCGTTGAGGCTCGTGGTACCGGGTTTCTACGGCACCTACTGGATCAAGCACCTGAGCTCGATCACGGTGCTGGACACCCCCTTCGATGGGTTCTGGATGCAGAAGGCCTATCGCATCCCCGACAACGAGTGTGCCTGTGTCGAGCCGGGAGCCGCCTTGGGGAAGACGGTGCCTATCCATCGGCTGCCCGTTCGCTCATTCATCACCAACCTGACGGATGGTGCGACGGTTCGCGCCGGAACGGTAGCTCTGCGCGGTATCGCCTTCGATGGAGGTTCCGGCATTACGGCCGTCGACATCTCGTTGGATGACGGGACGACATGGTCGGCAGCACGGCTCGGCCAAAATATTGGCCAATACTCGTTTCGGTCCTGGAGTTATGAGGCCGATCTCAAGTCGGGCTCGCACCTGGTTCGTGTCCGCGCCAAAGCCGGAGACGGGACGACGCAGCCGATGGAGCCGCGTTGGAATCCGGCGGGATATATGCGGAACGTCATCGAGACCACCCGACTTGAGGCGCTGTGAGGAGAAGCGAGATGAGACACCATCGTTTCGCGGCCGCCTTTGGATCGCTCGCCCTTCTCATCGGTGGAACGGCCTGGGCCGCACCGCGCAGTTATGACGTCCCGGAGCCAACAGCGGAGTTGCTGCCCGTTCAGGGTCACGAAGCCGGTTTCGAGGCGGCGCAAACCTATTGCACCATGTGTCACTCGGTGGATTACATCCTCACGCAGCCGTCCGGAAAAGGCGCTGCGTTTTGGAATGCCGAGGTCACAAAGATGGTGAAGGTCTTTCGCGCACCGATCGAGGAAGCCGAAGCCAAAGCGATCGCCGCCTATCTTGCAGCCGCCTACTAACTGGCGGCCATCGATCTCAGTCTAGCGGATCGCCGTGACGAAAGCCGCGATCTGCGCCTGGGCAAGCGTCATCGTCTGATCGAAGGTCTGCTCGCTAAAATAGATCCGGCCCGCGGTGAGCGTGAGTGCCAGAGTCCAGAACACTGCAATAGCAGCATTGCGTGCGCGCCGATCACCCTGCATCGTGGAAGCGTTGCGGTCGTCGCTGACCGGTTCGCCATACGGATCGAAACTGGTGGAGCCGAAATTCGAACGAGCACTCATACGCGTTAAGATCGAGGTTTGGTTGCCATCGATCAATGGATGGGTCTTTTGAAGTTAGAGCCATATGGAGAGGGGTTTTCTCCTTTCTGCGCCCAAGGCAGAAGTTTGTTTTTGGAACGGCCTGCTGGCTGATCCCGGCAGGTGGAATGGGCGTGAAAACATCATCGAATACGGGTCTTCCCGCGGGTGAGAACACCACGCGCATGCGGCCGGCGCTGCTGCCCGGCCTGATGCTCTGCCTCGCCGTGACCGCTTCCGCCATGGCGATCCAGGCTTGGGAAGAGCGGGCCACCGGTCACCCCTATATAGAGGCATTAGTCATCGCGATCCTGTTCGGTATCGCCATCCGCACCGCATGGGTGCCGGGTGAACGCTTCCGAGCCGGGATCGCCTTCAGCGCGAAGCAACTGCTCGAAATCGCCGTGACGTTGCTGGGAGCTTCCATCAGCCTCGGTGCCATCGTTGCCTCTGGCCCGGCTCTGCTCACCGGCATCGTCGGAACGGTGTTTCTCGCGATTCTGGCGAGTTACGCGATCTGCCGGGGGCTCGGTCTGCCGGCCCGCATGGCGATCCTTGTCGCCTGCGGCAACGCCATCTGCGGGAACTCGGCTATCGCTGCCGTGGCGCCGGTGATTGGGGCCGACAGCAAGGACGTCGCTGGCTCCATCGCATTCACCGCCGTGCTCGGCGTGCTGATGGTACTCGGGCTGCCCTTGTTCATTCCCCTCGCCGGCCTGTCAGACCACCAATACGGTGTGCTCGCCGGCCTGACGGTTTATGCCGTGCCCCAAGTCCTCGCCGCGACGGTACCGGTTGGGCTCCTGAGCACCCAGGTCGGCACGCTGGTCAAGCTGGTTCGCGTCCTGATGCTCGGCCCCGTCGTGGTGGCGTTCTCGCTTCTCGCCCACCGGCTGCCCCCGGAGGCAGGCGTGCAAAGCGCGTCGCCCCGGAGACTGGGATTCACCAGGCTCGTGCCCTGGTTCATCCTCGGATTCCTCGGGCTCGCCACCCTGCGCTCCCTCGGGCTGATCCCTGACGCTGCCTCCGGCCCGGTGCGGCAAGTGGCCGGTTTTCTCACGATCATGTCGATGGCTGCCCTTGGGCTCGGAGTCGATGTCCGGGTCCTGGCGCGCATGGGCGGCCGGGTCACCCTGGCCGTCACCGGCTCGCTCGCCGTCCTCCTCGCCATCAGCCTCATCCTCATCAGGGCCCTCGGCATCTCCTGATCGGCGCAAAGCTGATGAGCGGTAAGAACGCCCGGCTGGTTCGCTGTGGTGGCGCCGGTGCCGACCGGCTACGGTCGGGCCTCTGCCGGTTCAGCGGCTCCGAATCCTCCTCAAGCAGTCGCCCGATGGTTCATACCGGCTACAATCCCGCCCTCGTCGCCCTGTCCGTCGCCATCGCGATCTTCGCGTCCTACACGGCTTTGGATCTTGGAGCTCGGGTACACAATGCAGCGCCTGGCCGCCGCATCGCGTGGATCGGAGGGGCGGCGCTGGCCATGGGTGGCGGCATCTGGTCGATGCATTTCATCGGCATGCTCGCCTTCGAGATGGGGATGCCCACCTCTTACGAGGCCGGTCTCACCGTGCTCTCGCTCGTCATCGCCATTGGCGCAACCGGCGGCGCATTCGCCTGGGTCGGCCGACCGGGAGCGAAAGCGCAGGACATCCTTGTGAGCGGCACGCTGATGGGGATCGGCATCGCCGGCATGCACTTCATCGGCATGACCGCCCTGCACATGCCCGGTAGCGTTACCTACAATCTTCTCCTTGCCGCCGTATCGGTGCTCATTGCCGTGACGGCAGCGACGGTCGGGCTCTGGCTCACGTTCCGAAATCACGGAGCGTGGCAAAAAATCATCGCTGCTTTCGTGATGGGGTTCGCCGTCTCCGGAATGCACTATACCGGCATGGCCGCCGCGACCTTCACGACCGGGGAAACCGGCGCGCATACGAGCCACGTCACGGGCCTCGCTCCGAGCCAGCAGAACCTCGCCCTCTTCGTCGGGGCGGCGACCTTCCTCACTCTGTTCCTCGCCATGCTGGCCTCCTCCATCGACCAGCAGCGCGTCCAGCGTGAGTTGAGCAATAGCGAGGCGCGGTTCCGCGCGGCGATTCAGGCTGTGCGCGGCGTGCTCTGGACCAACGATGCCGAGGGCCGGATGGTCGGCGAACAGCCGGGATGGTCAGCGATCACCGGCCAATCCTTCGAGGAGTACCAGGGGTTTGGATGGGCCAACGCCGTGCATCCGGACGATTCTCGATCGTCCGTGGACGCCTGGAACGAAACGGTCCGGGAGAAGCGAACCTTCGTCCACGAGCATCGCGTCCGGGTGAGCGACGGGACGTGGCGGCATTTCGCGATCCGTGCCGTCCCGGTTCTGGCCCCCGATGGGTCAATTCGTGAATGGGTCGGCGTGCATACCGACATCACCGAGCAGCGCGAGGCGGAAGCGGAACTCCGAGAATCCAACGAGGAGATTCAGCGCTATGCCTACATCGTCAGCCACGACCTTCGCGCCCCCCTCGTGAACGTCATGGGTTTCACGAGCGAGCTCGACGCTACGCGTGAGGACATCCGTTCCGCCCTGAAGTCCCATCCCGACGCGGAGAGGATCGACGCCGATCTTGGTGAGGCGCTCGGCTTCATCAGCGCCGCGGTGACGCGGATGGAAAGCCTGATCGCCGCGATCCTGAAACTGTCCCGCGAAGGGCGAAGAAGTTTCAGGCCGGAACCCCTCGACCTTCACGCTCTGCTTCAGCGCCTCGCCAATGCCCAGCGCCATCAGACCGACGCGGCCGGCGCGGAAGTCATCGTCGCGCCCGATCTGCCGAGGATCACGGCGGACCGACTCGCCCTCGAACAGATCTTCGGCAATCTCCTCGACAATGCGGTGAAGTATCTGGATCCCACTCGCGCCGGTCGAATCACGGTGACGGCCGCGGCCGTTGGGCCGCGAATCCGTATCGACGTCTCAGATAACGGCAGGGGAATCGCTGAACGTGACCATTCCCGCGTGTTCGAACTGTTCCGCCGCTCCGGAGCGCAGGATCGGCCGGGCGAAGGGATCGGTCTCGCCCATGTCAAAGCTTTGGTCCGGTCGCTGGGTGGACGGATCGACGTCGCCTCCAAGCTCGGTGAAGGCACCACCTTCAGCGTGACGCTGCCCCGCGGGAGCGCTACAGCTGTATACGAGGGTGTTTCGGCGACGTCCCTCGCAGCGGAATGAGGCGTGATCCGAACGTGAACCCCGTCAGTATCGTGATGATCGAGGATGACGAGGGTCATGCCCGGCTCATCGAGCGCAATATTCGCCGCGCGGGCGTCAACAACGAGATCATTCCGTTCCGGGACGGGACGTCGGCGCTCGCTTATCTGCTCGGACCGGACGGCACCGGAGAGGCCAGCGCCAAGCGCCCTCTCCTAATCCTGCTCGATCTCAATCTTCCCGATATGACCGGGATCGACATCCTGGAGAAGGTCAAGGCGAACCCACATACGCGGCGCTCGCCCGTGGTCGTTCTCACGACGACGGACGACAGCCGCGAGGTCCAGCGTTGCTACGATCTCGGCGCGAACGTCTACATCACCAAGCCGGTGAATTATGAGGGCTTCTCGAACGCTATTCGTCAGCTCGGGTTGTTCTTTTCCGTGATGCAGGTGCCCGAGAACCCATGAAAATCCGCACCGCATGAGCGCTCCCCTCGCCCCGGAGCGCGGTCGCATCCTCTATGTCGACGACGATCCCGGCCTCGGGCGCCTCGTGCAGAAGGGCCTGAACGCACGCGGCTATATCGTGGAACTTGCCGCCACCGGCGACGAGGGTCTTGCGCGTCTGGGCCAGGGCGGCATCGATCTCGTGGCCCTCGATCATCACATGCCCGGCCAGACCGGTCTCGACGTGCTCCCAGCCATCCGCGCCATGCCTTCCGCCCCGCCGGTAATTTATGTCACCGGGTCTGAGGACAGCCGCGTCGCGGTGGCCGCTCTGAAGGCCGGGGCCGTCGATTACGTCTGGAAGGACCTGCAGGGTCAGTTCCGCGAACTCCTCGGCGAAGCCATCGACACGGCTCTGCGCCAGGAGGCCATGAGGCGCGACAAGGAGCGGGCCGAGGCAGAGGTCCGTGAGGCCCGAGACCGCGCGGTCATGTTGCTGCGCGAGGTGAATCACCGGGTCGCCAATTCTCTCGCCCTCGTGGCGGCCTTGACGCATATGCAGACCAACGCCGTCTCCGATCCCGCTGCCAAAGCGGCCTTGCGCGAGATGCAGGCGCGGATCTCGGCCATCGCCGGCATTCATCGGCGGCTCTATACCTCCGATGATGTCGAGGCGGTGGAACTCGACGCCTATCTTTCGAGCCTCGTGGAGGAACTGCAGGGAGCGATGAAGGCAGCCGGGCGCGACCATGCCATTCGCCTCGTCGCGGAGCCGATCCGGCTTGCCACCGACAAGGCGGTCTCCGTCGGCGTCGTGGTCACCGAACTCGTGACGAACGCCTACAAATATGCGTATCCGCCGGAAGTCCCCGGCGAGATCCGGGTAGCGGTGGCGCGCGACGGGACGGACGGTTTGAGCCTGACCGTCGAGGATGACGGGATCGGGTGGACGGGCGAAGGCCAGCCTCGCGGCACCGGTCTCGGCTCGCGCATCGTCAAGGCCATGGCCACCAACCTCCGTTCCGCCCTTATCTATCGAGAGAGCGGACCCGGAACCAAGGCGACGCTGCTGTTCCAGGGCTGAGCGGACGGCTGCTTTGCCCGCGAACCCAGCACTTCGCTTACCGAGCGGAATGCAGTATTTCCCGTGCCCTCCTCATCGGACATCCGGGCCGGATCATGAAACCTGTCGTCGTCGCCGTCGCCATCACCGGTTCCGTCCCGCGCAAGACCGACAATCCGGCCCTTCCGGTGACGGTCGCCGAGCAGATCGAATCGACGCGCCAGGCCTACGAGGCGGGTGCCGCCCTGGTGCACATCCATGTGCGCAACGACGACGAGACGCCCTCGTCCGATCCCGACCGTTTCGCCGCCGTGCAGGAGGGAATTCGCCGCCATTGCCCCGGCATGATCGTGCAGTTCTCCACTGGAGGACGCGGACGCGATCCAGCCAGCCGTGGCCTGTCGCTTCGCCACCGGCCGGATATGGCCTCGCTCTCCACCGGCTCGGTCAACTTTCCGACCATCGTCTATGAGAATCCGGCGAGCCTCGTCACCGATCTCGCCAGTCAGATGCGGGCGCATGGTGTCCGGCCGGAAATCGAGATCTTCGATCTCTCACATCTTCATGGCGCCCGGCGGCTGGTGGATGAAGGGCTCATGGATGCCCGCCCCCACGTCCAATTCGTCATGGGAGTGAAGAATGCTCTGCCGGCCGACGAGCGCCTGCTCGATCTGCTCCTGGGCGAACTGAAGCAGGTACTGCCCGAGGCGACCTGGACCGCTGCCGGCATCGGACGCCATCAGGCCGAGGTCATGGACTGGGCACTTGCCCGTGGGGCGTTCTCGGTACGGACCGGATTGGAGGACAACATCCGGGTGACGAAGCACCAACTGGCAGCGAGCAATGCCGAACTGGTCGGGCTGGCTGTGGAGTGCGTGCAGCGGCACGGTCGTACCGTGGCGACACCCGCCGAGGCTCGAGCCGCACTGGGGTTGGCAGCCTGAGCGTTAGCGGGACCGATTGGGGACAGGCTAAGAGCCGGACGAGGCGAGGCTCGTCCGGGTATAAGGGTCGGGTTCAGTTCACGCCGAGCAGTTCCACGTCGAAGATGAGCGTGGCGTTCGGCGGAATTAGCCCACCGGCACCGCGTGCGCCGTAGCCGAGGTCAGAGGGGATGATGAGCGTGCGCTTGCCGCCGACCTTCATCGTGGCGACACCCTGATCCCAACCACCGATCACCTGGCCGATGCCGAGGGTGAAGCTGAAGGGCTGGCCACGGTCGCGCGAGGAGTCGAACTTCTTGCCCGGCTTGCCGCCCTCATCGAGCCAGCCGGTATAATGGACGCTGACTTTCTTGCCGGTCTGCGGCGTAGGGCCGGTCCCGACGACTTCGTCGCGATATTGCAGGCCCGAAGGCGTGGTCACGGTCTCGGCGGATGCGGAAGCGGTCATGGCGATCAACAAAGCTCCGGTGAGGGCAAGAAGCGGACGACGCATGCGGATGGTTCCTGTCTGGCGTGCCGAACCGGCCGAGTAGCACGCCTGTGCCCGCCCGTCAGCGCCTGCCCAGGGCCCGTTTGACGCGGACCATGGCGCGCCGCTCCATCGAGATTAGGCGGATTCGCTGTTCGACCGTGATCATACGCGCGGCACCGCTAGGGGCGGCGACGATCTCGCAGATCGTCTCTCGATCAGGATAAAGATTCTCGAGGACCGAGCCGGCGAGCGTGGCCGAATCGAGCCGTTCGGCAAAGCCGGTCCCGTACAGAGCTTCGATGATCCGTGCCTCCAGCAGCAGGCCCGGAGCGCTGGAGCGCTCATTCTCTTCAAAGGTGGTCTTCAAGAGCGTGGCCGTACCGCTCGCTACGAGGGCAAGGCTGATCGAGAGCGGGCGACCATCCAACAGAAGGCTATCCGCCCGGACGCGGACCGGGCCATCGGCTCCGGTGAACAAGGCACGCGCGAAAGCCTCGTGCTGTGGGCGAGAAGCGAGCGCTGTCCCGGCCCTCCCCTTCCACCCGGCCTTCTCCAGCCTGAGAAAGCCCGCGACGGCATCGTTCAGGCGGTCGCCGCCGGTGGCGATGTCATGGCTGAGTGTGCCTCGCTTCGACAGGTTGCGATGGCGACGGCTGAGATCCTTCATGCGCGATCGGTGCGGATGTTCGTCGAGGAAACCGGCATATGACCCGCGACGCTCGACGATCGGTCGCTCGAAACGGTTGGCGATGCCTCTCTTCCAGCCGGCGCGATCCATGGCCTCGAGCAATCCGCGACCGAGCTTCGTCTCGGTGGGAAGCAGGGGCCAGCGCCAGATCCGCCCCTTGGAGGCGGATTGGAGCCCTTTCACCAGCAGGTCGAGGATGTCGGGCAGGTCGGGAGCATCCGCAACGAGAGGGCTCGTCTGGGTGATGAAGGGCGACAGGAAGGGACGGGCAATGTGCGTTCCGAGCCCGCTCACATCGCGCTTCCATGCGAAGGGCAACAGTGCCTCCAGCCCGAGCCGGCCTTGCACAACGATAAAGGCGAGGTCGGTGGCGGCCAACCCCGCCCTCCGATGAGCCGCCATGACATGGCGGCTGTAATGCGGGTGCGTGGTGAGCGCATTGGCCATGAGCGCATCCCAGGGATCGGGATCGGCAGCCAGTTCCGAATATGTGGCGAGCGAGACCGAGCGTCCCGAGCGCAGGTCTTGTAAGACCGTCTTCATGAGCCGAGCCGACCGGCGAATGGCAGGACCGCCGTAACGATGCCGTGCACACGGAAAGCGGCCAAAGCCATTCCCAACCCGCGAAGCACGTTGGCCATGGCCATCGTGATGGCCGCTCCCATGATTCCGAGGACCGGTACCAGAATCAGACAGAGCAGAGCGGCCAGGGCCAACATCGCCAGGGTGATGCCAGCGCAGAGACGTTCACCGTCGATCATGGTGAGCAGGTCTTCGCCGGGTCCGAACAGGCTCGCTCCGACATTGCCCGCGACCAGCACGGCGAGAAGCGGATAGCTCGCTCTAAATTCCGGCCCGAACATCGCGAGCAGGAATGGGCCCGCCGTGACGATGAAAAGACCGACGATCACCGTGGCGGCGAAGGTAAGGCGGGCCTGCATGCGGACGAAGCGCGTCAGCTCGTCTGCATCCCCGGATGCGTGGATGGCGGCGAAACGCTGAGCGGTGGCCGCGGACGCGGCGTAATGCACGAAGGGGACGAATTGCTGGATCCGGGTCGCGACAAAATACAGGCCCACCGCCGCAGGTGGCATCAGCATGCCGAGGATAACCACGTCGATCATGCTGAACGCGGAATATGCGAGGTCGGCGGCCGCGATCGGAAGGCAGGCCCGGAGCCAGATCCGCCAGCGGTATCGCGGTTTCGCAGGGAGCAGATCGTCACGAAGGCGCAGGATCAGGAGCCGTGCTTGGATCGCCAGGGCGAGTCCAGTGGCGACCAGGGTGCAGGCGATGGCAACCCATGCCTGAGCCGGTGCCCCGAAGGTGACGGCGCCCGCCATGGTGACCATGATGAGCCCCTGGCGCAGGAGGTAGGGCGGTGCGATGGCGAGCACCGCCCAGTTCTGGCTTCGAGCGACGCCCTCCAGATAATCCTGCATCGTGAAGAGCGGCAGAACGAGTGCTGCGAGGAGCAAAGGCCCAGCATACGGCCCATCGAGGAGGATGCCCTGCATCCAGGCAATGGCGAGGCCGATGCCTGCAACTATAGACGCAGCGGCAATGGTTACCCACGCGCCCGCGAGGAGGAACCCGCGCATATGGGCGGCGTCGCCTCTCGCCTGATCGGCGGGCAGGAAACGGCAGGCACCTTGAGCGAAACCCAGTGTGGAGGAATGGCCGAGGATGGCGATCCACACCCAGATCGATGCGAACACTCCGTATTCCGAGCGCCCCATGAGGCGCGCCATCATGACCTGTGCCCCGTAGGCGAAGATGGCGGCGGCAATGCGAATCGCGAAGACGTCGAGCGCCGCTCCCGCCGCGCCTGCGCGAAACGTCCTCAAGCGGCTGAAGGCCGCGCCGAGGGTCCAGCCCTCCGTCCCGTCCCACACTGACCCCACTCCACGCCCCGAACGCTCAGGCCGACCCTATCTGTTTCCGACACAAACTCCGTTACGCTTTCGGGCTCTGAGCGAAACCCGTCCCGGAATGGACACGAAAAAGGGCTCTTTTCTAGCTTCGCCCCGGAAGGTCGCCCGGCTTTTGATGACGGCCCACTTGGTCGCGTCAGCCTACAACACCATCCGAACGAAACATTGCACGATGGCGCTATAGATCGATGACCTACGGACCGACCGAGTATCCGCCGCGATCGCTATGGCAAGCCGATCAGGGTTGCTCTTGAAGCGAGGCACCACCGCTCCGGGGCGGTGAAGGCGGCTTCACCGCCGCATCCTTCGGCGGCGCGACGATGACCGACGGAGCAGTTGCGGTTCCGGTCGCAGACGGGTCGGGCTGGAGCAGCGAGAGGGTGATGGCTCGCGTAACATGCTCGGCCATGCAGCGCAGGCCAAGGTCGTTGAGACGGAACTGTCGTCCCAGCATATGTGCTTCGCCCTTGTCGCTGCTCCCGGACAGGTAGCGCATCGCCTCGTAGCGCTGCACGAGCGGCACTCCCTCGCGCAGTGCAACCTCCTGCACCTTCCGGACAATGCTGCTGTAATACTCGTCCTGGGCAAGCGAAGCCGTGTAGACTGGATTGACCAGCACCACGTCGATCTCGTGGGACTTGATCCACTGAACCGTCTCGTCGAGGACGCTGGCGAAGGCGTCGAGATCGACCCGGGCGAGCGCGTCGTGGGTACCGACCTGCCAGACCACCAGGTCGGGTTCGACCTCGGCCACCATGCTGCGCAGGCGCTCCGCAGCGCCCGAGGCGATCTCGCCCTGCATGCCTCGGCTCTCGACCTCCACATCCACGTTGGGAAGCGAGCGCTCAAGGGCCGTTTCCAGCTTGACCGGATAGGTCGCCGAGGCCCCTGCCCCCGCCGAGGACGACCCGATGGCGAGAACCCGTACGGGCCGCTTCTCCTTGAGCGCGGCCTTCACCGAGCTCAACCGGGCCAGAGTATAGAGCTTCGATCCCGGCACCCGGCATTCGGGCGACAGGCTCACATCGACGGCCTCCGACGCTTCGCCACCGGGAGCCGGGGCCGCCGCAGTCGGGGGTGAGACGATCGTCGCGCTGCCTTCCGCTCCGGCGCGGGATGATCCGGAGATCGTCCCGAGGGAGGCAAGGCCGAGTGAGATCAGGAGAGCCGAGGTTTGCGCGAGCGCCATTCGACGAACCATGCAGTGAAGCCCAGAGCGAACAAACCGAATCCCATGGCGCCGACATCCACGAGAAGGCCGCCCCCCGTCCAGAACCGCACGAGTTGCGCGGCGAGGCTCAAGAGCGAGCCGATGGAGAAGACTGCCAGTGAATTACGACCGAGTCCCGCCAAATATCGACCGATCGCACCGATGTGTGGGACGATGAGCGCGTAGACGCCTTGAAAGGCCAGCAACACGCCGATGAAGTGGATCAGCCGCGCTGGCGAAAGATACGTTTTGTCGAAGGAGAAGACGAGACGAGGATCGGGAACGAGCAGCGGGTCTGGCCGGAGGTCGAACACGGACAGGACAATTCCGAGCACGACGATGACGACGCCGAGGGGCATCAGCCGTTGAGACCAGCGCCGGAGAGTGCCGGATCGCTGGTTCAGGTCCTGGGCAACGAAGCCGAGCACCAGGAGAAGCTGCCAGCACAGGGGATCGAAGAACCAATCCCCCTCGCCCGGCCAGGACGGTAGGTTCCATTCGAAGACGAGGCTTGCCGAATAGAGGCCGAAGGACAGGACGAGCGCCGCGATCCGGGTCACCCGGGCGATGAGTATAAAAATTGGAGCAATGCCCAACAGCACTACGTAGAGCGGCAAGATATTGAAGAAGCCGAGCTGATGCGTGAGCGCGACGAAACCGATCGTGGTCTGGATCGGGTCGGCGAAGAAGCCTCCGGCATTGTGCCATTCGAGAAGGAGCGGATTGTCGAGGATCAGAGCCGTCCCGGCAATCATGGCCAGGGCGATCGCCATAGTGGTGATCTGTGCACGGTAGACTTCGATCGTGCGCGACAGGAGCCTCAGCACGCTTTTCAGACGCGGTTCCGGCTGGCCGTCACGCCCGCGCGTGGCGATCCCGATCGACCATCCGGCCAGGAAGACGAACAGTTCCGCGGCATCCGAGATGCCGTACTGCGAATAGGTGTAACGTTCGAATGTGTTGCCCGGGATGTGGTTGACGTAGATCGTCACGAGGGCGAGGCCACGCCAAAAGTCGATCGCGTTCGGTTCGCGCATTATGGGATCCGAACTCCGGACTATCAGGTTGTGGGAGGAGCGCGAGGCGGTAGCGGCTGCCGCCTCGCAGCGCGGCGGCACGGTCTGATAAGGCGACGCACGACAATCTGCAAAGCCTGTTATTCCCGCCCTCTCGAATGGCATCGGCTCCTGGTGTGGCCGATTTATCGAGGACAGACCCGCCGGGGAAATTTATGTTGAACCGTTGCCGTATCCACCGGACATGATGATGCCATCCAGTGACGCCCCCGACGCCCAACCGATCCCCACGGGAGTGCCGGGGTTCGATGGCATCCTTTCGGGAGGTTACGCGGCCCGCCGTGCGCATCTCGTGGAGGGTCGGCCGGGAAGCGGCAAGACGACCCTCGGCCTCCAGTTCCTCATCGACGGCGTGGCGCAGGGGGAGACCTGCCTCTACATCACCCTGTCGGAAAGCCGGCGGGAGTTGCTCTCCGTGGCGGGACGCCATGGCTGGTCCCTGGACGGGATCGAGATCTACGAGCTCGTGCCGCCAGAGCTGAGCCTCGATCTGAAGCAGCAACAGAGTCTCGTGCATTCGTCGGACCTCGAACTGGGCGAGACCGTCCGCATGGCCCTGGGCGAGATGGAGCGGGTGAAACCGACCCGCGTCGTCTTCGACAGCCTGTCGGAGATCCGGCTGCTCTCGCAAGGATCGCTGCGCTACCGCCGTCAGGTTCTCGCGCTCAAGAGCTACTTTCTTCTCAACGACATCACGGTGCTGATGCTCGACGATCTCAGCGCCGAGCATGACGATCTGAACCTACACTCCATCAGCCACGCGGTGATCCGGCTCGAACAGGTGACCCCGCCTTACGGCGCGGTTCGGCGGCGCATCCACGTCATCAAGATGCGCGGAACCGAGTATCAAGGCGGCTACCACGATTTCGTCATCAGGAAGGGCGGCATCCGCGTGCATCCGCGCTTGGTAGCAAGCGAACACCATCGCAGCTTCGTCATCGATTCGGTGGCGAGCGGCGTTCCCGAACTCGACCGGGTTCTCGGCGGTGGCCTCGATCGCGGGACGGCGAGCCTCGTGATCGGGCCATCGGGGGCCGGGAAATCAACGCTCGCCGTGAGCTACCTCGTCGCGGCCCTGAAACGCGGGGAACGAGGGCTGATCATCAGCTTCGATGAAACGCGCAACATCCTGCTGCAGCGCGCCCAGAGCGTGGGAATGCCTCTGGGGGCTTTTGTCGAAGCCGGAATGCTGCAGATCGAGCAGATCGACCCGGCCGATGTCTCGCCCGGCGATTTCTCCGGCCGCATCCGCGACGCTGTAGAGCGAGATGGAACGCGGATCGTCATCATCGATAGTCTGACCGGCTATCTCAGCGCCATGTCGGGTCAGCCGTACCTGGTCATGCAGATGCACGAACTGGTCACCTACCTGAACCAACAGGGGGTCGTGACGATTCTGATCCTGGCCCAGCATGGCATGGTCGGAAAGATGGAATCGCCCGTGGACCTGACCTATGTCAGCGACACCGTGATCATGCTCCGCTTCTTCGAAGCCGCTGGCCGGGTCCGTAGGGCTCTGTCCGTCCTGAAGAAGCGGACAGGCGCGCATGAGGATACGATCCGCGAGTTCAAGATCGATGCAGGCGGATTGCGGGTGGGCGAACCGCTGGAGCGGTTCCGCGGTGTTCTCACGGGCGTTCCTACCTATGACGGCGACCGGGATCATCTGCTCGCGGAACGGATCCGGACGGATGGAGCGATCGTGAACGAGCCCGGCCGCGATGCCGCATCCTGAACCGGTTGTCCTGATCCTCGCGCCGCTCGGACGGGATGCGATGGTGGCGGCGACGATCCTGGCGGAAGTCGGTATCGTGTCGAAGGCGACGTCGACCTTGGACGATCTCGTGGCCCATCTGGACCACGCCGCCTGCGCGGTGATGACGGAGGAAGCGCTTCTGCATTGGGACCGGCAGGAGATCGCTCGATGGGTCGAGCGGCAACCGCCCTGGTCGGACTTTCCCTTCGTGCTGCTCAGCTATCGCGGCGGCCCGCCGGATGTGAGGCTCACCGACCTACTCGGCAACGTCACGGTCCTGGAACGGCCGTTTCATCCGGCCGTGCTGGCGAATGCGGTTCGCTCGGCCCTTCGCGCGCGGCGGCGGCAACGCGAAGTGCAGGCGTATCTCGAAGAACGCCAACGGACGCACGAGCGCCAGGCTCTCCTGATCCGCGAGCTTCACCACCGCGTGAAAAACACGCTCGCCACGGTGCAGGGGCTCCTCGGTGCCACGGCGCGTTCGACCAAGGATGTGGACACATTCTACCAGTCCTTCTCGGACCGGATCGTCTCGCTCGGCAAGACGCATAACCTGCTCACGGAGGATTACTGGCAGACGGCGCCCCTGCGCGATCTTCTCCAGAACGAGCTCGGCCATTACAATGACGGGACAGCCAATCGGATCACGCTCGAAGGGCCCCCGGTCGAGCTGGCCGCAGATCTTGCCGTACCCACCGGTATGGCAATCCACGAACTGACCACCAATGCCACCAAGTACGGGGCGCTGTCGCTGCCGAGTGGGCGGGTCACGGTCAGCTGGAGCGTGGATCAACGCGATGCCGAGCGCGTCCTGGAACTCCGCTGGACTGAATCGGGCGGACCCCTGGTCAAGGCGCCGGAACGCAAGGGCTTCGGCTCGACGCTGCTCCAGCGCGTGCTCGCACAGCAATGCAATGCCGATGTCGACATTACCTATGAGGCCGAGGGCCTGCACTTTCGCATGGTCGCGCCCTTGCCCGGAGACAGGTTGGTGCCGGCCTATTGATCCGACCGGTCAGTATTTGACGATCCGGTCGAGGCGACCGTTGACAAAGAAATACAGCTCCTTCGCTCCCGGCTCGCTGTAGAGCACCTGTACCTCCCGGCCTGAACGGCCTTCGCCGATCAACACGTCCGTCGCAGGCTTCGCCTTCAACCGGACGAGATCGCATTCGCCGATCCCGGGCTCGATCACGGTCGCGCTGGCTGCGGAGGTCTGGCTGCACGTCCCATCGGCGTTGAGCACCGGGCCCGTGACGGACGGCGACGGGAGCGGTGCGACGGCAACCTTCGCCGGTACCGCCGCCGGTGCCTCGCGCTCGCTCGTCGTACACGCGCCGACGATATTGAGACCCATGAGACAAGCGGCGAAGCCTAGCCGCGACGACATCCTCGTCACTTCACGTCCTTTGCAGCGCCCGACCGCGCCTTGAGCGATGCAGCGTATAGCTCGGCCGCATCCCTATGAAAGGCCGCACGCGAATCGGGCCGCGAATAGAACATATGGCCGCCGGGATACACAGTTAGGTCGATCCGCCTGTCCGTGCCGAAGGCCGGCAACTGGTCGATGAGGAGTTTCGAGGTGAAGTACGGGGTCACGAGATCGGTGAAACCGTGGGCGACGAGGACGCGCAGGTTACCATCGAGCGCCATGACGCCGCGCAGGGCTCCGAGCGATTCCGGTGCCATGCGTCCGCCGCCCCAGCCCCACCCTCGGCTGACCGCACCGTTGAGGAGTTCGTAGCGAAGATCGGGCACGCGATAGTTCAGTTTCGTGCCGTAGAGTTCGAGCATGGCGCTGGTCAGCGGCGCCTGCATGGCTGTGAGCAGCGGGTCCTCGAAGCCCGAGAATGTGGCGGCCGGGTCCGGATCCCATCCGGTGATGCCGGTATCGTAGGCGCTGGCGACCCTCCCCTCCTCCTGGCCGATCTCGCGTTGGACGCTGTTCGAACTCAGGCGTCCGGCTTGGCGGCGGACGAAGTTCGGATCGAGACCCGTGATGGCTCCGACCCTTTCGCCGAGCCGGGCCAGCGCCGCTTGGTCCGACGGGCCCTTGAGCAGGTCGGTGAGATAGTCGCCGGTGGCATAGGCCTCGGTCTCTGCCAGAGCCTTCCGGCTCGGCGTGCCACCGGCTCGTTCGATGGCGGCGGCGGCAAAGGACGGCAACTTCGTCACGTGGCCCCAGGGGGTCGTGCGCGGCGATTGCAACCAGGCGAAATCGAGGACGGGTGACAGGAGAACCATGCCGGAGAGGCCGATGCCGATCTCCTCCTGCAGCTTTGCCGCGATGAGCGGCCCGCGGAAACCGCCATAGCTCTCGCCGACGAAGAACTTGGGTGCCGCGATCCGATCATTCGTCCGCAGCCAGCGGGCGATGGCCGAGGACAGGACCGACGCATCCGAGTCGACGCTCCAGTAACGCTTGGCATCGCCGTCCGATGCGCGGCTGTATCCGGTCCCCACCGGGTCGAGGAAGACGAGATCGGTGAAATCGAGCCAGGTGCCGTCGTTGGGGACGAGGCTCACCGGCGTGGAGGGGCTGATGCTCGTGCCGTCGAGAGGAAGGCGCCAGGGGCCGATCGCGCCGATATTGAGATAGGCCGATGCCGCGCCGGGACCGCCGTTGACCGCGAAGGTGACGGGCCGGGTCGCTTCGCTCGTGTCCGCGAGACGATAGGCGATGAAGGCGATCTCTGCTTGGAGCTTTCCGCTCTCATCCACGAGGGGAAGGCTGCCCGCGGTGGCGGTAAAGCGAAGAAGGCGTCCATCCGGCAGGGTGACACTGTGCTCGGTGGTGACGTCGGAGGGAAGCTTGCGTCCCTCTGGGCCCCGTTCGGCGGCCCGCCGCTCCTGAGGCTTGTCGGCACCGTGGGGGGACTGCGCCATGGCGGGCTGCCCGGCGACGAGGAGCATGGCGGACAAGACGAGTGCGAGGCGCCTGGTGCCGCCTGCCAGAATGGACCGAAGCCCCGCGGGGATTGTGCCCGGCTTGGCCACACCACCGGGCCGGCATGAATCCGTGACGGTCGAACCTCGGTTCATGCGATTCTCGCTACAATGATGGGCCAAAGCGCTCACGCTTTTTTCTGCCAGCGTCCGGATTCGTCCTGCTGCCAATAAGCGATGGCATGGCCCGCTTCCTTCGCCTGCTTCCACTGCGCCCGCGCACCGAGCAACGCGTCCTGATCGTTACCGTCGAACAGGATGCATATCCGCTGATAGTCCGACGCATCCGGCGGCAGTGGGGCGCCGTCCACGAGAAAGCGGATGGCGGCGGCGTTGGGATTACCATCCTGGAGCGTCAGGACGACGGGCTGGCTCGCCGCTTGCGGATCGCGATCCGTCCCATGCGGCAGAAAGCTATCGTCGCGATAGGTCCAGAGGTGATCGTCGAGAGCCTGAAGCCGCTCCTCGCCCGATGCCTGGATTGCCGCGCGCCAGTTGCGCTCCAGAGATCGCTCCACGAGGTTCGGTAGAACCGTCTCGAGAGGCTGCTGCTGGAGATGATAGAAGAGGATTTCGGTCACGGGAACCAGGATAGGGTAAAGCCGCCGATTTGAAAGCGGCGGGTTGCCGCTCTCAACCAGGCTCGATGAAGTGAGGGACGAACAGGGCTGAATTGCCGGTGATCGGTCCCGCGCTTTCGCGAACGCACAGCCCCGCCGGTTCGTCGCCTACGATCCAGGAGCCGATCACGGGGCGGCGGCCTTCGAAATCCGGCAATTCGGCCAGGGCCTGTCGCACGCAGCGCCCGCCGCCATAGGGTCCGTGATCCTGTGCCAGCACGGCACCGTCGCGCAGCATGAGGATGTTCGCCCCCTCCCGTGAAACCAACGGCTTCTTGACGAAGGAGGTGCCCAATGACGCCTTGCGGGAATCGTTCTCGAAAAAGGAGGGCAACAGGTTGGGATGGCCGGGCTCTCTCGCATGGAGATGGGCCAGCAATCCCTTGTTCGAAAGGACGGCCTTCCAGGGTGGCTCGATGAACCGGGTCGTCGTGGTGCCGAGATCCTTTCCGAAAGCGTCGCTGAAGGCCCATTCCCAGGGATAGAGCTTGAACAGGCGCGGGATCGGCGCATCGACCCGGTCGACGAAGCGTCCGTCCTCGTCACGTCCGATGTCGGAGAGGTCGAGGAAGCAGGTCGCGAGCCCCGCTTGGCGCGCGCAATCTTCGAGATACGCCACCGTCCCCCTGTCCTCGGGCTCAACGGCATAAGCGGTGAAGGCCATCGCTCCGTCACCGCGAAGCGTGCGGAACCGGGCGATCAGCTTTTCGTGAAGGGAATTGAACTGGTCGGCTGTCTCGGGGAGCGAGCCGGTTCGCAGCCCTTCTTCCAGCCAGAGCCATTGAAACACGCCGGACTCGTAGAGGGCTGTGGGCGTGTCGGCATTGTATTCGAGGAGCTTTGCCGGCCCGGCGGATGCCCCTCCGTAGGAGAAATCCAGGCGTCCATAGAGGGAGGGGTCTCCCCGCCTCCAGCTCGCGCGGATCGCGTCCCAGGCATGGGAAGGAATGTCGAGCGAGGCCAGGATCCGCTCGTCCTCCACCGCATCGGCGACGAAAGCGAGGCACAGGGCGTGGATCTCGGTGCTCGGCGCTTCGAGATCGTCCTCGATCTCAGCCAGCTTGAAAGCGTAGGCGTGGCTCTCGGACCAATACGCTTCGCCATCGAAGGTGTGGAAGGTGAAACCATGCCGGCGCGCGGTCTCCCGCCAATCCGGTCGTTCGCCGATGGGCACGCGCCGCATCAGCCGCCGCTTCCATGGCTCGACCAGCCGTGCGACGAGAACGAACGGCCCGTGCTTCCAAAGCCACCGTATGCGACCTTGCGCACCGCCGAAGACGCGACCCGCGCGCTGGAGGACGCACCGCCCGAAGACGTGGTGATCCGTCCGCCCCAACTCGTGCAATAGCCGGCGCCACCCGAGTGGCCGGCGCTTCCGCTATGGGACGCTTCCGAATTCGGAGCATGGTCGAAGATCGGCTGTGGCGGCAGGTTCTGATCGATCCGCCTGCCGATGACGTAGCCGGCCATCCTCGGGACGAAGCGTCCGGCAGCACTTACGGCGACGCCGTCTCCGGGCAGGCAATGCGATGGGCCGTGATGCGCCTCGCAATCGGTCACCGTGGCGTAACGCGGTGCGACCTCGGGATAGGCAGCACGCGCCGTCAGGTACTCGCTCCGGCAATCCTCCTCCGTTCGCCTGGTTCCGGCGATACAGGCGTCCGCATTCGCATAGACGAGCACGGATTCTTCGTCCTGCGACGGATCGAGACGAGCAAGCCCGAAGGCGGCGGCGCCCGCACCCGCCAGCATGACGAGGGTCACCGTCTGCGAGCGCATGAGGCGCGGCGGCTTTACGGATGTCGGAGTATCGGCCTCGGATGGCATCCTACTGAGGACCGCCTTTCGACGATCCGCTCCCTCACGGCACGATGCCGCACAGACCCGAATGTAGGATCGAGCTTGGCCGTTTGAAACCGGCGATGGGACATTTCCCCGAACGCCGGCTCAGTAAGTCATGGATGCCGCGTTGACGATGCCGCCCGCCAGGGACGACGCGGCGAGCAGGATGGATGCAGCGATCTCACCGGCTTCGATGCGCCGCGAGAGGTCCGGCAGGATCAGCCGCACGACGAAATAGGCCAGGATCTGCACGATGAGGGCGACGAGGCCCCAGACGATGCAGTCGAGGATCGATTGAGCGTTATAGATCGCCACCGAGAGCGGCAGCGTATAGCCGATGAGGCTTCCGCCCAGCGCGATGGCGGCCGAGGCATTGTTGGCGCGGATCAGCGCGATCTCGCGATGGGACGTCGCCGACAGGTAGACCGCGAGATAGACCGCCACGAGGCCGAACGCCGCCGCAACATAGGCGATGAAGGCGGGCAGACCCGAGATCGAGACCATGGCGCCCGCACCTCCCTCAGACCAGCCGGCTCTGGACGATGGCGGCCGAGATGAAGCTCTTGAACAGCGGATGTGGCTCGAACGGCCGCGACTTCAGTTCCGGGTGGAACTGCACGCCGATGAACCAGGGGTGGCCTGCATGTTCCACCGTCTCGGGAAGCAGACCGTCCGGTGAGAGACCCGAGAACCGCAGGCCCTTGGCTTCCAGCCGCTCGCGATAGGCCATGTTGACCTCGTAGCGGTGCCGGTGACGCTCGGAAATCTCGGTGCCGCCGTAGATCTCGGCGATCTTGGTATCCGCGCCGAGGGTCGCCTTGTAGGCGCCGAGCCGCATGGTGCCGCCGAGATCGCCCTGTGCAGCGCGCCGCTCCAGCTCGTTGCCCTTGAGCCATTCCGTCAGCAGGCCGACCACGGGCTCGCCGGTCTCCCCGAACTCCGTGGAATTGGCGTCCTCGACCCCGGCCAGGGAGCGAGCCGCTTCGATCACGGCCATCTGCATGCCGAAACAGATGCCGAAATATGGGATCTTGCGCTCACGGGCGTAGCGCGCCGCGCGAATCTTACCCTCTGCGCCGCGCTGTCCGAAGCCGCCGGGGACGAGAATGCCGTTGATACCTTCAAGGAACGGTGCCGGATCTTCACGCTCGAAGACCTCGGATTCGATCCATTCGAGGTTCACCTTCACATTGTTGGCGATGCCGCCATGCGTCAGCGCCTCGGACAGGGACTTATAGGCGTCCTTGAGGCCCGTATATTTGCCCACGATGGCGATGGAGACCTCGCCTTCGGGATTGCGCACGCGCTCGGAGATCGTCGTCCAGCGCACGAGATCCGGTTCGCCCTTCGGTTCGATTCCGAAATGCGCGAGCACCTCACGGTCGAGGCCGGCCTCGCGGTAGGACAGCGGCACGTCATAGATCGACGCCACGTCGCGCGCCTCGATGACGGCTGTCTCACGCACGTTGCAGAACAGACCGAGCTTGCGCCGCTCTTCCACCGGAATCGGACGGTCGCAGCGGCAGAGCAGGATGTCCGGCTGGATTCCAATGGAGCGGAGTTCCTTGACGGAATGCTGCGTCGGCTTGGTCTTCAATTCGCCTGCCGAGGGGATGTAGGGCAGCAGAGTCAGGTGGACGAAGGCGACAGTGCCGCGAGGCAATTCCTGGCCGAGCTGGCGGATCGCCTCGAAAAACGGAAGGCCCTCGATGTCGCCCACCGTGCCGCCGATCTCGACGAGGACGAAATCGAACGCTTCGTTGCCGTCGAGTACGAACGTTTTGATGGCGTTGGTGACGTGAGGGATGACCTGGATCGTCGCGCCGAGATAATCGCCGCGCCGCTCCTTCGTGATGATGTCGAGATAGATGCGACCGGTGGTGATGTTATCGGCCTTAGTCGCCGGAAGACCGGTGAAACGCTCGTAATGGCCGAGGTCGAGATCGGTCTCCGCACCGTCGTCGGTAACGAAGACCTCGCCGTGCTGCGTCGGGCTCATCGTGCCCGGATCGACGTTCAGGTAGGGGTCGAGTTTGCGCAGGCGGACCGTGTGGCCGCGCGCCTGCAGGAGAGCTGCGAGAGCCGCAGATGCGAGGCCCTTGCCGAGCGAGGAGACCACGCCGCCGGTGATGAATACGTACCGCGTCATGGGCTTCGGCTCATAAACAAGGGTGGATGATTCGACAAACTTCAAACGACCCCGCCGCTGGTGGCGGCAGGGCTGCATCGGTTCGGATTCTGTGGAACGCCGGGTGGGGACGGTTCGGAGCGAGAGGTGTCCGAGCCGTCATTCCGCATCGACCTTCGATCAGCGCGACTGGGGCGCTTCGGGCGTGGCAGGCTGAGCCGGCGCGGTCTGGCCAGCGCCCTGACCGGGACGAAGGGTCTCAAGAATATTGCCGTTGGGCGCCGCCGGCTGCGTCGTCGCGGCTCCGTCGAGGATCGACTTCGGCGCGGCGCTGCGGTGGGAGATCACCGCGAGGGTCATGCTCGTCGTGAAGAACAGGGCCGCCAGGATCGCTGTAGCCCGCGTGAGGGCGTTGGCCTGGCCACGTCCGGTCATGAACCCCGACACGCCGCCACCGCTGCTACCACCGCCGAGCCCGAGTCCGCCCTCAGAGCGCTGCAGCAGGACCACGGCGATGAGTGCGAGAACCACGATGAGGTGAATGGAGATCAGGACGGCATTCATGTCGTTTCAGTCCGATGTTCCTGGTCCGTGAACCACGTAGGCCGTATCCGGCGCCCGAAGAGGCCCGGCGAGGAACGTCCGCAAAGGGCAGGCTCCTACACGAGATGGTGTCTCACGCCAAATCCTGCATCGCCCTAGGGCGGCGAATGTTTCAGGCGTAGGCGGCCGCTATCCCCAGGAAGTCGGACGCCACGAGACTGGCGCCTCCGACCAGCGCCCCGTCCACATTCTCTACCGCCATCAATTCGCGGGCGTTACCCGGCTTCACCGAACCGCCATAGAGGATACGCACCTTGGCGGCTTCCGCGCCGATGAGCTGTCCGAGCATCTCACGCAGAGAAGCATGGACTTCGGCGATGTCGGACGGGGTCGGTGTCAGGCCGGTACCGATGGCCCAGACAGGCTCGTAGGCGATGACCGTATCGGAGGCCTTCGCCCCCTTGGGGACGCCGATGGCGAGCTGGGCACGGACGATATCGAGGGTCCGGCCCTCTTCGCGTTCCTCCTGCGTCTCGCCGACGCAGATGATGCCGCAGAGTCCGGCGCGGCGGGCACCCAATGCCTTGGCATGGACGCCATCGTCGGTCTCGTGGTGATAGGCGCGGCGCTCCGAATGCCCGACGATGACGTAGCTCGCCCCGAGATCGGCCAGCATCTCGGCGGAGATGCTGCCGGTGAAGGCGCCGCTGGCCTTGGCATGAAGGTTCTGACCGCCGATGGCGATGGCGGACCCGTAGACCGCCGCCACACAGGAAGAAATCAGCGTCGAAGGGGGGCAGACGAGGACGTCGATCCGGGATGCGAGTTCGGGCGAGAGCCCGTCGCGGATGGCCTCGACCACGGGAACCGAACTGCGCAGGCCGTTCATCTTCCAGTTGCCGGCGATCAGCGGCCGCCGTCCCGACTTCGACATCGTATTCCTCGCGCTCAGATGCTGCTGGTCCGGCTTCACCGGATCGTGAGCGGGGCCGTAACAGAGCCGACTAGCGGGCGCAAACATGGGCTCGAGGATTCGCCCGGCCTTTGCTGGGGCCACCGGATGGTCTATCGCGGGCGGCCTGGAGCGTGCCTCGGCACGCCATCACGACGGATTTTCGAACGTTCCGATGCTGCAGAACATGCGTAGTGCGAGCCAGCATTGGCTCGGCAAGATCATTCTCACGGTGGTCTTCACCTTCCTCATCGCCGGCGTTGCGATTTTCGGGGTGGAAGATTTCTTCCGCTCGAACTCCGCCACGACCGTGGCCACGGTGGGCAAGACGCAGATCACTTCGGAGGCGGTGCGCTCGGCCTATCAGCTGCAGCTACAGCGCTATCAGAGCCAGCTTCAGCGCAGCTTGACTCCCGAACAGGCCCGGGGCCTCGGTCTCGATCGGCAGGTCCTTTCGCAGCTGATCAGCGAGGCCTCCCTCGACCAGCAGGCTAAGGATCTCGGTCTCGTCATCCCGGATTCGGCAGTATTGCGCGCGATTCAAGAAGAGCCGACCTTCAAGGGGGCCAACGGCTCCTTCGACCAGACGCTCTTCTTCCAGACGCTGCAGCGCGCCGGCATCAACGAGGCGATGTTCGTGCGCGACCAGCGCGCCGCCGCCGGACGGCTCCAGATCGCCGAGGCCGTGGCCGCGGACATTCATGTCCCCGCCGCCCTGCGGGAGGCCGTGCATCGCTACACCACCGAGCGCCGGTCGGCCTCCTTCATGATGCTGCCCCCTTCCGTGGCGGGAGACATTCCCGCACCGACGGACGATGAGGTGAAGACCTTCTACGACGAGAACAGGAGCGCATTCCGCGCGCCGGACTACCGGGCCGTGACCCTCCTCGCCCTCGATCCGCAGGCGATGGCCAAGCCCGACGCTGTCACGGACGAGGATGTGCAGAAGCGCTACGAGCTCGCCAAGGCGCAATACGGCACGCCGGAGCGGCGCACGATCCAGCAGATCGTGTTCCCCGACGAGGCCTCCGCCGAGGCGGCGCGCAAGGAGATCGAATCCGGCGAAAAGCCGTTCGAGGCCGTCGCTCTGGCGCGCGGCGTCGACGCGAAGGAACTGTCTCTGGGGAACCTGACGAAGGCCGAACTGTTCGACCCGGCCGTCGCAGAGGCCGCCTTCTCGCTTGCCCAAAACACCGTGAGCGCCCCGGTCAAGGGTCGCTTCGGCACCGTGCTCCTCCGAGTCACGGCCATCGAACCCGAGACACGCAAGCCCCTCGCCGACGTGGCGCCGGAGATCCGCAAGACCATCGCTCTCGAGCGCGCCAAGACCGCCGTTGAAAAGGACCACGACACGATCGAGGACGAGCGCGCCAACAGCAAGCCGCTGGCCGAGATCGCCAAGGAGCGGGGCCTCACCCTCGTGACCGTGCCGGCGGTGAGCGCCCAGGGACTCGACCCGTCGGGCAAGCTCGTCGATTCCATTCCGGATCGCGACACGACGCTGCCGATCGTGTTCCGCTCCGAGATCGGGAGCGACACCGAGGCGCTTCGCCTGAAGTCCGGCGGCTACGTCTGGGTCGACGTCACCGGCATAGACCAAGCCCATGACAAACCCCTCGACCTGGTGCGCGATCAGGCAGCCGCCCAATGGCGCGCTGCCGAGGTGGCCAAGCGCCTGTCCGACAAGGCACGCAGCCTGACCGAGCGTCTGGACAAGGGCGAGGCCATCGACACGCTCG
This sequence comes from Methylobacterium sp. WCS2018Hpa-22, assembly GCF_031843785.1. Lineage (NCBI taxonomy): Bacteria > Pseudomonadati > Pseudomonadota > Alphaproteobacteria > Hyphomicrobiales > Methylobacteriaceae > Methylobacterium > Methylobacterium sp. WCS2018Hpa-22. Next base: position 70,428 of record NZ_JAVTJA010000018.1, read on the forward strand.
CGGCGGAAGTCGGCGTGCAGGTGCAAACCTCCACGGACATCGCCCGCAGCCAGTCCAAGGACGGCCTCTCGGCCGACGTGGTCAATCGCCTCTTCGCCATCCCGGTGGACAAGGCCGTTTCGGTCGAATCCGGCGAGTCGCGTGTGGTCGCCAAGGTCACGGCGGCGACGATGCCCGCCTTCGTGCCCGGCAGCCCCTCCGACGAGGCGATCTCGAAGCGGTTCCAGGCGACCCTCATCGATGACATCCTCGGCGAGTACATCGCCGACGTTCAGAAAAGCGTGGGGATCACCGTCAACCAGACGGCGTTCCGGCGCGCGATCGGCGGCGAGTACTGAACCGATCATGTTTCAGGAGCCGGATTACGCCGCGTTCGCGGAGGCCTACGAGGCAGGGCGGCCGACCCTCCTCAACCTGACCCTGGTGGCCGATCTGGAGACTCCGGTCGCGGCTTTCCTCAAGCTGCGGGCGGTCCATGCCGGGCCGGCCTTCCTCCTCGAATCCGTCGAGGGCGGTGCGGTGCGCGGCCGCTACTCGATGATAGGCCTCGACCCCGACCTCGCCTGGCGCTGTCGCGACGGCCGACCGGAGACCGCACGGGGCAGCGACCTGTCGGTGTTCGAGCGCGATGACGCGTCGCCGCTGGCAAGCCTCCGGTCCCTCATCGCCGAAAGCGCCATCGGAGCCGATGACGATGTCGAACTCCCGCCCATGGCGGCGGGCCTCTTCGGCTATCTCGGCTACGACATGGTCCGGGCCATGGAGCGGCTCGGGGTGTCGAACCCGGATCCCCTTGGCGTTCCCGACGCGATCCTCGTCCGGCCGCGCGTCATGGTGGTATTCGATGCCGTGCGCGACATCATCACCGTGGTCGGCCCGGTGCGCCCGAGCGCAGGGGTTTCGGCGCGTGCGGCCTATGAGGGCGCGCTCGCCCGTCTGGAGCGCGTGGCCGATGTCCTGGAAGGTCCGCTTCCGGTGGAATCGCGGATCGACCCCCTCACCATCGCCCATCCCGAGCCGGTCTCGAACACGACGCCGGACGCCTATCTCGACATGGTCGCGCGGGCGAAGGAGTACATCGTCGCCGGTGACGTTTTCCAGGTCGTGCTGTCCCAGCGCTTCGAGGCGCCGTTCACGCTGCCGGCCTTCGCCCTCTACCGGTCCCTGCGGCGGACCAACCCGGCCCCCTTCCTGTGCTACCTCGACTTCGAAGATTTTCAGGTCGTGTGCTCGTCTCCCGAGATCCTCGTGCGCGTGCGCGAGGGACGCGTCACGATCCGCCCCATCGCCGGTACCCGCCGGCGCGGCGCCACTCCGTCCGAGGACAAGGCCCTGGCCGAGGAACTGCTGGCCGATCCGAAGGAACGCTCTGAGCACCTGATGCTGCTCGATCTCGGCCGCAACGATGTCGGCCGGGTCTCGCGCATCGGCAGCGTGACCGTGACGGGGTCGTTCTTCCTCGAATATTACAGCCAGGTCATGCACATCGTCTCGAATGTCGAGGGCGATCTCGATCCGAGCCACGACGCACTCGATGCCCTCTCGGCCGGGTTTCCGGCCGGCACGGTCTCCGGCGCGCCGAAGGTCAGGGCGATGGAGATCATCGACGAGCTCGAACGCGAGAAGCGCGGCCCTTATGGCGGCTGCATCGGTTATTTCGGCGCACGCGGCGAGATGGATACCTGCATCGTGCTGCGCACCGCCATCGTGAAGGACGGTCGGATGCATGTTCAGGCCGGCGCCGGCATCGTCTACGATTCTGATCCGGCCTCCGAACAGCAGGAATGCGTGAACAAGGCCAAAGCCCTGTTCCGCGCCGCGGAGGATGCGGTGATGTTCGCGAGCCGGGCGCGGCGGGGGCAATAGTCCTTCCGCGCACCAAGGCAGTCCTTCCGCTTGGCCCGCGATTGCCGACAGACATCGAATCGGTCGTATATCGACGGGTTGCGATGGCGGAGGAACGTGATGGCTGAGACCGAGATCGATGCCATCAGGGATCTTCTCGCGGCCAGTCCACGGTCTTCGAATCTCGCCGAGCGCCGTGAACGGCTCGACGGGTTCGGCGCGCATTATCCAGTTCCCCCCGATGTGACGGTCGTGCCCGTCGATGCGGGCGGGGTGTCGGCCGAATGGACCGGGAGCCCGGGGGCGGACCCGACCCGCGTCGTCCTGTTCCTGCATGGCGGCGGATACGTGTCCGGCTCGCTCAACAGTCACCGGCACATGATGGCCGAGACGGGCCGCGCTGCCGGATCACGGACGTTGGCGCTGGATTACCGGCTCGCGCCGGAACATCCGTTTCCCGCGGCCCTCGATGACGCCCTGGCGGGTTACCGCTTCCTGCTCGAATCGGGTGTCAGCCCCAGGAACATCGTCTTGTCCGGGGAGAGTGCCGGCGGCGGGCTTGCCGTCGCGACGGCCCTCTCGCTGCGTGATGCCGGCCTGCCGCTTCCGCGCTGTCTTTGGCTCACGTCGCCCTGGGTCGATCTGGAGATGACCGGTGCCAGCATGGACACCAAGGCGGCGGTCGATCCCCTGATCCAACGGGAATACCTGATGGAACTCGTGGAGGCCTATTGCGCAGGAAAGGACGCGGCGACCCCGCTGATCTCGCCGCTTCATGCCGACCTCGGCGGCCTGCCGCCGATGCTGATCCAGGTCGGCAGCGCCGAGACCCTGCTGGACGATTCCCTTCGCCTCGCCGGGGTGGCCGCCTCGGCGGACGTCGCCGTGACGCTTCAAGTCTGGCCGCACATGATCCATGCTTGGCACATGTTCTATCCGCAGCTTGCCGAGGGGCGGCGATCGCTGGCGAGCGCCGGTGCCTTCATCCGTACGCATCTAGGGGACGGCACCGCCGTCCAGCATCCGACGATCGGGGTCTGAGAGCGGACGCGGCGCGAGAACGCTTGACCCTCTCGGCTCACCTCGTCACACGAGGGGGATCAAGAGAAGCGCGATCATGGCCAACGTCCTCGTCATCGACAACTACGATTCCTTCACCTGGAATCTCGTCCATCTCATCGGGCCGCTTTGCGGATCGATCGATGTCGTGCGCAACGACCAGATCACCATCGACGAGATCCGCGAGCGCGCGCCCGATGCGGTGGTGCTGTCTCCGGGGCCGTGCACGCCCAACGAGGCCGGCATCTGCCTCGACGTGGTGCGCGACCTCTCCGGCGAGGTGCCGATCTTCGGAGTCTGTCTCGGCCTCCAGGCGATCGGTCAGGCCTTCGGCGGCGACGTGGTGCGCGCGCCAAAGCCCATGCATGGCAAGGTCTCGAGCATCACCCACAGGGCAACGGGGGTCTTTCGCGGGCTGAACGGCCCCTTCGATGCCACGCGCTATCACTCGCTCGTGGTGGAGCGCGGCGGGTGTCCGCAGGATCTGGTCGTCACGGCGGAAGCGGACGGGCTCATCATGGCGCTGGAACACGCCACACTCCCGGTCCACGGCGTGCAGTTCCACCCGGAGAGCATCCTCTCGCATCACGGCTCGCAGATCCTGCGCAACTTCCTCGACATCGCCGCGGCGTGGAACGCGGGACGTGACAAGCGCGGGTCCGGCGTGCATTGACGCATCGATCGATTTTGATTGACGCTTCCGACCCATGGACACCTTCAAGCCGCTCCTCGCGAAAGTCGCGGCCGGGTCGAGTCTCGACCGGGCGGAGGCGCGCGCCGCCTTCGACGACCTGCTCTCGGGCGAGGTGACGCCGGTCCAGGCCAGCGCCTTCCTCATCGCCCTGAAGGTGCGTGGCGAAGCCAAGGACGAGATCGTCGGCGCGGTGGAGGCCATGCGGGCGCGGATGGTGCGCGTGGTCCCGGTTCCCGGCGCCATCGACATCGTCGGCACCGGCGGCGACCATTCGGGTAGCTACAACGTCTCGACTCTCGCCGCGATCCTCACGGCGGCCTGCGGCGTGCCGGTGGCCAAGCACGGCAACCGTGCGGCCACCTCGCGCTCGGGTGCGGCCGATGTCCTCGTTTCCCTTGGCGTGAAAATCGGTCTCGACCCAGACGGGCTGGCCCGCTGCCTCGCACAGGCCGGCCTCTGCTTCATGTTCGCTCAGACCCATCACGGCGCGATGCGCCATGTGGCGCCGGTGCGCTCCGAACTGCCGACGCGGACGATCTTCAACCTGTTGGGGCCGCTCTCGAATCCGGCCGGTGTCGAGCGCCAGCTTCTGGGCGTCTCCACCGAGGCCTGGGCCGAACCCCTGACGCGTGTATTGGGCCAACTCGGCAGCACGCGGGTCTGGACGGTACACGGGTCGGACGGGCTCGACGAGATCACCGTCACCGGGCCGACGCCGGTGGTCACCCTGGAGGACGGGCGGATCGGCCGTTTCACCATCGATCCGCGCGAAGTCGGCCTGCCGCTCTGGACTCTCGAGGATCTGCGCGGCGGCGATCCCGACCATAACGCGCACGCGCTGAACGCCGTCCTGTCGGGCGAGCGCAACGCCTATCGCGACATCGCCGTTCTCAATGCGGGGGCCGGCCTCGTCGTCGCCGGTTCCGCGCAGACCTTGAGCGAAGGTGTGGCCCGTGCCGCTTCCGCCATCGATGACGGCGCGGCACGAGCAACCCTTGCACGCCTCGTGGCGGTCTCGAACACATGAAAGAGGCCCCGATGAGCGAGGCGAAACCCATTGCGGACGTCGTTGCACCACCGGCCACCACCGACCGGCGTGACGTGCTTGCGCGGATCGAGGCCTATAAGCGCCGCGAGATCGCCGAAGCCAAGCTGCGCGTACCGCTCGCGAAGCTCGAGAAGCGCATCGAGAAAGCCTCGCCGGTCCGGCCCTTCGCCGATGCGATCGCTGCTCATATCGCGCAGGGTCGCCCCGCGCTCATCGCCGAGGTGAAGAAGGCCTCGCCGTCCAAGGGCCTGATCCGCGAGGATTTCGACCCCGCCACCCTCGCCGCTGCGTACGAGGCGGGTGGCGCCACCTGTCTCTCGGTGCTCACCGACACGCCCTCCTTCCAGGGCAAGCCGGAATACCTCACCGAGGCGCGGGACGCCTGTTCGCTGCCGGTGCTGCGCAAAGACTTCCTGTTCGAGCCGTACCAAGTGTTCGAGGCGCGCGCCTGGGGCGCCGATTGCGTGCTGGCCATCATGGCGTGCCTCGATGACGACGAGGCGCTGGCCATCATCGAGACCGCGCACGATCTCGGCATGGATGTGCTGGTCGAGGTCCATGACGAGGCGGAACTCGCCCGCGCCATTCCGCTCGGCACCCGGCTGCTGGGCATCAACAACCGCGACCTCAAGACATTCGAGGTCTCGTTCGATACGGCCATCCGCGTTGCCAAGGGCGTGCCAGAGGACCGTATCGCTGTTGCGGAGAGCGGCATCACCGGGCACGGCGATGTCCTGCGCCTCGAAAAGGGTGGGCTTCGGACGATCCTCGTCGGGGAAAGCCTGATGCGCGAAGCGGACGTGACCAAGGCGACGAAACGCCTGCTCTTCGGCAAGGCCGGCAAATGAGCAGCCTCACGCATCTCGATGCGGCCGGCGCCGCCAACATGGTCGACGTCTCCGACAAAGCCGCCACCACCCGCATCGCTCGCGCCGAAGGCGTGGTGGTGATGCTGCCCGAAACGCTGCGGCTGATCCGCGAAGGCGATGCCAAGAAGGGCGACGTGATCGGCACGGCGAGGCTCGCGGGCATCATGGCGTCGAAACGCACGCATGAACTCATCCCGCTGTGCCATCCGTTGCTGATCTCTAGGGTCCGGGTGGAATGCGAGCCGGACGATTCCCTGCCAGGCCTTCGCGTGACCGCAGAGGTCAAGGTGATCGGTCCGACCGGGGTCGAGATGGAGGCCCTCACCGCCGTCTCGGTCGCCTGCCTCACGATCTACGACATGGTGAAGGCGGCCGATCGCGCCATGCGGATCGAAGGCATCCACCTAGTCTCCAAGGATGGCGGAAAGTCCGGCTCGTACCGGGCCGAGGGCGCTTCGTGAGCAAACTCATTCCGGTGGAGGAGGCGCTCGCGCGCATCCTCGCAAGTGCCGCCGAGCCAGTGGCAGCCGAGACGGTGCCGGTAGCCGACGCCTACGGCCGGACCCTGGCCGACGATGTGGCCGCCCTACGGACCCAGCCGCCCTTCCCCGCCTCCGCTATGGATGGCTATGCGGTGCGTTCCGAGGATGTGGCCGCCGTTCCGGCAAAACTGGCCCTCATCGGCATGAGCGCTGCGGGCCACGGCTTCTCGGGCACGATCGGCCCCGGCGAGACGGTACGGATCCTCACGGGGGCTCCAGTGCCCACGGGGGCCGACACGATCCTCATTCAGGAGAATGCCGACGTCTCGGACAATGTGGTCACGGCGAAAGAAACGGTCGCCGCCAAGCGCCATATCCGCGTTCCCGGTCTCGATTTCCGGTCCGGTGATCTGCTCCTGCGGGCGGGGGAGTGCCTGGATGCGCGCCGGCTTGCCCTCGCGGCCGCGGGTGGTCACGCCACTCTCCAGGTTCGCCGCCGGCCTCGGGTCGCGATCCTCGCCACGGGCGACGAACTCGTGGCGCCGGGAGAACCGGCCCGCTGGGACCAGATCGTCGCCTCGAATGGATTGGCGGTGGCGAGCCTTGCCCGCGAGGCAGGCGCGGAACCCATCGATCTCGGCATTGCCGGAGACAGCCTCGCCTCCCTCGAAGCCGCACTAGGCCGGGCGCGGGACGCGAAAGCAGACCTCCTGGTGACCCTGGGCGGCGCCTCCGTAGGTGATCATGACCTCGTCCAGGCGGCTCTGCATCGCGAGGGGCTGGAACTTGGATTCTGGCGAGTGGCTCTCCGCCCCGGAAAGCCACTGATGCATGGACGCCTCGGTCCGATGATGGTCATCGGTTTACCGGGCAATCCCGTCTCCGCCGTAGTCTGTGGCCTGCTCTTCGTCGTGCCGGCGATCCGAGCCCTTCTTGGCGACCCCAAGGCCGGGGCCGACCGCAGCGAGCCGGCCTTGCTCGGGGCGGACATGCCGGCCAACGATATCCGCCAGGACTACATGCGGGCGCGGATCGAAATCGCGGATGACGGCCGTCCGATAGCGTACGCCGAAACGCGCCAGGATTCCTCGATGCTCTCGGTCCTCGGTCAATCCGAAGCGCTGCTGGTTCGCCCACCCGGCGCTCCGGCCGCGAAGCGCGGCGATCCATGCCGGATCATTCGCCTCGATCGAGCGTTGCTCTGACGACGACAAGTTTCGTCATTTTCCGGTGACGTCAGGGGTCGATCTAGCCAGCCGCGTGGCGAGCCAGCCGACGATGATCGCCACGGTGACGCCCCAGCCCACCTCCATGACGCGCGAGCCGAAGATATGCTGCGCCGTTCCGTCATGGGGGACGAGCAGGATGATGGTCGCGGTGATCCCGGCGAGCCGGGCCGCGCTCGCCACGTTCAGCACCCAGCAGGCCGTGAGCGACAGGATGACTGCGAGGGCATAGGCAGCCAGATGCTGCCCGAGGCCGAGCCAGATACCAAGGCCGATGAGCCCCCCCGTGGCTGCACCGAGCAATTGATCCCGCCCGACTTTCCGCGTCGCGCGGAACTCGGTTTGGAGTACGGCGATGGCAGTGATCGCCGACCAGAACCCCTCACGCTGGTTCAGCGCCTGGGTCGGCAGATAAGCGATGATCGCCGCGCCAGCGGATAAAAGGCCGTGCACCAAACCATCGATGAGGCGGCGTCGTAGCGGCAGGCCCTTGCGAAGGCGCGCGATACGTTCGCCGAGCCGGCTGATCCTGGCCTCGTCGCGCCCTCCTTTTTCGGTTCCTGGAGGGTGTGCCTGCGCTCGCCACCCAGGGCTTCCCGGTTGCTGCTCCACGATGACACGGTCGCTCGAATCCATGATTTTTGAACGCGAGCCGAGCCTGCTTCGATCCGCCGGCGATCTTCAGGATTCACGCTTGCCGGCTCGGTTAGCCGAATACGAACTCCACCGCCTGCGTTACAACCTCAGGCTGGTAGGCGTGTGGCCCGTCATACTCCACAGAGGTCACATCGTAGCCAACGTCCCTCAGTTTCGAAGTGTGCACCCGTGCGCTGCGATTGATGGGTATCTGCTCGTCCCGTGTCCCATGTGAGATGAAGATGCGTGGTGACCCGGCCTGCAGATGTACCGACAAGAACCCGGCCGAGGAGATGATGAGGTGGGTGACCACATGGCCATTGGCGAGGCCGGAGGAGAGAGCGTAGCTCCCGCCATCGGAATGGCCGGCGAAGACGATGTGCAGGGGATCGAGCATGAAGCGTGACGCTACCTCGGTCAAAGCGAGGTCGAGCCGTTCGCGGTCCGGCCCGTGACCGCCGATGACGAGATCCCAGGTCGGGAATACAGATTGTGGAGCGAGGAGCAGAAATCCGCGCGTCTCCGCATGCTTTTCGAGCATGGGCAGGATCTTCTCCGCACTCCCGCCGCCGCCATGAAAGAGTACGACGAGGGGAGTCGGCCGTCGCGGATTGATCCCCGGCGGCACGATCAGCATGGCGTCGCGCTCATCGAGCAGACCGAGCGGATGGCGGCCCGAAGGCATGGGCTCCCTCGTCGGCAGACGATGCGCAAAAGCGAGACGTCCTGCGAGTTTAGGGTCGATCATGCGGCGAGCCTCGCGTCGTTCGGTGACATGGTGCGGGCATCGGTCGTTCTCTGCGGACGGCGCCCCTTGCCTAAGCTGCCGCGTCAATCCGGCTTGGCTTCGCTCAAAGGCTTGATCTTCAGTTGATCGATGATCCACAGCCAGCCGCCGGCCTCCTGCTTCCGTGCCGTCTCCACCGAGATCGTTCCGTTCGGCAGGCGCGCGAAGGTCATCGCGATGCCCCCGTTGCGGATGCTCGGCAGCGTCTCCGCGGCCGGGAACTCGGAGCGCCGCGCTTGAAGGTCGGTGTAGAATGCCCGGATCTCCTGATGTCCCGTCGCAACCACCTTTCCGGCGGCCAGCACGGCATCCGGTTCATAGAGGGCGACCAACCCCTCCACATCGCCGGCATTGGCCCTTTCGTTGAAGAGACGGGCAAGGTCTTCGGGGGTTTCTGCTAGCACGTGGTCCATGGCGTTTTCCTCTTGTTACACGGCTACTTCAGCAGCGTTCCAGCCGAGTCGCGCACCGCTACGGTGACCGGAATCCCCGCTTTGACGCTCTCGGAGACGGTACAGAAGCGCTCGAACTGCTCGAGAACCTTGTCGAGCCGTGGCATCGTTTCCGCCGGAGCGCTCAGCGCGATGCCGACTTCGATCCCGCTGATCCTCAGGCGACCATCCGCGTTGCGTTCCACGCGAAAGCTCGATCGCGCTGCGAGCCCGGTTGCGTCCTGTTTGAATTTGCCGAGGGCGAAGACCAGGCTCGCGCACAGACAGTTGGTGACGCCGGCGACCAGGATCTGCTCGGGGTAAGGCCCCTCCCCGCCGCCATAGGGTGGCGCCTCGTCAACGGCGAGGTTCGGGAAGGCTTCCCCAAAATCGATCTCGAACCGATAGCCTTCGATCTGCCTGATCGTGATGCTGCCGTCACTGCCCATCCGGGACGTCTCCTCTCGGCTCGCCTAGCCGCCGCGTGCGCACTGAAGCGGCAAAGCAACGACTGGCGAGGCAACGAACGAGAAGCAAAGGCGAGTTCCATCTCATTCCCCCTCCTTGCCCGCGTGTTGACAGCCTGCCCTCGTTGGCATACCAAATACCAACAGTAGACGCACAGAAAAAGCAAGTGCGCGGAACATCTCACGGACGAGGTTTGACCTTTCCGCGAAATGGAGGAAGCGATCACGATGATGCAATGCAGCATTCGCAACCGCAATATATTCCAGACGGAAGCCGAACTCACGACCACGACTGCGAACGAAGCATCGCGCGTCTCAAGTGAAATCCCTCATCGCGTTTGACGGCCGTACCTGCTGCCTAAGTCGATGGACGACGTTTCACTCGAAGACGCGAAACAAGCCATGTCGGATCAAGCCAATTTCTTCGGTATCGACGTCTCTCAACTGATCGAAGCCGCCGGAGATGCCATCGTCGTCTCCGATCCGGACGGTGCGATCGTCGTGTGGAACGCGGCGGCGGAGAGGATCTTCGGGTTCTCGTCATCCGAGGCGCTCGGCCAATCCCTCGATCTGATCACCCCGGAACGCCAGCGCCAGCGTCACTGGGATGGTTACGCCAAGACAATGCGGACCGGCATCACCCGCTACGGCACCGAGGTGCTGCGCGTGCCGGCGCTTCACAAAGACGGCCGATCACTCTCGATCGCCTTCACCGTCGGACTCCTTCACGGTTCTGACGGCGCAGTGACTGGAATCCTCGCCATCATCCGCGATGAGACCCGGCGCTGGAACGACGAACGTCAGATGCGCAAGCGTCTGAGCGAGCTCGAAAGCGCTTCCGTTTAAGTGGAGGCGCGAAAATCTAAAGGTTTCGCCAGAATACCGGCCAACACGAGTTCCGGATTAGAACCGGACATTCGAACTATCCGATCCATTATCGTTGCATGACGATCGAAAGGGAGAACGTCGAGATGAGCAAGCCGCTTGAAGGCACCAAGATCATCGATTTCACTCACGTCCAGGCTGGCCCTGCTTGCACGCAGCTTCTCGCCTGGTTCGGCGCCGACGTCATCAAGGTCGAGCGTCCCGGTGCCGGAGACGTGACACGGACGCAGCTGCGCCACGTGGAGGATGCCGACGCCCTTTACTTCACCATGCTGAATTCGAACAAGCGTTCGCTGACCCTCGACACCAAGACCCCCGAGGGCAAGGAAGTTCTCGAGAACCTCATCAAGCAATCCGACGTGATGGTCGAGAATTTCGGTCCCGGTGCCCTCGACCGCATGGGCTTCTCCTGGGCCCGCATTCAAGAACTCAACCCGGGCATGATCCTGGCTTCGGTGAAGGGCTTCTCGGACGGCCACCATTACGAGGACCTGAAGGTCTACGAGAACGTCGCCCAATGCGCCGGCGGCGCCGCCTCCACCACCGGCTTCTGGGACGGCCCCCCCACCGTCAGCGCCGCCGCTCTCGGTGACTCGAACACCGGCATGCATCTCGCCATCGGCATCCTCACGGCGCTTCACCAGAAGAACAAGACCGGCAAGGGCCAGAAGGTCGCCGTGTCGATGCAGGATTCGGTGCTGAACCTCTGCCGTGTGAAGCTGCGCGACCAGCAGCGCCTCGACGCCCTTGGCTACCTCGAGGAATACCCCCAGTATCCGCACGGCGAGTTCACCGACGTGGTGCCGCGCGGCGGTAATGCGGGCGGCGGCGGGCAGCCGGGCTGGGTGCTGAAGTGCAAGGGCTGGGAAACCGACCCGAACGCCTACATCTACTTCACGATCCAGGGCCATGCCTGGGCCCCAATCTGCAAGGCGATCGGCCGCGAAGAGTGGATCGAAGATCCGGCCTACAACACCGCCCGTGCCCGCCAGGACAAGATCATGGACATCTTCGGCACGATCGAGGAATGGCTCGCTGACAAGACCAAGTTCGAGGCGGTCGACATCCTGCGCAAGTTCGACATCCCGTGTTCGCCGGTCCTGTCGATGAAGGAACTCTCGGTCGATCCGTCGCTGCGCGCCAGCGGCACCATCGTCGAGGTGCAGCACCCCAAGCTCGGCTCGTATCTCACCGTCGGAAGCCCGATCAAGTTCTCGGACATGCCGGTCGAGATCAAATCTTCGCCGCTCCTCGGAGAGCACACTGACGAAGTGCTGCTCGACCTCGGTTACACCCAGCAGCAGATCGAGCGCTTGCACCAGGCACGCGCCGTCTAAGACAGATGCAAAGCGGCCCGTCCTCGGACGGGCCCTGGATTGAGGAAAACGGCGTGCCGCGAGGCGCGCCGTTTTCTTTTGGGATGAGACAAGGCCGCAGCAGGACGGCTGCGTCGTCGGCATCGTTGATCGAGCGTCGGCCCTGTTCGAACGAACGACCTACGTACCGGGACGCACGGCTTCCTGCCCCAACGAGTTCGTCAAACGCCGCAGGTCGGCGGCGAGGATCAAGCGATGGATCGGCGCGACCAGCACCATGTAGACCCAACCAAAGGCATTGTGGACGACGACCGACGAGGTGATCGTGAGACGGCGACCGGAGGTCGCGAGACAGATCATGACGTCGAGGCGGCGGTCCCGCACGGTGAGAACCAGCATATCCGGGGCGCTGTGTTCCACCAGGAAGAAGTCCAACGTTTCACCCGCGCGCGCTTGGATCCGGCGTTCACCGGAAAGGCCGCCGATCGCCTTCACGCCGAAACGGGCCGCGATCGAATCTCCCATGCGGAAGGCGAGCGACATGAGCGGTCGTGGCTCTGTCGTGATGAAATTCCAGTCCTGTATCGGAGTCATCGCCGAGGGGAGTACGACCGATCGCGAGTCGTCATAATCGAGCTGATCGCTCGGGCGCAGAATCCGAACCGGCAGATCGACAGGCAAGGACTTTTTCCCATCCCGTTGAGAGGACAGCCCTAGCATGACCGGCGCGGATAACCGGCGGCGCGATAGGTGAACGAGCGCGGCCTCGGCCATACCGGACCCGGTAGCCGTGCGTTTATCCTCCTAAGGAGTTGTTGCGGTCCTGTTGCCCTGCGACGGGATGCGTAACCGGGAGGCCGTGAGGCGAGACATCCAGCGAGGCTGCGTCTTTCCCCTCCGTCGCGAGTGCCTCGTAGGGCAGCCAGCCGGCGAAGGGTTCCAGATTATCCTGCCCAGCGGGGCGATACCAACGCCAGACTTGGCGTGCCGCACTCGGGGCGTACCAGCGGCCGGGACGGCCCTCGGCCAGGATCGGGCCGAGTGTCAGATGGTTGAGCCAGATCCGCTCGACGATCTGCGGGGCCGTGTGCATCGGGCGCCAGGTCAGCGGCATCGGACATCTCCTGCGAGGGCGATCACGGGGCGATGTAACGGGTGCGGGGGCCAGGACTTGGCGTCCGACCCCCGTACTCTGTTCGTGGTCGGTGGCTCAGCCTCAGTTCAGGCAGCCACTACGCGGGGGGCAGGCTTGGTCTCGTCGGAGACGGCCAGCGCCTGGGCCACCACCCGCTTGCGCCAGGGCTTCAGCACGGCGATGGCGAGGAGGGATGCGAGGATGTTGGCGCCGG
>NZ_JAVTJA010000019.1:0-82996 GCF_031843785.1 Methylobacterium sp. WCS2018Hpa-22
CCTCTCCCGACCCTCGCTCACGCGAGGGCCACCCTCCCCCGCAGAGGGGGGAGGGTTTTGAGACGGCCAGATCAGCGCCGTGGTCTCGGCGAGATCACCCACATAATTGTGCGAGAGCGCGAACAGCACCGGGTCGACCCGCGCCTCCACCAATCCGCGGATCATCGCCGGCTTGGCCTCGCGGAAGCTGAGGTTGCCGGTCATGGCGGCCAGCGCCCAGCCCCGCTCCGGGTCCGGCGCATGGGCGAAATAATCCTGCAGCAGGCGCAGCTTGGCGTTGCGGCGCGGCTCGTAGGCGAGGCGGTCGAGGAGATGGGCGAAGTCGTTCACGCGGCAGCCTCCTCGGCCGGCGCGGCGGTTTCGCCCTCGCCGTCATCGCCATAGCCCAGCATGTGAAGCGGCTTGGCCGCGATCCCTTGCGTCCCGCACCAATGCACCAGGGCGTCCTCCTGCCCGTGGGTCACCCAGACCTCGCCCGCCCCGGTCTCGCGGATCGTGCGGCACAGGTCCGGCCAGTCGGAATGGTCGGAGATGACGAGGGGGAGTTCGGCGCCCTTCTGCCGGGCGCGGGCGCGCACCCGCATCCAGCCCGAGGCGAAGGAGGTGACCGGATCGGGGAATTTGCGCGACCACACGTCCTGGATCGCCGAGGGCGGGCAGAGCACGATGGCGCCGTGGAGTTTTCCGCGCTCCGTCGCGACGACCTTCGGCGTCTCCCCGAGCGGGATGCCCTCGCGCTTGTAGAGCTCGGTCAATTTCTCCATGGCGCCGTGGAGATAGATCGGCTGGTCGTAGCCGGCCTCCCGCAACAGGGCCATGACCCGCTGCGCCTTGCCGAGCGCGTAGGCGCCGACGATATGGGCGCGCTCGGGGAACAGCGCGACGGAATCGAGGAGCTTACGCACCTCGCCCGCCGTGTCCGGCATCCGGAAGACCGGCAGGCCGAAGGTCGCCTCGGTGATGAAGACATCGCAGGGCACCACCTCGAAGGGCAGGCAGGTCGGGTCGTAGGCGCGCTTGTAATCGCCCGAGACCACCACCCGCACGCCCTGCGCTTGGATGGAGATCTGGGCCGAGCCGAGGACATGGCCGGCAGGCGCGAAACGCACCGTCACGTCGCCGATGCGGATGTCCTCGCCGAGCACCGCCTCCTGGCGCGCCTCGCAGAAATCCTCGCCGTAGCGCACGGCCATGATCCGCAGGGTCTGGCCCGTGGCCAGCACCTTGCCGTGGCCGGACCGGGCATGGTCGGCATGGCCGTGGGTGATGAGAGCGCGCGGCACCGGCCAGGTCGGGTCCACGTGGAACCCGCCCAGCGGACAATACAGCCCCTCGCGGGTCAGGGTCAGGAGGTCGCTCGCACTCAGGCTCATGCGGGATGCCGAACTGCGAAGGGCCGAACATGGGGATGGCGGATCATGCGACGTGATATAGGGCGCTCGCATGAACCCGCGAGCGCAGACGTCACTTCAGAACAGTTCGGGCGATCTCCTCGCCGACCGGCGCTACGCCTATGCGGAGGCCTGTCTCTCCGAGGGCGATGCGGAGGGCGCGGCCGAGATGGCCGAGCAGGCCCTGGAGATCGCGCCGCGTTACGCGGCGGCGTGGTTCCTGCTCGGACGGGCGCGAGAGGCCCGCCACCTCGCCACGGCGGATGTCGCCCACCACCATGCCGCGCTCAGGGCCTATGGCAACGCCCTCGATCTCGACCCGCATGACGAACTCGGGGCCCGCCTGCGCCTCGTCCAGATCGGCGAGGGCGCGGCTTTGGGGGCGATCTCGCCGGCCTATATCCGCGCCCTGTTCGACGGCTACGCCCCGCGATTCGAGCGTCACCTCGTGGGCGAGTTGCAATATCGCGGGCCGGAACTGCTGGTGAGGGCCCTCGACGGGCTGGACAGCGCGCGGGCGGATTTCGGCGACGTGATCGACCTCGGCTGCGGCACCGGCCTGGTGGGCGAGGCTTTGAATGGGCGCACGCGAACCCTGATGGGAATCGACATCTCCCCCGGCATGCTCACCGAAGCCGCCCGGCGGCGGCGCTACGACAGGCTCATCGAGGGCGATCTCGTCCCCATTCTCCGAGGCGGGACGCGGGACAGCGCCGATCTCGTCATCGCGGCGGACGTCTTCATCTATGTCGGCGGCCTTTCCCCGGTCATGGCCGAGACCGCCCGCATTCTCAGGCCCACGGGCCTCGTGGCCTTCACGGTGCAGTGGAACCCCGATGGCGGCCTCGTTCTCGGTGCCGATGCGCGCTACGCCCATGGCGAGCGCTACCTGCGCCGGCTGGCCGACGAAGCCGGTCTGGACATGCTCGGTCTCGAACCCGCCGTGATCCGCCGCGAGCGCGGGAGCGAGGTGCCGGCGCGCATCGTCCTGTTGCGCAAACCCGGCCCTCCGGCGCCTTAATCCCAATTGTGCGCGATTGAGTTGAACCGAAGCGGGCCGGCATGTGTTGCACGGCACGACACTCCCCCATTCATCCGCACCAACGCGGCGCAGGCGGTTTATCCGTCGCGTCCGATCGATAAGGTCCGGCCTTCTCCCGACGCTTACCGTTCTCTTCCAGGAGCCTGTTCAGACGCATGGCCGATAAGACCGACAAGTCGTTTCCCGCGAGCCCGAGCACGCGCATTCCCTTCGCACTCGCCCTCTCGGCACTGGCCGGATGCGCCGATTCCATCGGCTTCCTCGAATTTTCACAGCTCTTCATGTCGTTCATGAGCGGCAACACCACCCGCTTCGGCGTCTCGGTGAGCAAGTTCGATTGGGAGAGCACGGCCCGCGTCAGCTCGGTCATCGTCATGTTCTGCTTCGGCGCCTTCATCGGCACGCTGATCGCGGCTTGGGTCGGGCGCTGGCGGCTCTCGGTGATGCTGCTGCTCCAGGCGGTGCTCCTCGCCATCGGCCTCGTCATGCCCTACGGCACCTTCTCCTGGCCGCTGCACGTCTATCCCATCGTGATCGCGCTCGGCCTCCAGAACGCCACGCTGCAGGACGAGGCCGGGCGCAGCCTCGCCCTCACCTATGTCACGGGCGCGGTGGTCCGCTTCGGGACCGGGCTCGCCAACCTGCTGATGGGCAAGGTCGCACCGTCGTTCTGGATCCAGGCGCCGCTCTGGGGAGCCCTGAGCACCGGGGCGGTGATCGGCGGCTTCCTCCAGACCCGTTTCGGCGAGGACGCCTTCCTGTTCCCGGCGGCCCTCGCGGCGCTCCTCGCCCTGATCGCCATCGCCCTCACCGTCCTGAAGCCCGGCAGCGCCTATGTCACGGGCGCGGAAGAATACCATCCGCCGGATGCAAGGGGACCGGTGAAGTAAGCGCGTGTTTCATCGGATCTCCGGGCGGATCTTCATGCCGGGGCCGATCGTCTGCCGAAGTCGATCACCCCAGCAGACCACCGCAGGGTGAGGTAAAGCCTTGGAGAAACACCTCAAATAGGCCCTGCGACCGGCGGATGATGAATGGAGCTCGTCCCCGTCCGCCGAACGCGTCGAGAACGACCATCGGTCGGGATCGGCGCCATTTGGCGATGAGTTCAATCGCCTCCGCCGTCGCTGCGCAGGCGCTTGGTAGCGCCGCGCCGGGACTTCTCGTCGAGGCGGCGCTTCTTCGAGGCGAGGGTCGGGCGTGTCGCCCGGCGCGGCGTCGGCGGCACCGCCGCCTCGGCGACGAGGGCGGCGAGGCGCTCGCGCGCATCGGCCCGGTTGCGGTCCTGCGTCCGGAACTGCTGGGCCATGATGACGATGACCCCGTCCTGGGTCAGCCGCCGCCCGGCGAGGCGCATCAGGCGCACCGCCACGGCGTCGGGCAGGGAGTGCGAGCGCCGCGCATCGAAGCGGAGCTGCACCGCCGTGGAGAGCTTGTTGACGTTCTGCCCGCCCGGCCCCGAGGCGCGCACGAAAGTCTCTTCGAGTTCGGCCTCGTCGATGGCGAGATGCGGGGTGCATTGCAGGGCCATCGCCACCATATTCCTCGTATGCCGGAGCCGCTCAGGCGGCCTCGGACGGCGCCTTCGCCTTCACCGCGAGGGCGTGGAGCCCGCGCTTGAACGCCTCGTCGAGAACACCGTTCACGATCCGGTGGCGCTCGACCCGGCTCTTCCCCTCGAATGCGGCGGAGACGATCTCGACACGGAAATGCGTCTCGCCCTCGGGCCGTGCGCCCGAATGGCCCGCATGCAGATGGGATTCGTCCACGACCACCAGGGTTTGCGGCGCCAGTTGCGCGTCGAGCGCTCCGGTGATCCAATCCTTGAGCGTGCCGGCCATCGTGTCCTCGTCTTTCCGTCGCTTCGTTCCTAGCCTGTAGGCGCCCGGAGGCTTCGGGGTCGTCAACCCCCGATCTCCGCATGCGTCATCAGGCCCGCCGCCCTTGTGTCTCGGACCCGCCCTCTCATAATCGCCCCACCATGGATCTCAACTCGCGTCTGTTCGACAGCATCCGCATCAAGCGCAAACCCTCCTGCGACGAGCCCAAGGCTGCGTCCCAGACGGGCTGCGAGACCCCCGGCTGCACCAATGCCGGGCTCTACCGCGCTCCCAAGGGTCGCAAGGCGGAAGGCCAGTACTGGCGCTTCTGCATCGACCACGTGCGCGCCTACAACGCCACCTACAACTACTTCGACGGCATGAACGACGCCGCCGTCCAGGCCTACCAGAAGGACGCCGTGATCGGGCACCGCCCGACCTGGGCGATGGGCGTGAACCCGGCGACGCGGGCGGCCGGGGCGAAACCGGGCGACCCGAAGCGCGACTGGGCCTATGTCGACCCGCTCGACATCCTGCGCAGCGAAGGTGTCGGCGAGACCTCGCGCCGGGCCAAGCCCGAGCCGAGCCGGCCGCGCCTCACGGTGGCCGCCCTGAAGGCCCTCGACGTGCTCGGCCTCGACGAGAACGCCGACACGGCCGCCATCAAGGCGCAGTACAAGGTGCTGGTGAAGCGCTTCCACCCCGACGCCAATGGCGGCGACCGCTCGTTCGAGGAGCGGCTGCGCGACATCATCCGCGCCCACGACACCCTGCGTGCCGCCGGCCTGTGCTGAGCCGGGTGCCGCGAACCGGCACGAACGATGCACGTTTTTGCAAATGACGTGCGGTGGGAGGCGGCAAACCGCGCGGGAGGCCCTATATCGAGTTCTCGCACCCCTTGGCGTCCGCCGACGCAGCCCCTTAAAGGTGGTATTCCACGTCTCGCCCCGTGCGGGACCCGGCAATGCCCACCGAGATAGATCCGCGAGCCCGGCCCATGCCGGCGCCCGCCCCGACGAGGTCCCGTATGCTTTCTGACGACACCCCCGCCTCGCTGCCCGACCGGATGGTCTCCGTCCGCGAGGCTTTCGGCATCGATCTCGACCTCAAGGTGCCGGCCTTCTCGCAGAGCGAGGAGCACGTTCCCGATCTCGACCCGGATTACATCTTCGATCGCGAGACCACCCTGGCGATCCTGGCGGGCTTCGCCCGCAACCGGCGCGTGATGGTCACCGGCTATCACGGCACCGGCAAGTCGACCCATATCGAGCAGGTCGCCGCCCGCCTGAACTGGCCCTGCATCCGGATCAACCTCGACAGCCACGTCTCCCGCATCGATCTCGTCGGCAAGGACGCGATCGTGCTGAAGGACGGCAAGCAGATCACCGCCTTCCAGGACGGGATCCTGCCCTGGGCGCTGCAGAACAACGTCGCCCTCGTCTTCGACGAATACGATGCCGGCCGCCCGGACGTGATGTTCGTGATCCAGCGCGTGCTCGAAGTCTCGGGCCGCCTGACGCTGCTCGACCAGAAGCGGGTGATCCGCCCCCACCCGGCCTTCCGGCTGTTCGCCACCGCCAACACGGTGGGGCTGGGCGACACGTCCGGCCTCTATCACGGCACCCAGCAGATCAACCAGGGCCAGATGGACCGCTGGTCGATCGTGACGACGCTGAACTACCTCGCCCATGACCGCGAGGTGGACATCGTCCTGTCGAAGGCGCTGCATTACCAGCGCGACGGCGGCCGCGACATCGTCAGCCGCATGGTCCGCGTCGCCGACCTGACCCGCAACGCCTTCATGAACGGCGATCTCTCCACCGTCATGAGCCCGCGCACGGTGATCACCTGGGCCGAGAACGCCGACATCTTCCAGGATATCGGCTTCGCCTTCCGGGTGACCTTCCTCAACAAGTGCGACGAGCTCGAACGCACCCTGGTGGCGGAATTCTACCAGCGCGCCTTCGGCAAGGAGCTGCCCGAGAGCGCGATGAACGTGGCGCTGAGCTGAGGATCGACGCGGAGGACGCGATGGCCGAACCGGCCTTGAAGGGTGAGACACGGGAATCGTCACCGTCCGAGCGCGCACCGAATCGTGCGCGCTACGAGGATGATTTCTATTCGTGGCTGATCCAGCAAGCCGATCTCCTGCGCGCCCGTCGCTTCGAGGAGCTCGATCTCGAGCACATGGCCGAGGAACTCGAGGATTTGTCGAAGAGCGAGTTCGCCAAGCTTCAGAGCACTCTGCGCGTCCTCGTCATGCACATGCTGAAATGGGACCAGCAGCCGGAGCACCGCACGCCGAGCTGGATCTTCTCGATCCGTGAGCAACGGCGGCGCTATGGGCGGATCTTGTCCAGCAATCCCGGGCTGAAGCCTCGCATCGACGAGGCGCTGAGCGACGCCTACCCGGACGCACGCGATTGGGCCGCCGACGAGACCCATCTGCCGCCGGATGAGTTTCCCGCGGAATGCCCCTACGGCTGGGACGACATCCTGGACCGCCCCTTCGATTTCGACTCGGTGAAGAAGTAGCGATCGTGGCCATCTCGAACCGCAAAGCCGGCGAACGCCGGGAGCCCATCGCCGAACCGCTGAAGCGTTCGGTGGCCGGATGCCTGCGCGCCATCGCCAAGCGCTCCGAGATCGAGGTGGTCTATGCCAGCGACCGGCCGGCGCTCACCGGCGACAAGGCGCGCCTGCCCGAGCCGCCGCGCAAGCTGACGCCGGAGGATGTGGCGATCCTGCGCGGCAACGCCGATTCCATGGCGCTGCGCCTCGGCTGCCACGATGTGGCGGTCCATCGCCGCCTCGCCCCCGAGAATGCCGGTGCGCGCGCCGTGTTCGATGCCGTCGAGCAGGCCCGCGTGGAGGCCATCGGCTCGCGCCGGATGGCAGGCGTGGCCTCGAACCTCACGGCCATGCTGGAGGACCGCTACCATCGCGGCGGCAAGTACGAGGACATCACCGACCGGGCCGATGCCCCGATGGAGGATGCCGTCGCCCTGATGGTGCGCGAACGCCTGACCGGGGAAGCCCCGCCCAAGGCCGCGCGCAAGATCGTCGACCTCTGGCGCTCCCATATCGAGGAGAAGGCCGGCCCTAGCCTCGACGGCCTCATCGGCAATCTCGAGAACCAGCGCTCCTTCGCCCGCTCGGTGCGCGAGTTGTTGTCCTCCCTCGACATGGCGGACGAGACGCCGCTCGACCCGGAGGACGACGACAGCGAGGACGACAACGAAGGGCAGGACGACGAGCAGACCCCGAGCGAGGGCGAAGCCGAGGAGCAGTCCCAGGGCGACAAGTCCGAGATGGAGACCTCCGAGGAAGCCTCGGACGAGCTGCAGGACGGCGCCACGGAAGCCGCCGACGCTCCGTCTGGCGAATTGCCGGACGAGTCCGAGAACGCCGAATCTGAGGAGGCCTCCGAGGCCAAGCGTCCGCCTAACAACCGGCCCGTCGAGCCGCGCGGCCCCGAATACAAGGTGTTCAACCCGCGCTTCGACGAGATGATCGACGCCGAGGATCTGTGCGACGCCGAAGAGCTCGCGCGCCTGCGCACCTATCTCGACAAGCAGCTCGCCCATCTCCAGGGCGTGGTCGGGCGCCTCGCCAACCGGCTGCAGCGCCGGCTTCTGGCCCAGCAGAACCGGGCCTGGGAATTCGACCTCGAAGAAGGCCAGCTCGATCCGGCCCGCCTCGTGCGGGTGATGACGGACCCGTTCCAGCCGCTCTCGTTCAAGCGCGAGAAGGACACGAATTTTCGCGATACCGTCGTCACGCTGCTGCTCGACAATTCGGGCTCCATGCGCGGCCGGCCGATCACGGTGGCGGCCACCTGCGCCGACATCCTGGCACGGACCCTGGAGCGCTGCGGCGTCAAGGTCGAGATCCTCGGCTTCACCACCCGCGCCTGGAAGGGCGGCCAATCTCGCGAGGCGTGGCTGGCGGCGGGCAAGCCCAACGGTCCCGGCCGTCTGAACGACCTGCGCCACATCATCTACAAGAGCGCCGACGCTCCCTGGCGCCGGGCGCGCAAGAACCTCGGGCTGATGATGCGCGAGGGTCTGCTGAAGGAGAATATCGACGGCGAGGCCCTGGATTGGGCGCACAAGCGCCTGCTCGCCCGGCCCGAACAGCGCAAGATCCTGATGGTGATCTCGGACGGCGCGCCGGTCGACGATTCCACCCTCTCGGTCAATCCGGGCAATTATCTCGAGCGCCACTTGCGCTGGATGATCGAGGATATCGAGACCCGCTCACCGGTCGAACTCCTCGCCATCGGCATCGGCCACGACGTGACCCGCTACTACCGCCGCGCCGTCACCATCATCGACGCCGAGGAGCTCGGCGGCGCGATGACGGAGAAGCTGGCGGAGCTGTTCGAGGAAGATGCGGGTGGTGCCGTGCCCGTGCGCAGGGCTGCGGGCGGGCGGCGTTAGGCGTCAGGCTTTGGTGGATGAAGCGCATGGCATGGGCTTGGTTCTAGACCCAACTTGGTCGCTTAGACTGCTACTCGCACCGCTCAAAATCAGACGTAGCTTCTGTTTAGCAAACGGCAGGAACGGCCGATAGCTGAGCGAGAGCAGAAATCAGGCTTGAATGTCTCGTAGTAGGCGCATTATGCTATTTTTCTGACTTCACAGAGATAATGTCAGCCTGGGTAAGTGCCAGAACCGACAAGTCGTTTCCCGATGCGACAGCAGCGGCGTGACAAAGACCAGTCATCTCTCTGTAATGACGCAGAATCACATTTTGTACATCTGCTTCCACGCTCTTAAGGACAATCGGCCTGACGTAACGGTACAAGCCAGCATCACTGTCAACGGGTCGGACAAACCCCATGCGCTCGATGAAGCGATCACCATAAGGTCGCCGGTGCATGAATTCGTTCCGCAAGTCTGTGACCTCAGCCATCCAGCCTGCCGCTTCAAATTTAAGAGAACTATTCAGTTTTTGTCGAAAGTACCCTTTCGCTTGAAACAGTTGGAGAATGTTGTCGCCGGCAAAATCCTCCGGCCGTACTGCTTCTATAAGCCGTGCGAAGGAATCGACTTTATGCGGATCCTTACTGATTCTGAGCGCGCAAAACGCCGCAAGATAGTCCCGGGCTGCACCAAGGTGCATAAAGAAGGAATGGACGTGGGCGAACAGCGTCTGATCCAAGGTAGATGACGAGCGCTTTCCGTCTAGGCTGTCAGACGCCATGTGATTTACCAACTGCTCGTGATAAAACTCGGCAATCTGCTCCACGCTAATGTCCATGCTGCGAAGGCTCAAGCTAATGGAGCGTGCAAGGCGTTCAGCCTCAGTGCGGTTATCGAAGTGAGCAGCGATCTGTTCAGTGGTCGGTTGAACCATCTCTGCAAGGCCTGCTGCCCTCGGAGCCCGTGAGAGGTTGCCCGCCAAATTACTCCAGAGATTGGCCGGACCCTGCAGATGGTTTGTCTGGCCGGGGATGTAGGGGCACCAACTGGAATGGTAATTTCCCTTCAACCAACCAATTCGATTAAATGCGACAAACGTGAAGTCGTACTGGTTAGAAAACGCCTGCAACTGCGTATTTTGCATGAAGCCCTTTGCGCATGGATGTCCGTTGTCCAAGACCGGCTCGATGAGCCATGCATTATCGCTAGATTCAGCAGCGCGCATGCCGCCCGAGTAAATTTGGAAGAAAGCTTCGCCATCGGACTGGCGCAGCAATCGTCTCGTCTGGTGCTGGCACACAAGAACTTTTGATCGGCCGACAGCTTCGGTGCTCATTATTCCGCCCGCTCCACACGCTATCACTATTAATGTCACTCGCGATGAACGCAAATTGCTAAAAAATCTACGACGACCTAAATCTAGGGGTAAATCTGTATGACGACAGTATGCTTCATGTAGCAAAGACATCAAATGTCTGAGGCAGATCGCCCACTACCACACCAACCGCCCCTCCAACCGCCCCAGCATCCGGCCGAACACGGCCGGATCGTCGAGGGCACGGGCGAGGACGAGGCCGCCCTGGATCGTCAGGACGGCGTCCTCGGCGAGGGAGTCCGCCTCGGCACCCGGGCGCCCGGCGCGGATCAGCGCCTGCGCCAGAGCCTCGCGCCAATCCCGGAAGTAGCCGGCGATCCGGTCCGCGAATCCGTCGCGTCTCTCGGTGAGGGCGAAGGCGCCCACGAGGCAAGCCCTTCGGCCGGAGCGGAAATAGGCGTCCGTCTCCGACAGCATGAGCCGGATCGCCGCCCGTGGATCGGGATCGTCGCGCAGGGGCGCGTAGACCTTCTCCTCGAACCAGGCGCCGATGGCGTCGAGGACGGCTTCAGCCATCTCGGCCTTGCCGCCGGGAAAGGCGTGATAGAGGCTGCCCTTGCCGAGCCCGGTTCGCGCTCCGATGAGGGCGAGGCTCGCACCCTCGTAGCCGTATTCGCGAAAGACCTCGGCGATGGCGGGCAGCGCGTCCTCCCGCGCCCCCGGCTTCTTCGTCATGGTCCGGTCAGAGCCCGAGATCGGTGAGTCCGGGATGGTCGTCGGGGCGCGGCGCGGCGCGGTCCCAGTGGAACTTGCGCTCCGATTCGGAGATCGCGAGGTCGTTGATGCTGGCATGGCGCAGCCGCATCAGGCCGTTGGCGTCGAACTCCCAGTTCTCGTTGCCATAGGCGCGGAACCAGTCGCCGGCCACATCGTGAAACTCGTAGGCGAAGCGCACGGCGATCCGGTCCTCGGTGAAGGCCCAGATTTCCTTGATGAGACGGTATTCGTGCTCCTTCGCCCATTTGCGGGTGAGGAACTCGACGATGGCCGCACGGCCTGAGAAGAATTCCGAGCGGTTCCGCCAGCGGCTGTCCGCCGTGTAGGCCAGCGAGACTTTTTCAGGGTTGCAGCCGTTCCAGCCGTTCTCGGCGGCGCGGACCTTCTGGATCGCGGTCTCGCGGGTGAAGGGGGGCAGCGGTGGGCGGGATTCGGACATCGGCTCGGGCTCCTGCGCTTGTCTGTACCGATCGGTACAAACAGCGGGCGTGCCGGTCAAGGCGTCGAACCGTTCAGGTGTGACCGAGGATCGCGAGCCACGCCACGGTGGTCGCGACCGCGAGCAGGGTCGAGAGCATGACGGCAGCGGCGATCAACCCGGTCTCGGCCTTGTAGCGGACGGCCAGCAGGTAGGAGTTGATGCCCACGGGCATCGCCGCGAACAGGGTGGCGACCCCGGCATAGGCGGGCGGCATGGTGAAGACGTGGAAGGCCAGCACCCAGACCGCCAGCGGATGCAGGACGAGCTTCAGGGTCGTCACCACCATGGCGCCGGGCAGGTCGTGCAGCACCCGGTAGCGCACGAGGCCGGCGCCGAGCGCGATCAGCGCGCAGGTGGAGGCAGTGCCGGCCAGCGCATCCACCAGCGACTTGACCATGCCGCCGGGGGCGAGGCCGAACGACTTGAGGCCCAAGCCGATCATCAACGACAGGAAGATCGGGTTGCGGAACAGGACGAGGACGAGCCCCTTCAGCCGCTTGAGGATCGATTGCTGTCCGTCCGATTCGATGAGGAAGGTGGCGCAGCCCATCATCAGAGGCAGGTGGACGGCGAGCAGCATGAAGAGCGGAAACGCGCCCTCATCGCCATAGGCTTGCAGGATCATCGGCACGCCGATGAAGATCGTGTTCGATTGGCTGGCCGCGAATCCGTGCAGGATCGCGCCCGTCCGGCCGACGCCTTCTCGCCGCAGGCCGATCAGCGAGCCGACGAGCCAGGACAGGCCGGCGCCGCCGAAATAGCTGAACCAGTACGCCCAGGTGACCTCGCCGGTGAGACCCGGCCGCGTCAGCGTCGCGATGATGAGCGCCGGCACCGCGATGGCGAAGACGTATTCGGATAGCCCATCGCTGACCTTCTCCGACAGGAACCCGGCGAGCGCCGCGACCCAGCCGATGAGGATCAGCCCGAAGATCGGGGCGATGAGCGACAGCACGGTCATCGGGAAGAGCCGGATAGTGGGTCAGTCGGAATCAACGCGAACGGCCGCCGCATGCACAAAGCATGCGGCGGCCGTTCGAGATTAAAATGAGACGTCGAGCGTGATCGAAGCGGGCTCTCGCCGACGCTTCGATATCGCAGCCTCAGGCGGCGGCCGGGGTCTCGACTTCGGCGAGCTTCTTGTGCAGCTCGCGCTTGATCAGACGGGCCGTCTGCGACAGCTCGATCTCGCGAGCCTTGATGAGGAAGGCATCGAGGCCACCGCGATGCTCGACCGAGCGCAGGGCGTGAGCCGTGACGCGCAGGCGAACCCGACGCTTCAGGGCGTCGGACTGCAGGGTGACCTGGCACAGGTTCGGCAGGAACCGGCACTTGGTCTTACGGTTCGAGTGGCTCACGAGGTGGCCGGTCTGCACGGCTTTGCCCGTGAGTTCGCAACGGCGCGACATTGTTCTAAATCCCGTCTCGTTCCGCGTCTGATCGGGCGATGGCGGAAGACCGGTCGCAACGCGCCACGGGCCTCACGCACGCCAAACTCCGATCGAGCGGCGTCTCATTGAAGGCGCGAGCCTATAGGTGACGGGCGGGGCATCCGTCAAGGGCGGCGCTGCGTTTTGCCCATCGGAATAACCACGCTCCGGGGCCGGTGCAGCGCCATCCAGGCGCCCCGCGCCGCGGCATCCATACGATGTATTAACCACGAACGGGGACGATGACGGAACGATGCCGCCCGGTCTCTCCTGCCGCGCGGCTCCAAGCCTTGGAACATCAGAGCCTCACGCCATGTGCGCCATGCGCCTCCTCCGCGCCAGCCTCCTCGCCGCCCTCGGCGTGATTCCCGCCTCCGAGGGATTCGCGCGGCCGAAGGCCACCTCTGCCAAAACTGCGGCACCGGCGACGGTGACGGTGGATTACGGCATCGCGCTGGCCGGCATCCCCATCGGCACCGCGCAGGTCTCGGGCCTGTTCGAGACCACGCGCTACCGCATGGACGTGTCGGCCCGCCTCACCGGCCTCGTCGGCGCGGTGACCGGCGGCATGGGCTCGGCCCGGGCCAACGGCCTCATCGCCGAGGGGCCGCAGCCGAACACCTTCGCCATCTCCACCAAGACCTCGAATTCCGGCATCGCCGTTAGGATGGCGCTGGCGCGCGGCAACGTCACCCAATCCGAGGTGACGCCGCCCCTGATCGACATGGGCGACCGCGTACCGGTGACCCCGGCCAACAAGCGCGGCATCGTCGATCCGGCCAGCGCCCTGATGATGCCGGCGGTGAGCCGCGGCGAGCTCACCGACCAGGCCAATTGCAACCGCACCATCCCGATCTTCGACGGCGCCACGCGCTTCAACGTGGTGCTGAGCTACGGCGAGACGCGCAACGTCGAGAAGCCCGGCTATTCCGGGCCGGTCCTCGTCTGCAACGCCCGCTATCAGGCCATTGCCGGGCATCGCCCCGACCGGCCGGGCGTGAAGTTCATGGAGGACAACCGCGACATGTCGGTATGGCTGGCGCCGGTCGAGGGCACCCGCGTGCTGCTGCCGGTGCGCATCGCCGTGCGGACGACGCTCGGCACCAACATCATCGAGGCGACCCGGTGGAGCCGTGGCGGGGCGCCGAGCCAGGTGGCGCAGGCGGCTTCGGTCGATCCATGACGGCGAATCGGGCCTGAACCATGGACCAGGCCATCGACATTCCGGTCTCGCGCCCTCGCTCGGTGGGCATGTTCGTCATCGCCCTGTGTTTCACGGTCGGCTGTGCCTCGATCCTCTACGCCCGGCCCGGAATCCATGGGCACGCTTTCGAGCCCGGCAGCTTTCACACATTCCTGATCTGGTTCGGATTGTTCTTCTTCGGCGTCGCCAGCGTCGTCAGCGCCCCCCGGATGTTCCGTTCGGGCACGCTGGTTTCCGTCGGGCGGCAGGGGATCTTCGACCGCCGCCTGTCGAGCGGCTGGATTCCCTGGGACGCGGTCGAGGACCTCAAACCGATCATGCGGGGACGCCAGCGCTATTTCGTGCTTCGCGTCGATCCCGAACGCTCGGGCGAATTGCCGATCTTCAAAGGGCGGCGCAGGATGGCCCCCTTCACCGGGCTCGGCGCCTATGGCTATGCCATCGGCGGCGCCGATCTCCAGGGCGGGTTCGCGGCCCTTGGCGACGCCCTGTCCGGCACTGCCCTCTGGCGGGCCCCCTCGGGTACCGGGACTCGCTGATGTCGCCTCTGCCCCGCTCTCTTCGCTTCCTCGCCCTCGCGGGCTGCCTCGTCGCGGGGGCGGGCCATGCCGGTCCCGGCCCTGCGGGCGAGCTCAGCTCGGATATCTCGCCCTGCGGGGGCGACGCCTATTCCTCGGCGGAGGTGATCGAGGGCCGCTCGCCACGGCGCGGCCCCCTCGTGGCGATGCCGGACACGCTCTGCGCCGATCTCGCGCCGCAGCAGCCGGCGAACCCGGTGGAGATCTATGTCGATCCTTATGGGTACCGGGGCGGTGGCTATCGCGGGGGTGACGCCCCATATGGCGGTGAGACGCAGCGTGGGGTCCGACCGTCCGGACGGCCCCTGCGCAGCGGCGACTGACCCGAGGCGGCCATCTCGACGGGCCGTCATGAGACCCTGCCGCCGGCCGATTTCGCCGAAGGGACCCGTCCCGCACACATGACGCGCCGCTCCCTCCCCCCGCAGGCCCGCTCACGCGGCGTCACGGCGGTGCTCGGGCCGACCAATACCGGCAAGACCCATCTCGCCATCGAGCGGATGCTCGCGCATCCGACGGGGATGATCGGGCTGCCCCTGCGCCTGCTGGCGCGGGAGGTCTACCTGCGCGTCGTCGCGCGGGTGGGGGTCGAGCAGGTCGCCCTCGTCACCGGCGAGGAGAAGATCAAGCCGGACCGGCCGCGCTACTGGATCTCGACCATCGAGGCGATGCCGCGCGACCTCGACGTCGCCTTCGTGGCCATCGACGAGATCCAGCTCGCCGCCGACATGGACCGCGGCTACGTCTTCACCGACCGCCTGCTGCACCAGCGCGGGCGCGAGGAGACGCTGCTGATCGGCTCCTCCACCATGCTGCCCCTGGTGCAGTCGCTGATTCCCGGTGTGCACACCACCACCCGCCCGCGCCTGTCGAAGCTCACCTTCGCGGGCGAGAAGAAGCTCGGGCGCCTGCCCCGGCGCACGGCCATCGTCGCCTTCTCGGCGGAGGAGGTCTACGCCATCGCCGAGCTGATCCGGCGCCAGCGCGGCGGGGCCGCCGTGGTGCTCGGTGCGCTGTCTCCGCGCACCCGCAACGCACAGGTGGAGCTCTACCAATCGGGCGACGTCGACTACCTCATCGCCACCGACGCGGTGGGGATGGGCCTCAACCTCGATGTGGACCACGTCGCCTTCGCGGCGAACTGGAAATACGACGGCACGCGCTTCCGCAGGCTGACGCCCCCGGAGATGGGGCAGATCGCGGGGCGGGCCGGACGCCACCTCTCGGACGGCACCTTCGGCTCCACGGGGCGCTGCGCCCCGTTCGAGCCCGAGATGATCGAGGCCCTGGAGAACCACGATTTCGAGCCGGTGCGCGTGCTGCAATGGCGCAACCCCGATCTCGACTTCTCCTCGCTGAAGGCCCTTCAGGAGAGCCTGGACGAGCATCCGAACGAGAAGGGACTGACCCGCGCGCCCATGGGCGAGGACCAGTCCGCCCTCGAAATCCTGATGCGCGAGGACGACATCCGCGACATCGCCACCAATCCGACGGTGGTGCGACGCCTGTGGGACACCTGCGGCGTGCCCGATTACCGCAAGGTCCACCCCCAGACCCATGCGGATCTCGTCGCCCAGCTGTTCCGATTCCTCATGCGGGGCATGGCCGGGCGCATCCCCAACGACTGGTTCGCCAAGCACGTGGCGATGATCGACCGCACCGACGGCGACATCGACGCCCTGTCCCAGCGCATCGCCCAAGGGCGAACCTGGACCTTCGTCGCGAACCGTCCTGACTGGCTGATTGATCCGGTGCATTGGCAGGGCGAGACGCGTCGGGTAGAGGACAGGCTGTCTGACGCCCTGCACGAGCGCCTTGCGAGCCGTTTCGTCGATCGGCGCACTAGCGTCCTGATGCGGCGCCTGAGAGAGAATACGATGTTGGAAGCTGAGATCACCGCCGGCGGGGACGTTACCGTCGAGGGCCAGCATGTCGGCCATCTGCACGGGTTTCAGTTCGTTGCCGACCCGGGCGCGGAAGGCCACGAGGCCAAGACCCTGCGCAGCGCCGCCGAAAAGGCGCTGGGCGGCGAGATCGAGGCGCGCGCCGAGCGCTTCTCGGCCGCGGCGGATTCGTCCCTGGTCCTGTCCCATGACGGCATCATCCGCTGGACCGGAGACCCGGTCGCCAAGCTGACGCCGGGCGACAAGCTGTTCGAGCCGCATGTGCGGCTGCTCGCCGACGAGCAGCTGACCGGCCCGGCCCGCGACAAGGTCGAGACCCGGCTGGTCGCCTGGCTGAAGGCCTATGTGGTCCGGCTCCTCGGTCCGCTGATCGAGATCGAGACCGCCGCCGACCTCGTCGGCCTGTCGAAGGGCATCGGCTATCAGGTCGTGGAATCCCTCGGCGTGCTGGAGCGCGCCAAGGTGATGCACGAGATGCGCACCCTTGATCAGGAAGGGCGCGGGGCGCTGCGCCGTCACGGGGTCCGCTTCGGCGCCTATCACATCTTCCTGCCGGCCCTGCTGAAGCCGGCACCCCGGACCCTCGCCGCCCAGCTCTGGGCGCTGAAGAACGGCGGCCTCGACCAGCGCGGCCTCGACGAGATCGCGCATCTGGCCGGCTCCGGCCGGACCTCGATCAAGGTCGATCCCGAGATCGCCAAGGGTCTCTACCGCGCCGCCGGCTTCCGGGTCTGTGGCGAGCGCGCCGTGCGCGTCGACATCCTGGAGCGTCTGGCCGACCTGATCCGCCCGGCCGTCACCTACCGCCCCGGCACCACGCCGGGCGAGGCGCCCGCCGGCACCGCCGATGGCGACGCCTTCGTCGCCACCGTGGGCATGACCTCGCTGGTCGGCTGTTCGGGCGAGGATTTCGGCTCGATCCTGAAATCCCTCGGCTATGCACCTGAAACCCGCCCCGGCCCGGCGATCACCGTGCCGCTTCTTCCGGCCGCGTCGACCCGCCCCATCGCACCCGCAGCCGCATCGACCGACGACGCGGTGACGGCGTCCGAGGAGGCCGGACCCGCGACCGAAGACGAGGCCAAGCCGGACGCCGAGACGCCTTCGGAAGGCGAGACGGCTTCTCAAGACGGGACGACCACCGAAGACGAGACCTCGCCCGACACGGCCGAGCCCGTGGCGGAAGGCGTGCCCGACCCCGAGACGGTGTCCTCCGAGGCCGCACCCGCGGAGGACGAGCCGGCACCGGCAGCCGAAGCTCCGGTCGATGCCGCAGAGGAACCCGAGGCGGCCCCCGTCCCCGCGGCGGAATCCGCAGCCCTCGCCGGCATCGAGCCGGAAACGGCCGAGACGGCCTCTCCTGATGCGGCCGAGGGCGAAACGCCCGTGGAATCCGCCCCGGCCGAGCCGGTGATGGTCGAGGTCTGGCGCCTGCAGCGGCATCAGCGCAGCTCCGCTCCGCGGCAGAACCGCCCGCGCGGCGGTCGCGATAACGCTCAGGCGGGCGATCGTGGTCCCGGCGAAGGCCGCCAGGACCGTCGCCCCGCTCATGCCGGCGGCCCGGACGGCGCCCAGCGCAACCGTGGCGGCCAGGGCGAGCGTAGCGGGCAAGGCGAGAGGCAGGATGGTGGGCGTCGCGATGGCGGCCGGCCGGATGGCGGGCGTCCGCCGCGTCGCGAGCGTTTCGAGCCCGGCCGGGTCCGGCCCGAGCGTCGGGACGAGGGTCGTTCCGCCGCACCGCAGGAACAGCGTCCGCAGCGGCGCGAACGGGCTCCGGATCCGGATTCGCCCTTCGCCAAGCTGGCTGCCCTTAAGGCCCAGCTCGAAGCCGGCGACGGCGGCAAGCGCTGAACCGGGGATCTGAAGAGGGCGGATGAAGCCGGGGCGTCAGCGTCTCGACAAATGGCTCTGGTTCACCCGCTTCGCGCGGAGCCGCTCTCTTGCCGCCGCCTTGGTGGAGGACGGCTTCGTGCGGGTGAACGGGACGCGCATCGACAACCCGGCCAAGGGGATCGCCATCGGTGACGTGGTGACGGTCGCCGCCGCCCATGGGACTGCGGCGGTGAGGGTGATCGATCTCGGAGAGCGGCGCGGTCCCGCGCCGGAGGCGCAACGGCTCTATGCCGACCTGTCGGCGGGCCGGAACGCAGTGCCCGACGATCAGGACTGATCGTTGCCGCGAAGACCGAGTGGCGGGAGTGTGTCCCGGTAACATCGCCCGAGCGGCCATGATGCGGCCACTGCTTGTCAGCCCCGGTGGCAGGGGCTAGAGCCGTGCGGAAATAGTGAGGCCTCGCGCGACCCACTGGCGCGTTAACGAGGCCGTGCAAGGGCCGGGTCTAGGATCGCGCCCGAACGGGCCGAGGTGGTTGACCCGCCCGACCATGGATTGAGGCTGAAGGGCACATGACCTACGTCGTCACCGACAATTGCATCAAGTGCAAGTACATGGACTGCGTGGAAGTCTGCCCCGTGGATTGCTTCTACGAGGGCGAGAACATGCTCGTCATCCATCCCGACGAGTGCATCGATTGCGGCGTTTGCGAGCCGGAATGCCCCGCCGAGGCGATCAAGCCCGACACAGAGCCGAGCCTGGAGACCTGGCTGAAGCTCAATGCCGATTACGCGCGGAGCTGGCCCAACATCACGCAGAAGAAGGACGCGCCTTCGGATGCGAAGGACTGGGACGGCGTCAGCGGCAAGTTCGAGGCTCATTTCTCCGCCTCGCCGGGCAAGGGCGACTAGGCCGGCTCCCGGGCAGGTGATATCGAGCGAAGGCTCCACCCGGATGGTGTCTCGCAGGTTTTGGTCCGCGCGTTAGTGAATCGAACGCCTGCCCGTGATGATGCGTCCGGCCATGTCGGATTTCGGCGGATCGCATGCGCCTCATGACGTCGCAGGCGGTCGTGCAACCCACCGCCTGAGGCCGTTGCGATCGCGCTCTCCGCACGGGACCGGCTCCCTGAGGATATCCCTCCGGCAGATCGCGCACGCATGCCCTGCGTCGGCAATCCTTTGATTCGTTGCCCGGTTTGTGGTACATCAAGGGTCTGCCGTCGTTCGTGCCTGACGTGCTGCCTTTGGCCACCCAAGCGGTGGTTTCCAAACCTTTCGACAGAGTCGGCATCCCATTCCATTGGGACGCTACCTTTCCGAGACGAGGCGGCATGTGATCGACCGCTGGAGGCGTATGCGCTTCCCGCGGCACCGGTCGCATGGTGTGGATGATCGGCTAGCCTGGGACCCGCCCGGCCGATGCATGCTGCATCGATGGCCGGCGGACAAGAGGCTCAAGCCGGGTCACCCACCCCGGGAATGAAGGTTCGGCGCGATTCGACCCGCGCGATGTTCTGGAGGCGCTTCTCGCATGACCACAGCCAAGAAGACGACGGCAGGCCGCCAAGGCTTCAAGACCGGCGAAGCGGTGGTGTACCCAGCTCATGGCGTCGGCCGCATCACTGCGATCGAAGAGCAGGAAATCGCCGGCTACAAGCTCGAGCTTTTCGTCGTCTCTTTCGAGAAGGACAAGATGGTCCTGCGCGTTCCGACCGCGAAGGCCAACAGCGTCGGCATGCGTAAGCTCGCTGAGCCCGAGCTTGTCAAGAAGGCTCTCGACGTTCTGACCGGCCGCGCCCGGATCAAGCGCACCATGTGGTCGCGCCGCGCCCAGGAATACGAGGCCAAGATCAATTCCGGCGACCTGCTGTCGG
Organism: Methylobacterium sp. WCS2018Hpa-22; assembly: GCF_031843785.1. NCBI lineage: Bacteria > Pseudomonadati > Pseudomonadota > Alphaproteobacteria > Hyphomicrobiales > Methylobacteriaceae > Methylobacterium > Methylobacterium sp. WCS2018Hpa-22. Next base: position 20,080 of record NZ_JAVTJA010000019.1, read on the forward strand.
TGACCGAAGTGGTCCGCGACCTCTACCGGTCGGAGGCTCAGCCGGAACAATCCTACAGCGAGCGCCAGCTCTACGAGGCCGCCCTCGACCGCGTGTTGCGCGAGATCTCGTCGGTGAACCGCATCACCGAGACCGAGGCACTCAAGCTGATCGAGCAGAGCCTCGCCAAGTCGCCCCGCCGCGCCAAGGGCGAGGCGGAAGCCGAGGGCGATGCCGAGACGGATGGCGACAGCGACGAGATCCGGGAAGAGGCCGCCTGAGCGGCCCGCCGATCCCAGACGGATCCGTTCGACGATCGGGCCCGGCGCACCAGCGCCGGGCCTTTTTCTTTATCGGCACTGCGTCGGCCGGCTGCTCCGATGCGCCGCAGGGGCACGCCCCCCCTGTCAGCCCCGGCCTGCGGAACTATCCACGCAACGGCTCCGTTGTTCGGTGCCTGGGCGATGCCCCCGGGCTGGTGCCCTCGCTTTCTGGACCATTGGGGTCGATCGACCCCGAACGTCCGTCGCGGCGCGCACACGCAACGGACGAAAGGCGGAGGCGGGAATGGCGGATATCGCGGGGATACGGCGACAGTTCATTCGTACGGCCATGGAGGCGCCCTTCCTGGCGCGGGACGAGGAACGCGGTCTCGCCGTCCGCTGGAAGGATGAGCGCGACGAACACGCTCTCCATCGCCTGATTTCGGCGCATATGCGTCTCGTCATCGCGATCGCGGGGCGGTTCCGGCATTACGGTCTACCCATGGCTGACCTCGTCCAGGAAGGGCATGTCGGCCTCATGGAAGCGGCGGCCCGGTTCGAGCCGGAGCGCGAGGTCCGTTTCTCCACCTATGCGACTTGGTGGATCAGAGCCTCGATCCAGGATTACATCCTTCGCAACTGGTCCATCGTCCGTGGCGGCACGAGTTCCGCCCAGAAGGCGCTATTCTTCAATTTGCGCCGCCTGCGCGCCCGGTTGATGCAATCCACCGAGGAGCATGTTGGCGACGAGATCCATCGCCGCATCGCCACGGCCATCGGCGTCTCCCGCGAGGACGTGGCGCTGATGGACGCGCGACTGTCCGGGCCGGACATGTCCCTGAACGCTCCGGTGGGCGAGGAAAGCGAAGCCTCATCCGAACGGATGGACTTTCTGGTGGACGGTTCCGACCTTCCCGACGAGACGGTCTCCGCCTCGGTGGATGGCGAGCGCAGGCTCACCTGGCTCAACGAGGCGCTCACCGTCCTGTCCGAGCGCGAGTTGCGGATCCTCCGCGAGCGCCGGCTGACGGAAGACCAGGCCACCCTGGAGGCCCTCGGCCGCCGGCTCGGGATTTCGAAGGAGCGCGTGCGCCAGATCGAGAACCGCGCCCTGGAGAAGCTGCGCCGTGCCCTGGCGGAGCGTTTTCCACAGAGTGCCGGTAACGTGTATGTCTGACCGGATGTCGCTTGCCGCCTGACCCAGTGCGCTGCACATTAACGCTTCGGCATCCCGTCTGTGGGAAGCCGGAGCGTGATGGCATGTGGACGGGCAGGTCGGCAGAGATGGACGTCGCGACACAGAGGCCTCTCCTCACCCTCGCGATGATTCTCGCCTTGAGCGTCGCGCTCGTCGGAATCATCGCCGTCAGGCACAGCCTGTCCTGGCTGGCCGCCGCCGGGACATTCTACGGCATCGTCGCTCTCTGTCAGATCGCCTATCTCACCCTCGTCGTCGCCTTCACGCGGGATGGAGCGTCCGAACGACCTATGCCGGGCGCGTCCAGGCCGCCCTCGATCCGATAGCCCCACGATGGCATCGGGAACGATGACATCGGGCGGCACGGCATCGAGCCGCTAAAGTGGCCGTCAACTTTCACCACACGCGTTCGGGGAACCGGGCATCGGATCGAGCCCGCTCCGACGAGTCTGTCACGGTCTGGGATGTCGATCTGACCCTCTCGGACGAGCATCGCGCGCGCTGCCGGGATCTCCTCTCCGATGACGAGAAGGCTCGCGCGGACCGATTCGTGCGCGATGTGGATCGATGGCGCTTCGAGGCCAGCCATGCGGCCCTGCGCCTCACCCTCGGCCATCGTCTCGGAGCGGACCCGCGCGGCATCGTCTTCAGCGTGGAGCCGTCGGGAAAGCCGTATCTGGCGGGGGCGGCAGCCGGAGCATGCCGTTTCAGCCTGTCGCATTCCGGCAGCCGCGCCCTGATCGGCCTTTCCTCCTCCGCCGAGATCGGCGTCGACGTGGAAGAGGTGCGCCCGATGCCCGATCTCCTTCGCATTGCCCGCGCCCATTTCGCCGGATGCGAGATCGCAGCCCTGGAAGCGCTGGAGCCGGTCGAGCTGACGGCGGCGTTCTTCGCCTGCTGGACGCGCAAGGAGGCCGTGGCGAAAGCGACCGGCCAGGGCCTCTCTCTGCGCCTCGACAGCTTCGCCGTCTCCGTCACGCCGGACGCGGCGGAGCTGCTGGCCATGCCGGGCGGGACGAAGGAGTGGAGCCTGCACGCACTCCCCGCCGCGCTGGGCTATTCCGCGGCCCTCGCCATCCGGGCGGCGGATATCGGTTGCCTGTACCAGGCCCTCCCGCCCGACTGGCCCACCGGGCGGGCAGCCATATGGCAACAAGGTCGATGATGACGCTTGCGGCTCCGCGTCGGCCTCGCTATACGTCCGCTCGCCGGTGGTGACGCCGGCCGTCGGAGTGTAGCGCAGTCTGGTAGCGCACCACGTTCGGGACGTGGGGGTCGCAGGTTCAAATCCTGCCACTCCGACCAAATTTCCCGAGAGCTTGCAGTCTCTTACTGCTCCCCCAAAATCCAAGCCTTACATGGACCGCTTCGCGGACCGAATGATCCGCGTCGGGTTCCGCGTGACGTTGTCCGCCTTCGGATGCCGCGTGCCCGCGAGCCTGCTCGATGGTCGGAGACGCCTCTTGGAAACCCGTATTCGGTGACTGGCCCAGATCGCCCCGGTGATTCAGGTATGGGGCGAGGCGTGGCGGGCGGGATCTCACCAGCCATAACGTGCTTTCCACCCTCGAGTCGTCGTCGATCGTCTGGGCCATTCGGGGGCGAGCGACGCGCCGGGATGAGCCTCGCTTCCAACGCTAGGCAAAGAGACCCGTCGACGGCGGCCCCGCCCTCGACGCCTTCGCCGGCTGCGCCCTCCACCCTGATCCTGAACATGTCCACGTGGAGAAGGACGAGATCGAGCGCGAGCTTCGACCGTTGCTGCATCGCTCCATGGTCAGGAAACAGCAGCCAGGACCGATACTTGGATAGCCCAACAAGGGACTCTCGGGCCTGAGTCTAGAGGAGCTTCAGGACAAGCAGAGGCAACTCAATGTTAAGGGCATCTGCGCTATGTCCCAGACGAGACACAGACCGGTCGAGACGTGTCTGTCGTTCGTATAAGCGAGATAGCGCCTTGAAACGTCGGGATTTCCTCATCGGGGCGTCCGCCCTTGGCTTGGCCTCCTCGTCTGTCGCGAAGGCCGCCGTATCGCCGCTTCAGGCGCCAGTGGCGGCGCCCGCGGGAGCCCGGATCGCGCGGGTCGCCATACATCCGGCGATCGGCTTTTCCCGGGTCGGCAATTCCGACGCCTGGTTTCCCGCACCCGAGGTGCCGGGCCTCCTCGACGAGCCGGAGGGCGGCTTCAAGGATTCCGAAGGCCGCATCAAGAAGCAGGTTCAGCGGTTCCGCCTCTATGGCTACGACGAGGAAGGCCACGTGGTGCGCGAACTCGACGCGTCGAAGGGCGTCCGCTGGAGCGTCCACGTGGCCAACACCAAGGCGGCCTGGTACGGGTTCATCAACGCGCTCGATCAGGGGCCGGCGGCGCCCGGCATTCCCGGCACCCAGCGCAACCCCCTGGTCCTGGCCGACCGGCGCGACGATCTCCTGGTGATCGACCCCGGCATCGTCGAGATCGGCGGCATCTCCGCCAATGCGGCGGGCAAGGATCCGGCCTGCCGCATGCAGGGTCGGTTCTGGAACACCCTCGATGTCGATCTCGGCCACCTGCGCACCGACGACAACGGCCGCCTGCTGGTCTTTGCCGCCAACGGCATCTCGCGCACGGCCCTGCCGCAGAACCCGGTGCGCGACTTCACCAACAACGACGGCTGGCACGACGATTGGTGCGACGGCTGGGTACAGGCCAGGGTCGAAATCGACGGCGCCTCCGTGCCATGCGAACCGGCCTGGATCGTCTGCTGCGGTCCGAAATTCGCGCCCCAGCTCGAACCCATCGTCACGCTCTATGACGCCGCCCGCGAAGCGATGGTCGAGCTCGGCCATCTGAAGGCCCCCTCCGATACCGTCTCGTTCCGGCGCGACGTGCTGCCGATCCTGCGCCGGGCCGGCACCATGCAATGGGTGGCCACCTCCTCGTTCCTCGGCGCGGCCTGGAACCAGATCGGCGATCTCTCCAGTCCGGCGCTCATCGCCAAGCTGGCGCGTCCCCATGAAGAGGGCCGCGCGATGCGGCAGAACGTTCTCCAGGCCTTCCGCCGTCCGGGCGGCGAGGACCAGCGGGCCGCCGCCATGCCGATCATGCTGGGCGACGGGGTGAATTATCCGGAGAGCCAGCGCACCTGGCTCACCCTCACGCCGACCCAGTACCGTCAGCTCGAACTCTGGGCGGATGGACAATTCGCCGACGATTACGAAGACGCCGCCGCCGATTCCGTCACGCGCCTCGACGACCTGCCGCTCGCCCTCCGGCCTGAGGCCCTCACCCGCGCCGCGCTCGATGCCTGCTCGGGCGGAGCCTTCCACCCCGGGGTCGAGATCACGTGGCCGATCCGTCATGCCGCCCTCTATCGCGGCCGTGACGAGACGAAGCTGCCCTTCCGCATCAAGATCTCGGATCGACCGGGCCTGATCCAGGATCTCGGCCTGCAGCTCAATGCCACCAACGTGTTCGCGGGCAATCCCGCCAAGCCGCGCGAAGGGGCTCCCATCGGCCCGCAGGCCCCCGGCGACCTGACCCGCTGGATGGGTGTGCCGTGGCAGGGCGACGCTTTCAGCTGTCAGGCGGTCCTGACAGCCTCGGGCTTCCCCACCCCGGTCTGGTGGCCCGCGCTGCTGCCCGTGGATGTCCTGCCGGAGACTTTCTACGAGCACGTCATGCGCACCGATCTCAGCGACGAGGAGCGTTTGCGCTTCTACCATGCGCGGGTGCCTTGGGCGCGGGGCGCGGCCGGTATCGGCCTTCACGTGGAGGCGGGCTACACCGATGGCCTGCGCCGCATGATCGAGCTGTGGACCCGCATGGGTGTCCTCGTCCGCCGCCCCGGCCCCAAGGGCCTGACCGGCGTGCCGGAGGTGATCTACGTGGAGACCCAGCGCGGCTCCATGGACATCGCAGCCCCGTTCCCCCGCCGCTGAGCGCGAGGCGCGTGGACCGTATCGTGGTCGTCGGGGCGGGAGTCGCCGGCCTGTCCGCAGTCCGGCGTCTCGTCCTCGCCGGACATTCTCCCGTCCTCGTCGCGCCGGATCGCGTCGTGCCCAGCCGGGGGGAAACGCTCTCCGCCACGGCAGCTTCGTTTCTGGACGGGCTCGGCTGGTCCGCCCTGATCGACGGCGACACCGCCATGGCCAGTCAAGGGCGCTTCTCGATTTGGGGTGACAGCGCCCTGCGCAGGGCGGCCGGGCACGAGCACGGCGCCCATATCGACCGCTCCCTGCTCGAAGGACGGATGGCGGCGTCTCTGGCTGAGCGCGGGATCGAGCGCCTGGCGGACGCCGTGGTCGGCCTGGAGCATCTTCCGCACAGCGTCCGCATCGGCTTGGCCGACGGGCGATGGCTGGATGCGGCGGCGATGATCGATGCGAGCGGCCGGGCCGCGCTCTCGGGTGGACCTACCGCCCACCGGCGGCGCCTGGACCGGCTCGTCTGCGCCTATCAGGTGCACGACGTGCCCGATGATGCCGAGCTTGCCGCCGCGACCCTGGTGGAGGCGGTGGAGCTCGGCTGGTGGTACATGGCACCGATGCCGGGCCGGCGCATGATGATCGGCCTGTTCACCGATTCCGATCTTTTGCCCGCGGGGGCGGCGAAGGATGGCAAGCTCTGGGCGGATGCGGCCAGGGAAACCATCGCCATCGCCGCCCGTCTGGAGAGCCTGGACCTCGACACCGCCTGTGCCTCGCTGTCTCCCCAAGTTGCACCGGCAGCCTCAATCGTGTCGACCCACCTGGTCGAGGGGCGTGTCCTGCGCTCGGGCGATGCGGCGGCCTCCCTCGATCCGCTCGGGGCGAACGGTCTCGCGACGGCGCTCTGGAGCGGCATCCAGGCCGCGGACGCCGCGCTGGCCCTCATCGCCGACGATCCGGCTCCGGCACTCGCCTACGAGCGCGCCTTTCTCGAAGGCATCGCGCATCACCTCTCCGGGCAGCGGACCCTCTACGCCGCCGAGCGACGCTTTACCGACGCTCCCTTCTGGTCCCGCCGGCATGCTTTCCCCTGAATCCGAGGATGATTCCATGAGACCCGGTTTTCGCTCCCTGCTCACCGCGCTTCTCGCGGTGCTCGTCCCTGTCGCGGCTTGCGCCGACGAGACACGCCGCGTCGAGATCCTCGCTCCGAACGCAGAGACGATCACCCCCAGCGGCACCTGGAGCATCGGCGCACGGGCGGGAGATTTCGTGTTCATCGGCGGGATGCGCGGTGTCGACCGGACCACCGGCGAACTCATCGAGGGCGAGGAGGCCCGCATCCGCCGCATGTTCGACAACATGCTCGCCGCCGCCGCGGTGGCGGGTGCAACGAAGTCCGATGCCGTTCGCCTGACGGTGTTCGTCACCGACGTCGCCCGGCTGCGTCCGATCGTCAACAAAGTACAGAAAGACATCTGGGGCGACGGCCCATATCCACCCCGCACCGTGCTCGAGGTTCCCCGCCTCGACCAGAACGACATCGCCGAGATCGACGGCACCTTCTACCGACCCATCGTCAAATGAGGACATTCCGGCGGTGGCCGTAAGGCGCGGCCGACCCTTTCGATCAAGCTCATGAGAACGCTGGAGCTGCGCCCGATCTCATCGACATCGTCATCGATGCCGGCGGCACCCAGACGGGCGGCGACGGCAATGACACGCTGCGAGGCGGCATCGGTGGGGATACCCTCAATGGGGGGGCCAGAAACGACACCATGATCGCTGGCCGCGGCGTGGTCCAAGACTTTGATATTGCCGAAGGCGATAGACTTGACTTCAGTGTGATAGATGCGGAGCTCAATGTTGTAGGCAACCAGAGCTTTGAATTTATTGGAACCAACACCTTCTCGGGCGAGGCCGGCGAACTGCGCTTCAGGTTCGGCGGCGGAAACACTTTGGTCCAGGGTGACACCAACGGCGATGGAGGGGCGGACTTCGCCGTCCTCCTCAAGGGCCATCATGTCCTCGACAGCGGATCCTTCATCGTCTGACGGTCCGAGCCTCCGAGAATGACCAGGGAAGGGCGAGGGGCCGGTGGCTCCCCGTCCTTTTTCAACGATCTCGGAGCGTCATCACGCTCCAGAGAACAGGTGTACGATTACAATCGTCGCCGGCATCGATGTCGATCATGAGATGTTCCTGCTTCATGCTCCCGAGACACAGCGATGTCGGATCCCGGTAATCTTTGGCATTCTGCGCTTGACGCTGGTATACCAGAGGGCACATGGTGTGAGTGCTCCTCGTGAGGAGCCTTCCTATGAGCAAAACTTTACCCGCCCGGCGTGAGCCGAGGCGGGTTTTTTCGTCGCTCCGCAACCCGCGACGCGCTCGGCCGTTGGCGAACCGGGAAAGGGCGCTGCCTGCGCACGGTGCCGTCGTCACCGGCGAGGAGGCGGGAAACCGGCCTCCGCGCCCCCTCCTCTCTCCCTGGAAGCGAGGCGTGCCGTGAACGACAACGAACATGCCGTCTACGCCATCGCCCCTGAACTCGGCGGCTGGACGGTCTACGACACGAAGACCCTGGAGCCCGCCATGGTGGACGGCATTCGACAGGTCGGATTGTGCCGTGATGCCGCTCACGCCCTCGCCGGCAGCCTGAACGCCATGGAACGGACGGTGCCCGGATCGTCGATCCCCCTTCCCGATGAAGAACCATAGGGTTTCCGAACCCGGGCTCTCGAGGGCATGGCCCACACGTGGCTTGCCGTTTTGGAACCCGAGGCGATCACGGGCCCAAACAAGCTTCGACCATGTGCAGGCCGAGCGCCATGCGGCTTTTCTTGTCTCCGTTTCCGTCATGAAGCGTCATCGAGGCGGCGATCCCGACAAGTCGACGCAGTCTATTCCACCCGAATTCCTAGGGCCGCGTCACAGAGACAGAGCGAGCATTGCCGAACCCGGAGGATATCGCGGACGTTAGGCAACGACATCGGAATAGGATCCGCGAATGGGACAATGCTGGCCGAACCGTATCTGGATCGTTCGCCACGGTGAGAGCGCCGGCAACGTCGCGAGCGAGGCCGCGCATGGGGCCAATCGTGCGCGGATCGATATCGCCGAGCGCGACGTCGACGTCCCCTTGAGCCAACGGGGCGAGGAACAGGCCGACGCGCTGGGCCGATGGTTCGCGACGTTCCCCCCAGATGAGCGGCCGGAGACGGTGCTGACCTCGCCCTATAGGCGGGCGCGGCAGACCGCTTCCCGCATCCGCGCCGCAAGCGGCTTGGCGCATGAGACGCCGGAGGATCTCGTCGATGAGCGGCTCCGCGAGAAGGAGCTCGGCATCCTCGACCGCCTGACCCGCTCGGGCGTCGAACAGCTGCATCCCGAACAGGCCGAGATGCGCCGGCGCCTGGGTAAATTCTATCACCGGCCACCGTCCGGCGAGAGCTGGTGCGACGTCATCCTGCGCCTCAGGAGCGCGCTCGACACGGTGTCCCTGCATCACGGCGAGAAGCGCGTCCTCATCGTCGCGCATCAGGTCGTGGTTCTATGCCTGCGCTATCTGCTGGAGGAGATGACCGAGGCGGAGATCCTTGCCATCGATGCCGCTGGCGACGTCGTGAACTGCTCCGTCACGGAATACAGCTTCCAGCCTGAGGAGAAGACGACGGGTAAGCTGAGGCTGGAACGCTACAATTTCGTGGCGCCCCTGTTCGAGGCGGGCGCACCCGTCACCTCCGAACCCGACGCGAACGTGGCGGCCCGGTGATGGAAACGCAGAGCCTCACCCTCGCCCGGCTCCGGACGCTTCGGCTTCCCATCCCCCATGAGGGCAGCAAGGACGAACGCGGCAGCGCCTTCGTCCTCGGCGGATCCACGGAAGTGCCCGGGGCCGCCCTCCTGGCAGGGGTCGCGGCTCTCAGGGCCGGCGCGGGCAAGCTGAAGATCGCCACCGTCCGCAGCGTGGCCATCCCCCTGGCCCTCGCGATTCCCGAAGCCATGGTCGTCGGCCTGCCGGAAACGCCATCGGGCGGCGTCGAGGCCCAGGGCGCCCTCGATCGGCTGCTGGCGGTGACGAAGGGCTGCGATGCCATCCTGATCGGACCCGGCATGGTCGAGGATGAGGCAACGACCGCTCTGACGATGGCTTTGCTTAAGCAGCACTCGTCCGCCGCCTTCATCCTCGATGCCGCTGCCCTCTGTGGGCTCGGTGCCCACGCGGCCGACATCCGCGCTTTCGGAAGCCGGGCCGTCATCACGCCCCATGCCGGTGAGATGGCTCAGTTGCTGGATCGCAGCCGTGAAGAGATCGAGGCCGATCCGTTGCGGGCGGCCATCGACGCAGCGGCTTCGCTGCAGGTCGTCGTGGTGATGAAGGGCGCCAAGACCTGGATCGTGGATCCGCAGGGCGCGCACTGGTTCTACGAGGGCGGCGGCATCGGCTTGGCGACGTCCGGTTCCGGCGATGCCCTGGCGGGCCTCGTGGTCGGGCTCCTCGCCCGAGGGGCCGCTCCCCTCACCGCGGCCCTCTGGGGGGTGTATCTGCATGGCGAAGCGGGACATCGCCTCGCCGCCGATATCGGCCCGCTGGGTTTCCTCGCGCGGGAGATCTCCGGCCTCGCCCCCGGACTGCTTCAGGAGGCAACGGCCGATTCTGCCACGGCGCCTTGAAGCCAACCACCGGCGTGGCTCGACCGGGCGTCGGCGGGGGAGCCAGGCTGGCGGCGAAAGGTTCCCCGCACGGCAGCGCTCTTCATAGTTTTCCCCGAAATCCCGACGTTTCTTTTTTGGGACCCGCAAGGCAACGCGAGCGTTCATAGGAGACGGACAGCGCTGCGACGCGTCGGTATCAAATAAGACATTCGACAAAGTGGGATAGTATCTATGGCTGCCAAGCAGAAAACCTTGCACGATGCGTTCCATGAGACTCTCAAGGACGTCTATTACGCTGAGAGACAATCCGTTCGCGCTCTGAAGAAGTCGGCCAAGGCCGCCGAGCACGACGAGTTGCGTCAGGCGTTCGAGACCCATGCCGAGGAAAGCGCCGTGCAGGTCGAGCGCCTCCAGCAGGTGTTCGAGATCATCGGCAAGTCCGCGCGCTCGAAGACCTGCGAGGCGATGCAGGGCCTGACCGCCGAGATGGAAGAGGATCTCGAGGATTTCGGCGGCAGCCCGGCGGCCGATGCGGTCCTGATCGGCTGCGCCCAGGCCGTCGAGCACTACGAGATCGCGCGCTACGGCACCCTGAAGACCTGGGCGAGCCAGCTCGGCTACGAGGATGCCGCCAAGCTCCTCGACGAGACCCTTCAGGAAGAGAAGAAGACCGACGAGCTCCTGACGCAGATCGCACAGAGCATCAATGTCGAAGGGTCGGAGGAAGCGCCGGCCGAGGACGAGGCGGCCCCCCGGAAGAAGAGCGCCAAGGCCAAGGCCGAATAAGGAGTTCCGATCATGGTCGATCCCAGCAAGATCCAGGACCATATGCCGGTCATCGGTTCGGATGGCGGGCATGTGGGCACGGTGGATCATCTCGATGGGCAGCGCATCAAGCTCACCCGGACCGATCCCGAGGCCAAGGGTCAGCACCACTTCATCCATGTCGACTCCATCGACACGGTGGAGGACGGCACGGTGAAGCTGAATAGAACCACCGCCCAAGCCAAGGACGAATGGGGCACGGCGGAATAAGGCCGGGTCTCCGACAGACGTTCGAAGGGGTTGCCATCACGGCAGCCCCTTTTCGTTACAGGCGGGGAAAACGCCGCACCGGCCGGTAGCACTCATCCTCCACCGAGGATCGCGACTGCCGCTCCGGGCGGCGACCGGCTCTCGCAACGGGACGCCGGCGGCAGCGAAGCATCGGTGACGGAGCGAACGAAACGGCACCGATCGCCGGATCGATCTTACGGCTCTCCGGCGGTCCGTACGAACCACGCAGCGAGGGGGATGTGGCGTCGGAGCAGAGGAAAGGCCGGCGCGCGCCTCCTGTACGGCCCGACTGAACAAGCAAGGTCAGCCTGCCGATCCCCCCTCCCTGATCGAGACTCCACGATGAGGGGAAAAGTCGATCCATGCCGTGCAATGGCGAGTTCACGGCATCACTCCCCGGATGGGGCGCGCAACCGGACTGGATGTTTTTGGTAGGAACGCTCCTCGAGCATTGTACCACCCTACTGCAAAGGTCGGGATGGTGGAAAAATATTCTCTCGCCCCGAGCAGTTCGGTGGGCCGTGGGCTGTTGAGCTATAGATTTATTTGCCAAATTTAGAACATACTTGTCCTAACATCAGGTTACAGCAAATGCGTTCGCCCTTCGCAAACTTTGCTGAGCGATATCCAAGATATCACATTACGCCGAAACGCTCCCCGTCGACGAAGGCGGATCTCGGCAAACAAAGACCTTCGCTATGACGACGATTCAGATCCGCGCCCGCCCTAACGGGGCTGAGAGCAGCTCAAATGGATAGGACTCGACAAGACCCAGCACGTGAGCCAAAACGATGATGCAAATGATGCTTCAAAGGTTATTATTCTAATGGTGAAAATAGTTGCTGAAACCAACCGACACGTGGGGCTTGAAATCGGTGCCAATTTAACATCAATATTAGAAGAATTAAGGCTTTACCAGAACAGATATAATGCAAATAAGTCAAGCGCATCATCGAAATACTCGACGCGCTGGAAAAAATGGCAGCGCGATCTACATAGATAGAAATGCATTTACGGAGCCATACTCCACAATTGGAGATGGCAACAGAATTTTTAGCGTTGGCTCTTTTTCTTCGATCATGTCTCCATTCGAGCATGGATCCAAATTTGGTCGATACTGCTCCGTTGCAAAAGGGGTTACGACAGGAGGATTTCGACATCCTATCGATGCCGTTTCAATGTCTTCTGCTGTATTTAATGCCAATCGGGAATTTGTCTCAGCTTACGTCAAGGACAGTGAGCAAGAAAGCAGCGGGAAAAAACCTTTCGCATTCAATGCCGTCCCATTCCCCCAAAAGAAACCGGGAGTAGATGTTGGGCACGATGTTTGGATTGGGTCAGGAGTTTCGATAAACCGGGGCATCAAAATTGGTGATGGTGCAGTCGTTGCAGCCAATTCAGTGGTTACAAAAGATGTTGCCCCATACAGCATTGTTGGCGGCAATCCTGCGAAGCACATTAAATTTCGCTTCGAACAAGAAATATGCGAAGGCCTGCAGAGAATTCGCTGGTGGGAGTTTGAATTGAGCGACTTGCATGAACTCCCCTTGTCAGATCCCTATAAATTTATCGAGCAATTTGAAAAGAATAAAAACAATATTAGCCCATACAAACCACTGAAATCGAAATTCTGGGATCTAATAAAACAACACTCCGATCGGTCCTAGCAGGGCTGTAAAACCCTTGAAACATATCGGGAAAGCGATGGGACCCGATGCCGGCAGGTGCCGCCCTTCTGTGGCGGCACCAAGTTTGGATACAGAAAGTGTCGATGCAGCCGCTACCGGCATGAGCTCCTTCGACATCCTGTCCGAGCCATAGCCGGATCAGGGTATCGCGCCAACGAAGACATGCCGGTGCGTCATCCCGCCTTGAACCTCGACGACGCTGGCCAGGGCGTAGGGCCCGCGTCCGCCCGCACATGGCATATGGTTCGAGCAGACTGCGGAAACGTATCCAGCCTTCCGGCTGGGCCATCGGCCAGGGCGGAGATCCGCGCGTCCCGGCTCTCGTCAACGTGTCGGCGTCGAACGCCATTTCTCGCCGCACGGTTACAGATCACCGATCGATGGTCCGCCCGTCTACTTTCCCGCCACTCGCGGCCATCGAAAGGCCGACGAGCGCTTCGTCCACCAGGCTCGGTTCTGGCACCAGATCGCGACGCCGCCGCATTGAGTGCGCCGATGCCCCGCATGCTGGTGGGAGGCCAGGCGATCCTACGGCTTGACCGCAGCCTTCTTCGACGGCTCCGCCGGTTTGATGCTGCCTGTCTCCGATACCCGATCCCGAGCCTGCTCGACGCGCTTCCTGGAAGCGGCAGCTGCGCGCTGAGAGCTGGCAAGCTGGCCTTTGGCTGCGTCGCGAGCCGACACAGCTTGGCTGAGTTCCTCTCGAGCAGAGGCGAGCTTACCTTGCCATTCACGCAAGAGTTCGCCGTTTGCCTGCTCCAGCTCTTTTTGCCGGTCGACCAACCCGTTTCGTTCTGTCTGCAAGAGGCTGACCTGATTCGTCAGATCGCGGTTGAGCGAAGCTTTGTTCGCGAATGCACCCCATCCTGCCAGAGCGTAAACTCCCAGGATCAGATTGAGCGCGACAGTACGTGTCGGCGTCCAAGCAAAAAGCAGCTGGAGTTTCCAGCGTAGCAGATCGAGCAGTCGAGGCATGTGCCGTCTGTCTCCCATCTCAACTGGGCGGACCCCAATGGTCCGAACGGCTGATCGATTGAGTAAGAGAGAATGCCCGCTCAGCGTTAATGCTTGCTTACGAAGGGCACCGGTCAGTCGCTCGTGGATCTACGACGAGGTCGCCGTCGATGAACGCCACGCTGAAAGCGGTTGAAGGTCCCGATTGGCCGAATCGGGTTGGGGCGAAATCACTCACGCTTGCCGTCATGGTATCGGCGGGGCAGGCGAGTGCCGTTCCGCTGCTGTCGTGGAGCTTGGTCCGGATCAAATACGCCTGGCCGCCGTTTGATGGAGAGAGGAGCCGTGCCATGACCCTTTCCCCATTCAGAAAACTCGACCTCGTCCGACTGCCTGACGGCCGGGTCGGAGCCATCGTTGGCGTCTGGAACCTCGGCGAAGCCTACGAGGTCGATGTGGGCGGAGTTTGCGAGACGTGGTCGACCGACGACCTTACGCCGACGGCCTGACCCTCGACGGCTGGCACATCCGCAAACGCGGTGCCTCCGTACCGAGGCACAGGTGGATTTTTCGTGCCGAGACGCCAGCGTCGGCGCCGATCATACTGTCCGAGAATCATTCCGCCGTTGAAGCTCTTCCGGGACAGCGTGAGCATGATTCTGGCGGGTTATGAGTTCGTCGACACCGACGGGTCGGTAGCCCCATGCATCGACGCCGACATCGCATGAGAAGCGGGTGTCGGGCAGTGAACCATGTGTGTGGCCATACAGGTGCCGCGTCCCGCGCCACAGGCCGGGCCAGGCGCGATGCGCGTAATGTGCGAGAAACAGCCGCCATTCAGTGCCATCGGCATCGCTTACAGTGATCCGCGCAGTTTCCTGCGGCGGTTTCACCCACGGCAATTCAAGAACCCGATTGGTGTCGTGATTGCCGCGGATCAGCCGCTTTCGGCCTCTCAGGGCCTCGAAGATCTCCGCGCAGCGCCCCCGGCTCGCTCCGGCAGCGAAATCGCCGAGATGCCAGACGTCGTCGTCCGCGCCGACAACGTCGTTCCAACCCTCGATCAGAGCCGCATCGTGATCATCGAGTGATCCGAACGCCCCTCCACGCTGACGCAGGATGTGAGCATCCCCGAAATGGGTGTCTGAGGTGAAGAAGGTAGCCATACGGATCCGACGGCGCCGCATGCTTCAGGCAGCGACCTGCCATTCAAACTCATCCGACTCAGCTTGGATCGACCCGACTCGAAAAATTGTAGGGTGGTGCGAACTCCCGCGCTCACGCGTTCCCGTTCGCTCAACACCAGCTTCGAGACATAAGGAGGGTCGCTGCAACGAACCGGTAGCCATGTGGTTGCCAGGGCTTTTCAGGAAACCAGCAACCAGCAGCTACGTCATTGAAATATTTGGTGGGTGCACAAGGGTTCGAACCTTGGACCCGCTGATTAAGAGTCAGCTGCTCTACCAACTGAGCTATGCACCCATTGCCTTGCGGCAATCGCGGCGGCCACCAAAACCCGCTGCGACGAGGGGGCTGATAGCAAAGGCCCCGGAGGGTGTCCACCCCCGGGGCTTCATTTTCCCGGCTAAACCGATGCGGCGTGCTGGGCGTGGAGGCGGACCGCCGTCGCCGAGAGCTTGTTCAAGGCCGAGAGATAGGCGCGGGCCGAAGCCACGAGCGTATCGGGATCGGCGCCCCGCGCCGTCACGCTGCGGTCGCCGGCCTTGAGGCGGACGGAGACCTCGGCCTGGGCGTCGGTGCCCTCGGTCACGGCGTCGACCTTGTAGAGTTCGAGCTGCGCCTCATGCGGGACCAGGGCCTGGATCGCGTTGAACACCGCGTCCACAGGGCCATTGCCGTCGGCCTCCTCGGTGACGATGCGGTCGTCGATGGCGAGCTTCATCGTCGCGCGCTGGGGGCCTCGCGTCCCGGCGATGACCGAGAGCGAGACCAGGCGGATGCGGTCATGGGCCGTGGCGAGGTTCTGATCGACCAGGGCCTCGATATCCTCGTCGTAGACGTGCTTCTTGCGGTCGGCGAGCGCCTTGAACCGGTCGAACACGTCCTGCAGCTGATTGTCGGCGAGATGCAGGCCGAGCTCCTCGAGCTTCGAGCGGAAGGCCGCGCGGCCCGAATGCTTGCCCATCACCAGCGACGTCTTGGCGACGCCGACGGAGGCCGGGGTCATGATCTCGTAGGTCTCGGTATGCTTGAGCATGCCATCCTGGTGGATGCCGCTTTCATGCGCGAAGGCGTTCCGGCCGACGATGGCCTTGTTGTACTGCACGGGGAAGTTCGTCGCGTGGGAGACGAGCTTCGAGGCGCGGGTGAGCATCGTGGTCTCGATGCCGGTCTCGTAGGGCATCACGTCGCCACGGGTGCGGATCGCCATGACGATCTCCTCGAGCGCGGCGTTGCCCGCGCGCTCGCCGATCCCGTTCACCGTGCACTCCACCTGCCGGGCGCCGCCCTCGACACCGGCCAGCGAATTGGCGATGGCCAGACCGAGATCGTCGTGGCAATGGACCGAGAAGATCGCCTTGTCGGCATTCGGCACCCGCTCGCGCACCTGGCGGAACATGCTGCGGTACTCGTCCGGCGTCGCGTAGCCCACGGTGTCGGGCAGGTTGATCGTGGTCGCGCCCGAGCGGATCGCCGCCTCGACGCAGCGGCACAGGTAGTCGATCGGCGTACGCGTCGCGTCCATGGCCGACCATTCCACGTCCTCGACGAGGTCGCGGGCCTGCGCCACGGTCTTGAGGATGATCTCGATCACCTCGTCCTGGGATTTGCGCATCTGGTGGGCGAGGTGGATCGGCGAGGTCGAGACGAAGGTATGGATGCGGCCGCGCCGGGCGAGGCGGACGGCTTCGCCGGCCCGCGCGATATCGGCGGGAATGGCGCGGGCGAGGCCGGCGATGGTGGCGCGCTTCGCGCGGCGGGCGATCTCGGAGACGGCCTCGAAATCGCCGATCGAGGCGATGGGGAAGCCGGCCTCGATGATGTCGACCCCCATCGCGTCGAGGAGTTCGGCGACGGCGAGCTTCTCGTCCAGGGTCATGGTGGCGCCGGGGCATTGCTCGCCGTCGCGCAGGGTGGTGTCGAAGATGAGGACCCTGTCCTTCGGAGAGGCCGCGGGTGGGGCGATGATGTCGGTCATGGCGTGTCGTCCTGTCGGAGGCGCGGTCGCTTCGGGACGCGGCGCCTTTTAAACCCATCGATCGGCTCGACCGGACTTTTCGGAGTCACGGCCGCGAAACGATCCCCTGAGTGCCCAGGCGCAGGCGCCCGGCCGGCCCTCAGGGGCGGATAAGGAGGAGAAGGCCGGTGGAAAGAGCACCAGGGCGCGCAGAACCGCGCGCGGCCGTGAAGGCAGCGTCGGCGATGTCCTGCGTGGAGCCGGCGGTGGCCAAGGCTCGTCTCTCCCGAATGGCGTGACAGGCGCGCGAAGCACGCGGTCAGGCGGCTACGTAAACCCCAGCGCTTCCGTTGACAAGGATCGCACTGCGAGAGACCCGGTTGATATCAAATCTTCGTGGGCGTCACCCCGGGCCATTGCCCCGGTCCGGTTCGCGACCAGCCTTACCCCAATCCGCTCGCTGCTCTTTGCACGGCGGCAAGGCACGGACCCATCCGTGCTTATAAATCAACCGGAAGGAAACCCCTCTCTCATGTCGCGCACCTTCATGCGTCGCCTCGCTCTGCCGGGCCTGGTCCTCATCGCCGGCACCGCTCCGGGCTTCGCCATCGACCTCACCAAGAGCATCGACATCGCGGCTCCGCCGGCCAAGGTCTGGTCGACGATCGGCGATTTCTGCGGCATCGGCACCTGGCACCCGGCCATCGCCAAATGCGAGCCCTCCTCCAAGGGAAGCACGATGCTGCGCACCCTCAGCCTCAAGGGTGGCGGCGCCATCGTCGAATCGCAGACGGCACGCGACGACACGGCGATGCGCTACACCTACGCCATCGTCGAGAGCCCGCTGCCGGTCTCCGATTACTCCTCCACCCTCGCGGTGAGCCCGAAAGGGTCCGGCTCGACGGTGACGTGGACGGGAACCTTCAAGGCGAAGGGCGTCCCGGATACGGTCGCGGCCGATGCCATCACGGGAATCTACGAATCCGGTCTCGCGGCGATCGCCGAGAAGGCAAAATGACCCGCCGACACAAGATTGGAATATGACGACATGGGATCGTCGCCGGAGCCCAGGCCCGGCGATTGACCAGCGGGTTGCGTGAGGGCAAGAACTTGCCCGAAGAGCGAGATTCCGGCGCAGCTGCCACGCTGCGCCGGCCCGTCGCGCCGGAACGTGAAGGAATAGCTCCGTGACCGAGAACCTGGTGCTACCACGACGCGCCGGCCTGACGCTGGTCACCTGCCTTGCCGCTGCGCTCGGCGCCTGCAGTGCATCCGGTCCTTCCCCCAAAGCGGCGGTGGCGCCCATTGCCGCCACGGTCGCTACCGCCCCCGCCCTGGCCCCCTCGCCGACGGGCTCGGGCTGCGGTCCCAGCATCGCCCGCACCCAGGCCGTGGTCGACAGCGATGTCGCGACCGGCAACCTCAACCCGCCGGTGGGCGCGCGCTTCTCGGCCGACCTCGCGCGCGCTTCCGAGGCCTGCAATGCCGGGCGGGACCGTGAGGCCATCGGACTGCTTGCCGCCGCCAAGGCGCGTTACGGCTACCCGTAGACCGAAGCGGGTCGTCGTTCGTTGCGCTTCGCCCTTCGGATGCGCATGTCCTGATCTGACGTCACCGCTGGCCGCGGGGCGCCCGGACCTCATCACGAAGGCGTGACGGCGCCCCACCGGAAAATGGCGCGGCGCGATGGGAGACGTGCTCAGGACATGCGCCGGAGCCGCTCTATCCAGCAGAATACTGCTGGAAATACCTGCCTTTCCCGGCGATCACTTGCAAGCTCTCGTCCGGCGACTTGAAAGCAACACGGGCCACATCCCTGCTGCGCCGCCATAAAAGGGCCGGGAAATGACCTACTGTCAGGGACGACGAATTTTGGTGACAGGCCCCGCGACGCATGAGCTCAGCGCCCAACAACATCACGCGCTTGCCGACCGCGAACGTGACCGCGATCGAGACTAGAGACGCGCTGGCCAAGGAGGAGCGGGCCCGGGCCAACGAACTGGCGGTGAACGACGACCGCGAGATGCTCCCCCAGCGGGACGACGAAGCGCGGCGGGAACTGGCGCTCGAGGGCGCGGATGACGAGACGTTTTCCCTCGTTCCCATGCCACAGCCCGATCACAACTGGAGCTATATGCTGATCAGCTTCGGCATCGTCGTGCTCCTGCCCCTATGCCTGCTCGGAATGTATTTCCTGTTCCTCGCCACGCCGCAATACTTTGCCGAGTTCCGGTTTTCGGTGACCGAGGTGACCCCCTCGGCCGGCCCTCTCGGCGGAGGGGCGAGCGGGGGTACGACTGCATCGGCAGTCGCCAGCGCCATGGGAGGTCACGGCGCTGCAGTCGGCGGCGGCAGCGCGCAGAACTTCGTCGTGATCGACTATCTCAAGAGCCGTCAGGTCGTCGACGAACTGTCACAGACCGTCGATGTCCGCGAGATCTACAGCCGCCCCGAGATCGATTGGCCGAATCGGTTCGACAGAAGCCGGTCGACAGAGCACTTGGTGCGATACTGGAACAAGATGGTCTGGGCGAATTACGATCCGCTCACCGGGCTCGCCTCCGTCGAGATCAAGGCGTTCCGTCCCGACGATGCCCTGACCATCGCCAATCAGCTCGTCACCTTGTCTGAGACCCTCGTCAACAAGATCGCCAAGCGCGCCGAGGAAGATGCCGTCAAGTTCGCCGAGCAGGAGGTCGTCCGTGCCAAGGCCAGCCTCGACAAGGCCCGTGCCGCCATGGCCGAGTTCCGCGAGAAGGAGGGTGTGATCGATCCGATACCCAGCGTCGTCTCGGGCAACACCCAGCTCATCGGCACCCTGCGCGGATCGGTGTCACAGCTCGAGGCGGATTACGACACGATCCGCAGACAGAATCTCAGCGAGACGGCCCCCTCGGTCCTGGCTCTCAAGTCCCGCGTCCAGGCGGCGCGCGAGCAGCTGGCCTCCGTCGAGCGCGAAGTCTCCGGCAGCCGCTCCGGCCGCAATGTCCTGGCGGGCGTCGTCGCCCGGTTCGAGTCACTCGATATGGATCGGCAATATGCGCAGGCGATCCTGCTCACGTCGTTGCAATCCCTCGACCGTGCACGGGCCAACGCGGCGGCCCAGCATCTTTATCTCACGCCTTACGTTCGCCCAGCACTACCCGAAAGTGCAGGCGGCCCGCGCGTCCTCCTGTCGATGATGCTCGGAGGCTTCGTGCTCGCATCGATCTGGTTCATCGGCCTGCTCAGCGTGCGCTCGCTCTTGAACAGTCGCGCCTGAGCGAATCCAACCTTCGGCATCGGACAAGATTTCTGGCTCATGACGAGGCGACACCTGGCACGAGGCAACACTTGGCACGAGGCGCGTGAGGGGCGGTCTCACGACCGGCCCTCGCCTAATCTGGCATCCTTGGACCTCGACTAAAACGATGGCAAATTCTTCGATCGCGCTTCCGACCGCCTCTTCGAAGCCAAGAGTACGACCATGGCTGACGATCGTGGTCGCGTTGATTGTCCGTGATTTCGGACTCCGCTTCCGCAATTACCACCCAGCCATCGGCATCCTGCTCTTCATCGAACCGATCATCGTCATCGCGACCATGTCTGGATTGAAGATCTTTCTCTTTGGAAAGGAGCCGCCTTTCGGACCGTCAGTTCTTCTCTTTATGGGAACCGGCATACTTCCATTCTATATCTTTCGGCGTTGTGCCACCGGTGTTCGCGGCCTCAAGTCGCGAGCATTAGAGTATTACTTGGTTAAACCATTTGATTTTCTTTTGTCTCGCTTCTTAATTAGCATTATACAAAATATAATTCTCATGATCATCTTTTTTTCTGCGCTTTATATCTACGGAATCCGGGAGGCTGCGCCCGTGTTACCTGATATGTGCCTCATCAGCCTCTTTGCTATTGCTTGTTTCTCTATAGGAATATCACTCATCAATACGAGCATCCAGTCGTACTTCCCTGGATGGGCGCAAGTTTACGGATTCTTGAGCAGACCAGTCATGATGTTCAGTGGGGCGTTCAGGACCGTTGATCTATCCCCTGAACCTCTTCGAACGGTTTATTCATGGAATCCGCTCTCGCACATGATTGAGCTGTTCCGGCTGGGATTCTATCCGAATTATCCTCACGCGAGCTTCGATGGAATTTATCTGACCAAATGGTGCGCAGGCGTCATTTTCGTCGGGATCCTGTTCTACAACAATAAAGCCAAAGACTGATTCGATTGGTCTTTGTCTACGGCATATCGAGCGCTAGGCTCACCTTCATCACAGTGCCGTCATCCTTGTCCGGATGGACCGAGAAGCCGAGGTTGCGGCATACGGCCAGCATGGGGCGGTTCTCCCGAAGGACCGTACCCTCGATGCGCTTCAGACCCTCCGCCCTCGCCCAGTCGATCATCAACTGCATCAGCGCGAAGCCGAGGCCGGTGCCCTTGCGATCGCTGCGGACCAGGATGGCGTACTCGCCGCTCTCATGGTTCGCATCCGCATGGAGACGGACCGCGCCGAGCATCGACGCGGTCTCCGCGTCGATGGCGACGAAGGCGATGGCGCGGGCATAGTCGAGCTGTGTCAGCCGGGCCAGGAAGGCATGGTTGAAGTCGCGCACGGGCATGAAGAAGCGCAGGCGCAGGTCCTCGGCGCTGACCTGCTCGAAGAAGCTCTTGAACAGCCCCTCATCTTCTGGCCGCACCGGGCGCACGGTGACCCGCTCGCCCTTCAACACGAGATTGCGCTCCCATTCCACCGGATAGGGGCGGATGGCAAAGCGTGGGTTCCGGGTTCCGCCGCGCCGCTCCGGGGCGGGGCCGATCATCACGCGGGCATCCAGGGCCAGCACGCCGTTGGCATCGGCGAGCAGAGGATTGATGTCGAGCTCGCGCACCTCCGGCAGGTCGGCCGAGAGTTGGGCGAGCTTGACCAGGACGAGGCCGAGCGCCCTCCGGTCCACTGCGGGCACGTCGCGATAGGCGGCAAGCCGCCGCGCCACCCGCGTACGGTCGATGAGTTCGCTGGCGAGCCGGAGATCGAGGGGAGGCAGGCTGAGCGCCCGGTCGTCGATGACCTCCACGGCAACGCCGCCCCGCCCGAACACCACGACGGGGCCGAAGACGGGATCCTCGGCGAGGCCGGCGATGAGCTCGCGGCGCTTACCCTTGCGCACCATGGGCTGGACCGCGAACCCCATGATCCGCGCATCCGGCCGCTGCCGCCGGGCCCGGGTGAGGATGTCGGCGGCGGCGGTGCGCACATCCGCCTCGCTGGTGAGGTCCAGGCGCACCCCGCCGACATCGGATTTGTGGACGATGTCCGGTGAGACCACCTTCAGCGCCACCGCGCCGCCCTCGGCGATGATGGGCCAGGCAGCCGCCGCGGCGGCATCGACATCGGGAGCGAGCGTGAGCGGCACGCTGTCGATCCGGTAGGCGGCCAGGAGGCCCGCCACGGCGAGGGGATCGAGCCAGATCTCCCCCGCTTCGAGGGCGGTCGCCACGATGGCGCGGGCGGCCTCGACATCGGGCGAGAATTCCCGCGGCAGAGAATCCGGCGTGCGCATCAGGTCGTCCTGCGCCTCGCGGTAGCGGACCAGATGCATGAAGCCTTCCACGGCATCGGCATCGGTGGCGAAACGCGGGATGCCGGCGGCGGCGAGCACGGCCCCGGCCTCCCCATCGTCGCCCACCGTCACAGCGAAGACAGGCTTGCGCCGCCCGCCCTTGCGCCGGGCGGCACTGACCGTGTCGGCGATGGCCGAGGCGACACCGGCGCTGTCGGAGCGGGCCGTCGGCACGTGGATCGCCAGCACGGCGTCGTTGGCCGGGTCGGCGAGAAGGGGCCCAAGGGCGTCGGCATAGGCCTGCGCATCCGCCTCGACGCCGAGATCGGCGGGATTGCCGCCGAGCCCCGCCGCGGCCAGGGTGCCGCCCCGGTCCGCGAGCCTGTCGGCGGCGAGCGCGCCGATGCCCTCGCCATTCCCCAGGATGGCGAGGCGCTGGCCGGGGAAGGGGCGCTGCCGGCCCAGCGTCTCCACCGCCGAGAACATGGCGTCGAGCCCGTCGACGCTGAGCAGCCCCGCCCGCCGGAACGCCGCCTCGTAGACGGCATCCGGCCGGGCGAGGGCGCCGGTATGGGTCACCGTGTGGCGCAGGGGCGCCTCGTGGCGCCCCGTGCGCAGCACCAGGACGGGTTTGGCGCGCGCCGCCGCGCGGGCGGCCGACATGAACTTGCGCGCATTGGGAATCACGTTCAGCGACAGCAGGATCGCGCGGGTATGGATGTCCGCGGCGAAATGGTCGAGGCAATCGGCGATGTCGATGTCGCAGGCGGCGCCGAGGGACAGGATAGCCGAGAACCCGACATCACGATGCGCGGCCCAGGCCACGATGCCGGCGGCCACCGTGCCCGATTGCGAGATGAGGGCGAGATCGCCGGCTTTCGGCGCCGCCGCGAACAGACTGGCATCCAGTTGGGCACGCGGCACGATCAGCCCCATGCTGTTGGGGCCGAGGAGGCGCATGCCCCATTGCCTTGCACGGTTGCGCACCGCCTCGCAGAGGTCCTGCGACAGGCCGGACGTGAGAATGGCGGCCACGGCGACACCCCGCAGGCCCGCCTTCTCGACCCAGCCTTCCACCGACGCGGCCTCCGCGACGATCACGACGAGATCCGGCGTGTCATCCAGGTCGTCGAGGGTGGGAAGGCCCGCTTCGCCGACGAGATGAACCGGGCCGGCGAACCCGGCCTTCTCCAGATTGCCGACCACGGCTTGGCCGAGCGCGCCACGGCCGAGGCCGACGACCGCGATCGCCCGTGGCGCCAGCAACGCCTCGAAGCGATAGGTGCTCATGAACTGGCGTGACCTTCGATCAGGCCGGCGCGGCGGAATGCGACATCACGCCGACCGGCACGGTATAGGGCATGGGTCTCTCGCGACTCGGGGAACCACATGTCAGAACCAGAAGCTTACGAGATTTCCTGCGCCATCGTCGAGGCGATGCGGTCCCTGATCTCACTGGGACTGAGCCAGGGCACCGCCGGAAACGTCTCCGTACGCTATCGCGACGGCTTTCTCATGACGCCCTCCGGCATCCCGGCCGACGACCTGCGGCCGGAGGACATCGTGCCGATGACCATGGCGGGCGGTCATGACCATGCCCTCGCCCCCTCCTCCGAATGGCGCTTTCATCGCGATATCCTGCAGCGGCGACCCGAGATCGGCGCCGTCGTGCATGCCCATCCGACCTATTGCACCGCCTTTGCCATCTGCGGACAAGAGATTCCCGCCGTCCATTACATGATCGCGGCGGCGGGCGGCCCGACTATACGCTGCGCACCCTACGCGCCCTACGGTACGGAAGAGCTCTCTGTCGCGGCCGTCGCGGCCCTCGACAATCGCCTTGGTTGCCTGCTGGCCAACCATGGCATGATCGCCATCGGCAGCAACCTCACGAAAGCATTGTGGCTGGCGGTAGAGATGGAAGCACTATGCCGACAATATGCAGCCGCGCTGCAGGTGGGCAAACCAATCATACTGTCGGATGCCGAGATCGCCCGAACCGTCAGGCGGTTCGAAAGCTATGGGCCGCGAAGCCGGGACGTAGCGCCGTGAGAACATCCGACTCTGTCGGACGGAACGGGGTGCGATGATTACGTAGAACCGACTGCATCGCCCCTCATCTACGGCTTGAACGGTCTTTCGGCAGCAGATTCCCAGAAAAACTTTTCTTCTCCTGCGCAACGGGAGGCTGTTTCGACGGACGCTTAGACATTCTTACAAAGCGTGTAGTTTATTTCGGAAGCCTACATTCAAAGTTGCGAAACTGACCTAAAATAGCTCAGACCTGGGCAGCAAGGTTCCAATTCAACAATTAAATTGCCGCTTCCATGGTCGCCTGCAATTTTTTTCAGAGCTGAGGGGATAAAAAAAATCCTCCCCTTCCCGGTAACATCAGCCAATTCTGCGGTGCTTGAAGCTCCCCCAGCAGACCCGAAGCTTCATTCCAGTTTTCGTTAAGGACGTGGTCTTGCCGTAGCCTCTTGCGCTTTGTTAATGGCTGCCCTACGAACTGCCTAGTCAACTCATGTTGATGACAAGACCCTTCCGCCCGCATCGATCGGTGCCTTGGGCCGGTCTAAAACTGTCTTACTTCCGGGGGTGAGCGTGGAACTCGAGAACGACGTTGTAACGGATTACATTGAGCTTACCGCCGACATCGTCTCGGCATTCGTAAGCAACAATTCCGTGCCTGTTTCGGATATCGCAGCGCTGATCGCATCGATCCATGCGACCTTGAGCAACCTGACGACGGCCGCTTCGCCGGAGAAATTCGAGCCGCTGACGCCGGCCGTATCCATCAAGCGTTCGATCACGCCGGACTTCGTCATTTGCCTCGAAGACGGCAAGAAGTTCAAATCGCTGAAGCGTCACCTTCGGACCCGCTATTCCATGACGCCTGACGAGTATCGGGCGAAATGGAGCCTTCCGAGCGACTATCCGATGGTTGCCCCGAACTACGCAGCCGCACGGTCGGAACTGGCGAAGAACATGGGTCTGGGCCAGCAGCGCCGGAAGACCCGCGTAAAGCCCCCCGCCGCCGAAGCCCCGACCTCTCCCGCACCGCGCGGCCGTCGCCCCCGCGCGGCTCTGGCCTCCTAAAGCCTCTCCGCCGAAGCGGATGCCGCTTTGGCTAGAAAGAGCGTGACACAACGAAGGCCTGGAGCTGAAGCAGGATGAGACGACGCGGACAATCGCCTCGTCTAAAGCATGCACGGTCGGACGAACACGGAGAGCTGCATTCGATTTGACGCAGTCATGTCGGATGCAGCTCTACGCGTTTTTGATCTACCGTTTCAGGCGTGCGAACGCTTCATCGAGCTTCGTCGCGGAATCGGAGGCTCTCTCGTTTGAGAAGGCGAGTGGTACCCCGCTCTCTCACGCGCGGACGATAGGTGTGCCGCATCGATGGGGCCGCCGTGAGCGGATTACTCGTTCGGGACGCCAAACGGATGTGCTCGGCGCGGTCGGGGCCGGCACACGGCCCAATGGCATCCTCATCCACAAGAAAACTACACAGATATCATCGGTCGCGATCACGGAGCGACCGAGCATATCTCCGATGGAACGCGTGCGCTTTCCTGTCCCGAGACTCTTTGGGGCCAATCTGCATGCAAAATAATAAATAATCCCCCAGTTCTAACGGCAACATCATCCACCTTGTGCGTTTCCTCTGCAAATACGCTTCAACGTGAATGAATTCGAACCAATCCAGGGGGATGAATCCAATCATTTTTGCCTGATGTCGATTGACGACATCCGATTTCGTCTCGCGCCGCACGGCACTATCGGAGCAGGCGGTTTTTCTGGAGCGAGCCGGCGTTAGGCCCGTCGCAAGACCCTCCCGGCATTCTGCGAAAGAAGGCGCGGCCGATGGGGGCGCGTTGGCAGCGGGAAAGGGTGCGCATGTCCGGTCGATCGAGCCTTGTCGCGCGCCTGTTCTGGACCACCCTCCTGGGTGGGGGCCTAGCCTTCTGGTTCGGACTCCCCGCCCTGGCGGCGACCGGCCTCTGTCTCTGCCTGATCCTGCTGCATCGCCTCGACAGGCCCCGGCGCTTCAGGCGGACGGTGCGCCGGCTCGCGCGCGCCCATGCCGAGACCCTCGCCCTGCGCCGCCGCCAGGAATGTTTCGAGGACGCCTACGGCAACCGGATCGACGATGGCTGGCTGCGCGAGCGGGATTACTTCGCCGAGCGGACGATCCTGCCGCATCTCGATGCCAAGGGCTTCACCGACCTCGCCGATACCCGCTGGCCGATCGTCCTCGACATCATCGACGACGTTGCCCTGTCCGTCGCTCTGCCGGACGAGGACGAGGCCCCGGAAGACGGCATCGCCTACGAGCGCTTCTGCGCCGAGGCGCTGCGCGAGGCGGGATGGTCGGCGCGCCCGACGAAGGCCAGCGGCGACCAGGGAGCCGACGTGGTCGCCGAGCGCTCAGGCATCCGCCTCGTCCTCCAGTGCAAGCGCTACACCAAGCCCGTGGGCAACGCGGCGGTGCAGGAGGCCTCGGCGGCCGCACGCTACTGGCAGGCGGATATGGCGGCCGTCGTCTCCAATGCCGGCTTCACCCCCGCCGCGCGCAGGCTGTCGGGCGCCACCGGCGTTCTCCTCCTCCATCATGATGCCCTGCGCACGCTCGCGCCCATCCGCAGATCCCGGCGGCTCGACGCCGAGCCGGCCTGACGCACAAGTCTCACCCCTCTGCGCTACGATATTCCTACATGTCGCGGGCACCACGGGTCCCCTCTCCAGGAAAGAGAGGGCCATCGCATATGGTACCACGCCGTCATTCCGGGTCGCCAGAGGCGAGCCCGGACCCGGAGGGCCGCGCCAGAGGCGTGCAATCCAGATCCGCCGACGGTGCAACGTCCTGCACCACCTATGCTTCTGGATCCCGGGCTCCGCTGCGCGGCCCCGGGATGACGGGGGGCTGCGATTCGATTCTCAACGAGCAAATCGGCATATGCGATAGCCCTGCCTTTCAGGAGAGGGAGTTCCGCTGCGCCTCATGTCGAAGCCGCCTGTATAAAGGGAACAGCCGTCTAGCGGATGGGTGAATCCACGATCCCCTCCGCGAGAGGCAGCCAGGCCCGCCCGTCGCGGGCGAGCAGAGCATCCGCCCCCGCCGGTCCATCGCTGCCCGCCGCATAGGTCTCCACCGGGGCATCCCTCCAGGCCTGGATGAGGGGGTCGACGGCGGCCCAGCCCGCTTCGATGGCGTCGGCCCGCTGGAACAGGGTCGGGTCGCCGATCATGCAATCGTAGATCAGGGTCTCGTAGCCGACGCTCGGCGCTTCGGTGAAGAAATCGCCGAACCGCACGGAGGAGGTGACCGCGCCGAGATGCATGTCCGGCCCCGGCCGCTTGGTGTTCCACCGGGTGCTCAAGCCCTGGTCCGGGTCGATATGCACGCGCATGACGTTCGGTGCGAGATCGGTGCCGGCGAACAGGCCATGACTTGGCGGCTTGAAATGCACGGCGATCTCGGTGAGGCGCCCGGCCAGACGCTTGCCCGTGCGCAGGTAGAACGGCACGCCGGACCAGCGTGGGTTATCGATGGAGAGCTTCAGGGCCGCGTAGGTCTCGGTGCGGGAATCGGCTGAGACATCGGCCTCCTCGCGGTAGCCCCGCACGGCATGACCGTGCTCTTCGCCGGGCGCATACTGGCCGCGCACCGCCTGATCCGGCGTCACCGGCCGCACGGCTTCCTCGATCCGCGCCTTCTCGTTGCGGATCTCCTCAGCATCGAAACTGGCGGGCGGCTCCATCGCCACCATGGACAGAAGCTGGAAGAGGTGGTTCGGCACCATGTCGCGCAGCGCGCCGGTCGGCTCGTAGAAGCCGCCGCGCTGCTCGACGCCGATGGTCTCGGCGGCGGTGATCTGCACATGGTCGATGTGGTGGGCGTTCCAGATCGGCTCCAGCATGGCATTGGCGAAGCGCAGCGCCAGGATGCTCTGCACCGTCTCCTTGCCGAGGAAGTGATCGATGCGGAACACCTGACTCTCGTCGGCCTGGTTCAGGATGCGGGCGTTGAGGGCGCGCGCCGAGGCGAGATCGGTGCCGAAGGGCTTCTCGATCACCACGCGCCGGAAGGCGCCCTCCCCCTCCTTCAGCAGGCCCGCGGCACCGAGATGGTCCACCACCGGGCCGAAGAAGCGCGCGGACACGGCCAAGTAGAAGATCGCGTTGCCGCCGATGTCCTGGGCGAGCCGCCGATAGGTCTCCGCCGCCTCGAAATCCCCTTTCGTGAAGGTCAGGCGCTCCCGGATGAAGCCCCAATGGGCGGGATCGATGGAGTCCGGGTGGAATTCGGAGGTTCGGTCCTGGGTGAAGGACTGCATCGTCTGCGAGAGGTCGTCGCGCCAACCCTCGCTCGTCCGGTCGTTATGGTCGATACCGACGATCTTCAGCCCCTCGGAGAGCAGCCCGCCGGCGGCGAGATTGTAGAGGGCCGGCATCAGCAGGCGCTTCGTCAGGTCGCCGGCCGCCCCGAAGATCACCAGGGTGCAGGGCGGGGCGGTCTCGACCTCGGAACTGGCGAGCTTCTGCTTGCCGTCGCTCGCTGGGACGTCGGATCGGCTCATGGGACGGATACTCCGGGATGGATCGGCGACGCGGGTCAAACCGGATTTGCGCCGTGCCGTTCCGATCCATGGTGCATAGCAGCGATCACGCTGCCGTGGTGGCGGAACATGGCCCGCGCCCGGCGGCCGACATCGGACGCATCGCTTGCATCGAAAACGCCGGACCGATCGAAGCCTCCGTTAAGGGCTTGCGACCCCATAGAGAGGCCGAACGCCCGCCATGCCCGGCGGGACGCTCGCCGCGACGAAGCCGGATGCGAGGACCGATCGACCCATGGCCACCTTCAGGACCTCCACCGGGACCGTCGCGGTCGAGACCTGGGGATACGAACTGCAAGGACGCGATGGCGCGCCCCTCGACCGGGACCTGCTCGCCTCGGCGACCCATGACCTCCTCGTCATCGATTCCTCCCGCGACGGCACCAACGCCCTCCGGTTCTCGGCCGATGACATCACGCGCATGAAGGACGGGATGGGCGGACGTTCCGTGGTCGTCTCGTACATCTCCATCGGCGAGGCGTCCGACTTTCGCGATTACTGGCAGCCCGGCTGGACAGAGACGGGACTCGCGGAGGGCGGCCTCGGCGCGCGGGCGCCCGATTGGCTCGGGCCGCTCAATCCCGACTGGCCGGAATCGCGCAAGGTGCGCTTCTGGGACGAGGAGTAGCAGGACATCCTCTTCAACGACGCGCGGACGGGCGATGTCGACGCCATCGTCGCGGCGGGTTTCGACGCCGCCTATCTCGACATCGTCGACGGCTATTATTTCTGGGGCACGGAAGTCGCCGCCAAGGACCGGCAGGCCGGCGACCCCGTCTCGGTGAAGCAGGCCGCGCAGCGCATGGTCGATTTCGTCGTCGCGCTCACGGAACATGCCCGCGAGACCAACCCCGACTTCTTCGTCATCCCGCAGAACGGCGCCTGGATCCTCAACGATCTCGGCAACGACACCGCGCGCAGGGAAGCCTATCTCGACGTCATCGGCGGGATCGCGGTGGAAGACCTCTATTATCGCGGCGCCCGCGACGAGAACAATCCGCTCAGGCCCGATGCCGAGACGATCGAGATCCTGAAGCAGGATTTCCTCGGCAACGGAAAGCCGGTCTTCTCCGTCGATTACGTCAACGGCGCCGAGCGCGTGGCGGAGTTCGACGCCCTAGCCCTCGCCGACGGTTTCATCCCCTTCGCTGCGCCGACGCGCGGCCTCGACCGACTGGTCGGCACCCATGACGGCGACCCGGCCTACATCCTGCCGACGGGCAAGGCCGATATCCTGCGGGGCACCGTCCTCGCCGACCGGATCGACGGGAGGGCCGGCAACGACAGGATCGACGGGAGGGCGGGCGCCGACCGGCTCCTCGGCGGGGCGGGAAACGACACGCTGTTCGGGGGCGACGGCAACGACACGCTTTTCGGTGGCGCCGGGAAGGATCGCCTGAAGGGCGGGGCGGGCGACGACGTCTTCGTGTTCGCCACCGCCCTCGATGCCCGGAGGAACGTCGACCGGATCACCGACTTTTCGCGGGCCGACGACACCGTCAAGCTGGACGACGACGTCTTCCTCGGGCTTGCCACCGGGCGGCTCGCCAAGGGCGCCTTCGCCATCGGCACCCGAGCCTCGGATGCGGATGACCGCATCCTCTACGACACGGCGACGGGCGATCTCTTCTTCGACCGGGACGGTTCGGGGGCGACCTACAAACCCGTCCTGTTCGCGCATCTCACCAAGGAGACGGCCCTCGCCGCCTCCGATTTCCTCATCATCGGCTGATCCGCGCGGCGCCGCGCACCGTCACCGCCCGTGCAATCCCTCGCCATCCACCCGCAGCGGACGGCTTACTCGTCCGTGCGGACGGCTTGGCCCCGGTCGATCGGCAGGCGGTCGCCCTTGAGTTCGTCGGGCGTCGGAAGGCTGCGGACGTCCCAGCCGCCGCCCAGCGCCCGGATGAGGCTCACCGCCGTGGTGAAGCGGTTGAGCCGCACCTGCAGGGCGGTCACTTCGTTGTTCAGTTCCAACGCCTGGGCGGTGATGACCGTGGTGAAGTTCTGCGTGCCGGCGCGATACTCGTTGAGGGTGATCTCCACCGCCCGGCGGGCGGAGGCCACGGCCTCCTCCTGCGCCGCCTGCTGGCGGGCGAGGATGCGCACGCCGGCCAAGCCGTTCTCCACCTCGGCGAAGGCGGTGAGCACGGTCTGGCGGTAGGTCGCCACCGTGGCGTCGTAGGCGGCTCTCGCGATCTGCACGGCGGCGGTGCGGGCGCCGCCATCGAGCAAGGTTTCGCTGCCGGCCGCGGCCACCGACCAGACCTGGTTGGCCGCCGAGAAGACGCCGTTGCTGGTCAGCCCCGAGACGCCGCCCGAGCCCGAGAGGACCAGGGTCGGGTAGAAGGCCGCCACGGCGACGCCGATCTGCTCGCTCTGGGACTGCACGCTGCGCTCGGCCTGCGCGATGTCCGGGCGCCGCTCCAGCAGGGCGGAGGGAATGCCCACCGGAACCGCGGGCGGCGTCTTCGGCAGGCTCCCCTTCGGCAGGGACAATTCGGAGGGCGGCCGCCCGATCAGCGTCGCGATGGCGTGTTCGAAGGTCGCGCGCTGCAGGCCCACCGCGATGGCCTGGGCCTGGGTCGATTGCACCTGCGTCTGCGCCGTAATCACGTCGGAGCGGGCCGCCACGCCGGCATTGTACTGGTTCTCGGTGATGGCGAGGCTTTTCTTATAGGCCTCCACCGTCTCGTTCAGCAGGCGCTGCAGCGAATCCTGGTAGCGCAGGCTGAAATAGTTGGTGGCGACCTCGGACTGGATCGCCAGGCGCACCGCCGCCAGATCCGCCGCGCTCGCCTGGGCATTGGCGACCTCGCTCTCGATGTTGCGCCGGATGCGGCCGAACAGGTCGAGCTCCCACGAGGCCTGGGCCTGGAGCGAGACCGAGGTGCGCTCGGTGCCGAGCGTGCGCGAGCGCGTGATCGTCGGCGCGCCGATGACCGTGGGGTAGAGCGCCGAGCGCGCCTGGGCGACGAGGCCGCGCGCCTGGTCGTAGGAGGCCAGGGAGACGCGCAGGTTCTGGTTGTCCACGTCGACGAGGCGGATCAGCCGGTCGAGGGCGGGGTCGCGGAACACGCGCCACCAATCGCCGCGCTCGGCCCCGTCATTGGGCTGCACCGCGCGCCAGCCCTTCCGCGTGGCGACATGGGCCACGCTGTCCTCGCGCATTCCGCCCTGCTTGAACGCGAGAGGAGTCTCCACGGAGGGCCGGGAGTAATCGGGCCCGACCATACAGCCGGAAAGGGTTGCAGAGAGAGAGAGAAGGGCGAGGGGCAAGCACAACGTGCTCCCTCTCCTGGAAGGAGAGGGTTGGGGTGAGGTGTGTGACACCTCCGAAAAGGTCGCGCACCTCACCCTGTCCCTCTCCTTCCAGGAGAGGGAACCTGCGCCGTCGTCTGGAAGCGGTGCGCTTCCCCTCGAAAGGGAAGCCACGAGCCCGCGCAGGCGACCGTCCGTCAAACCGCCCACGCTCATTCGGCCGCGCCCGGAACCACGCCCAAGGCCGGGCGACGCCGGCGGAGGCGGTCGAGATAGAGGTAGACGACGGGTGTGGTGTAGAGGGTCAGGAGCTGGCTCACGATCAGGCCGCCGGCGATGGCGATGCCCAGGGGGCGGCGCATCTCCGACCCCTCGCCCCCGGCGAGGATGAGAGGCAGGGCGCCGAGCAGGGCCGCCAGCGTTGTCATCATGATCGGCCGGAAGCGCAAGAGGCAGGCCTCGAAGATCGCATCCTTCGGTGTGGCCCCGCGCGTGCGCTCGGCATCGAGCGCCACGTCGATCATCATGATCGCGTTCTTCTTCACGATCCCGATGAGCAGGAACACCGCGATGAGCGCGATGATGGTGAATTCCGTGCCGGAGACGAGGAGCGCCAGCAGCGCGCCGATGCCGGCCGAGGGCAGCGTCGAGAGGATCGTCACTGGATGGACGAAGCTCTCGTAGAGGATTCCCAGGATGGTGTAGACGGCCAGCAAAGCCGCCAGGATCAGCAGCGGCTGGCGCGAGGACGAGGCCTGGAAGGTCTTGGCCGCGCCCGCGAATTCTCCGTGGATCGTCGCCGGCAGGCGCAATTGCGCCTCGGCCTTCTCGATGGCGGCGGTGGCGTCCGACAGGCTCTTGCCCGGCGCCAGGTTGAACGAGAGCGTGGTCGCCACGAACAGGCCCTGGTGGCTCACCTGCACGGGCGCGTTCGCGGTCTCGACCCGGGCGAAGGCCGAGAGCGGGATCATCGTCTCCTTGGCGCTCGAAACGGGTGCGCTGGACGAGGCCCCCGCCCCGCCCGCGATGGCGTTGGAGGCGGCGTTGCGGGCGGAATCGGCGGCGATGGTGGAGGCCGTCGTCCCCGTCGTCGCGGCCCCCGCCACCGTCCCGGCCACCGCGTTGGTGATGGCCGAGCCGCGCGCCTTGCCGCCCGATGTCGAGACGAAGACGGTCTTCAGGGTCTCCGGGCTCTGCAGGTAGCGCGGCGCGATCTCCATGACGACATGGTACTGGTTGAGCGGATTGTAGATCGTCGAGACCTGCCGCTGGCCGAAGGCGTCGTAGAGCGTGTTGTCGATCTTGTCGGGCGTGATGCCGTAGCGGTAGGCCGTGGCCCGGTCGATGACGAGGCGGCTTTCCAGCCCGCCCTCCTGCTGGTCCGAGGTGACATCGGCGAAGACCGGGTTCTTCTGCAGCGCCTCCACGAGCCGGGGCGCCGCCGCAT
Organism: Methylobacterium sp. WCS2018Hpa-22; assembly: GCF_031843785.1. Taxonomy (NCBI): domain Bacteria; kingdom Pseudomonadati; phylum Pseudomonadota; class Alphaproteobacteria; order Hyphomicrobiales; family Methylobacteriaceae; genus Methylobacterium; species Methylobacterium sp. WCS2018Hpa-22. Next base: position 53,807 of record NZ_JAVTJA010000019.1, read on the forward strand.
AGAGCTCGTCGGCCGTGTCACCCTGGAGGGTGTATTGGTACTGCGCGAAGCTCTGGCGCCCGCCCATGCGCAAGTCCTGGCGCGGGAACAGGAACAGCCGGGCACCGGCCACCTGGGCCAGCTTCGGGCGTAGGCGGGTCATCACCTCGGTGATCGAGGCGCGCTCGCCCCGCGGCTTGAGGCCGACGAAGACATTGGCCGAGTTGGTGGCGCGCCCGCCGGTGAAGCCGACGACGCTGTCCACCGCCGGGTCGGCCTGCACGATGGCGGTGGCCTGTTCCAGCTTCTGCTTCATCGCCTGGAACGAGATGCGCTGGTCGGCCTGGATGCCGCCCATCATCTGACCCGTATCCTGCTCGGGGAAGAATCCCTTGGGGACGATGATGTAGAGATAGACGTTGAGCCCGATCGTCGCGAACAGCGTGAGCAGCACCAGGCGGCGATGAGCGAGGGCGATCCGCAGGGTCCGCTCATAAGCGCGCAGCGTTCCCTCGAAGGCGCCTTCCAGCCCCCTGATCAGGAAGTTGGGGCGGCGCGGCGCCTCTCCCTCCGGCACGCTTTCGCGCTTGAGCAGCAGCGCGCACATCATCGGCGTGGTGGTGAGCGAGAGGACCAGCGAGATCAGGATCGCCAGGGACAGGGTGACGGCGAATTCCTCGAACAGCCGCCCGACGATGCCGCCCATCAGCAGGATCGGGATGAACACCGCGATCAACGACAGGGTCATGGAGATGACGGTGAAGCCGACCTCCTTCGACCCGGTGAGGGCGGCCTCCACCCTCGGCTTGCCGAGCTCGATATGGCGCTGGATGTTCTCCAGGACGACGATGGCGTCGTCCACCACGAAGCCCGTCGCGATGATGAGGGCCATCAGCGACAGGATGTCGAGGCTGTAATCCAGCAGGTACATGGCCGAGAAGGTGCCGATGATCGAGATCGGCACGGCCACGGCCGGGATCAGGGTCGCCCGGCCGGAGCGCAGGAAGGCGAAGACCACGCCGATGACGAGGACGACCGCGATGATCAGGGTCTCCTCGGTCTCGGCGAGGGAGGCGCGGATCGTGGCGCTGCGGTCGCCCGTGACGGTGAGGTCGATGTCTCCCGGCAGCGCGGCCTGGACCTGCGGCAGCGCCGCCTTCACCGCCTTGATGGTGTCGACCACGTTGGAGCCGGGCTGCTTGTAGATGAACAGGATCACGCCCGGCCGGCCGTTGACGAGGCCGAGGTTGCGCTTGTCCTCCACCGAATCCTCGACCTTGCCCACATCGGTGAGGCGCACGCCCGCCCCGTTGCGGTAGGCCACGACGATGTCGCGATAATCCGCCGCCGCCCGCCCCTGGTCGTTGGCGTAGAGCTGGTAATGGCGGGTGTCGGTCTCGATGGCGCCTTTCGGGGAATTGGCATTGGCGGAGGCGATCGCGGCGCGCACCCCTTCGAGTCCGATCCCGTAATTGTAGAGGGCGGTGGGATCGAGTTCGACCCGCACCGCCGGGAGCGACGAGCCGCCGATATCGACATTCCCCACCCCGGGGAGCTGGGACATCTTCTGCTGCACCACCGTGGCGGCGGAATCGTAGAGCTGGCCCGGCGACAGGGTGTTCGAGGTCAGGCCGAGGATCAGGATCGGCGCATCGGCCGGGTTGAACTTGCGATAGGTGGGGTTCGAGCGCAGGGCGGTGGGCAGGTCGGCCCGCGCGGCGTTGATCGCCGCCTGCACGTCGCGGGCGGCCCCGTCGATGTCGCGGTTGAGGTTGAACATCAGGACGATCCGCACCGTCCCGACGGAACTGGTGGAGGTCATCTCGCCCACATCGGCGATGATGCCGAGCCGTCGCTCCAGGGGCGCCGCCACCGTCGTCGCCATGGTCTCGGGCGAGGCCCCGGCCATCTGCGCCTGAACAAGGATGACGGGGAAATCGACCTGCGGCAGCGGCGCCACCGGCAGCTTGAAGAACGCGAAGATGCCCGCCAGCAGCACCCCGATGGTGAGCAGCGTCGTGGCGACCGGACGGCGGATGAACGGTTCGGAGACGTTCATGGGCGGGGAGCCGGGCGCATACTCCCTCCCCCCTCTGCGGGGGAGGGTGGCCCGGCCGTCAGGCCGGGTCGGGAGAGGGGAGCGACGCGGCCGGACGCGGCGCGAGCCAGCCGCGCCTCGACGGTCGCGCCGACCGTGTCGAGGACCGAGGCGAGATCGCTCAGGACACGGTCATTCGGGAAGCGCAGAATCTCGAATCCCTGCTCCCGCAGCCAGACATCGCGCGCGGCGTCGCGATCACTGCGTTCGGCCTCGTCATGCGGGGCTCCGTCGAGTTCGACGATCAGTCGGGCGGAGGCGCAGAGGAAATCGGCGATGTAGGGCGGCAGGGGAACCTGGCGTCTGAATTTGAGCCCACGGAAGCGGCTACCGCGCACCTGCTGCCAGAACGCATCCTCGGCAAGGGTACGGAGCCGACGTTGCTCGCGAGCAAACGCACGCAGATGTGGAGTGGGTCTGACGAGGGTCCGCCCATCGTCGCTCTGCGCGTCCGATCCGGAAACCGGGTTCCCCTCTCCCGACCCCCTTCGGGGGCCACCCTCCCCCGCAGAGGGGGGAGGGAGAGTGACGGCAAGGTCCCGGATCACGGCGTCACCCCCGCCGCCTTCGCACCGCCACCGCGCTTGAACCGGCGCTCCAGCCGGTCGAAGGCGAGGTAGATCACCGGGGTGGTGAACAGGGTCAGCACCTGGGAAACGATGAGGCCGCCGGCGATGACGATGCCGAGCGGCTGGCGCAGTTCGGAACCGACGCCGGTGCCGAGAATGAGCGGCACCGCCGCGAACAGGGCGGCCAGCGTCGTCATCAGGATCGGGCGGAAACGCAGCAGGCAGGCCTCGTAGATCGCGTCGCGCGGGGCCATGCCCTCCTCGCGCTCGGCCTGGAGCGCGAAGTCGATCATCATGATCGCGTTCTTCTTCACGATGCCGATGAGCAGCACGATGCCGATGACGCCGATGATGTCCAGCGGCATGCCGAAGAGCATCAGCCCGACGAGGGCGCCGATCCCCGCCGAGGGCAGGGTCGAGAGGATCGTGATCGGATGGACGAAGCTCTCGTAGAGCACGCCGAGCACGATGTAGACGGTGACGATGGCGGCGATCACCAGGAAGAGCTGGTTCGAGAGCGCCGATTGGAAGGCGAAGACCGAGCCCTGCGGCACCACGCGGAAGCTCGGCGGCAGGTCGATCTCCTTCCGCGCCGCCTCGATCGTCTGCACCGCATCGCCCAGCGCCGCGCCTTCGGCGAGGTTGAACGAGACGGTGGTGGCCGGGAACTGCCCGAGATGGCTGATGAGAAGCGGCGCCCGGCGCTCGCTGATCCGCGCCACCGCCGAAAGCGGCACCTGGCCCGAGGCCGCCGTGGAGGAGGGCAGGAAGATGCCGTTGAGGCTGTCGAGAGTCTTGTGCAGGTCCGGGTCGGCCTCGAGGATCACCCGGTACTGGTTCGACTGGGTGAAGATCGTCGAGACGATGCGCTGGCCGAAGGCGTCGTAGAGCGCGTTGTCCACGGTGGCGGGGGTGATGCCGTAGCGGCCCGCGGTGGGCCGGTCGATGGTGATGTAGGCCGCCAACCCGTTGCCCTGGAGGTCGCTCGCCACGTCCGACAGCAGCGGCGAGCGCTGCAGCGCCTGGACGAAGCGCGGCACCCAGGTCTCGAATTCCGAGAGGTTCGGGTTCTCCAGGATCACCTGGTACTGCGTCGCGCTCACCGCCGTATCGATGGTGAGGTCCTGCACCGGCTGCATGTAGAGCCGGATTCCCGCGACCCCGCGCGTCGCCTCGGTGAGGCGGCGGATGATGGCGCTTGCTTCGGTGGCGCGGCCCTCATGCGGCTTCAGGTTGATGAGGAACCGTCCGGAATTCAGCGTGACGTTCTGCCCGTCGACGCCGATGAAGGAGGACAGGCTCGCCACATCGGGGTCCTGCAGGACGATCCGGGCGAGTTGCTGCTGGCGGTCGGCCATCTCGGCATAGGAGACGGTCTGGTCGGCCTGGGTCACGCCCTGGATGACGCCGGTATCCTGGACCGGGAAGAACCCCTTGGGGATGACCACGAACAGGTAGGCGGTGAGCGCGATGGTGCCGAGGGTGACCACCAGGGTCAGGCCCTGGTGGTTGAGCACGACGCGCAGCATCCGCCCGTAGACGGCGATCACGCCGTCCATCACCCGGCGGCCGGCCCGTGCGATGGCGCCCTCGCGGCGCTCCGCCTCCGGGGCGTGCTTGAGCAGGCGGGCGCACAGCATCGGCACGAGAGTGAGCGAGACCACCGCCGAGATCACGATGGTGGCGGCGAGGGTGATGGCGAATTCGTGGAACAGGCGCCCCACCACGTCGCCCATGAACAGGAGCGGGATCAGCACCGCGATGAGCGAGACGGTGAGGGAGATGATGGTGAAGCCGATCTCGCGGCTGCCCTTCAGGGCCGCCTCCATCGGCGAATCGCCCTCCTCCACGTGGCGGGCGATGTTCTCGATGACCACGATGGCGTCGTCCACGACGAAGCCGGTGGCGATGGTCAGCGCCATCAGCGACAGGTTGTCGAGGGAGAACCCGTAGAGATCCATGATCGAGAGCGCGCCGATGAGCGAGAGCGGCACCGACAGGCTCGGGATCAGCGTCGCGGACAGGCTGCGCAAAAACAGGAAGATCACCAGCACCACGAGGCCGATGGCGAGCGCCAGTTCCACCTGCACGTCGTGGACCGAGGCGCGGATGGTGGTGGTGCGGTCGGTGAGCGGCGTCACCGTGATCGCGGCGGGCAGCGTCCCCTGCAGCTGGGGCAGCAGCGCCTTGATCTTGTCGACGGTGGCGATGACGTTCGCGCCGGGCTGGCGCTGGATGTTGAGGATGACGGCGGGCGTCTCGTCCATCCAGGCGCCGAGCTTGGTATTCTCCGGGCCGTTGACCACGTCGGCGACGTCCGAGAGCCGCACCGCCGAGCCGTTCTTGTAGGCGATGATCGCCTGCTCGTAGGCCTTCGGATCGCGGATCTGATCGTTGGCATTGATGGCGTAGGATTGGGTCGGCCCGTCGATCGTGCCCTTCGGCGTGTTGACGTTGAGATTGGTGATGGTGGTGCGAAGGTCGTCGATGTTGAGGCCGTAGGCCGCCAGCGCCCGGGAGTTGAAGCGCACACGCACGGCGGGGCGCTGGCCGCCGCCCATGCTGACGAGGCCGACGCCGGAGACCTGGCTGATCTTCTGGGCGAGCCGCGTCTCGGCCAGATCCCGCACCTCGGTGAGCGGCATCGTCGTCGAGGTGAGAGCCAGGGTCAGGATCGGCGCGTCGGCCGGGTTGACCTTGGCGTAGATGGGTGGCGCCGGCAGGTCGGAGGGCAGCAGGTTGCCCGCCGCATTGATGGCCGCCTGGACCTGCTGCTCCGCGATGTCGAGGCCGAGATCCAGGCTGAACTGAAGCGTGATCACCGACGCGCCCGCAGAACTCTGCGAGGTCATCTGGTTGAGGTTGGCGAGCTGGCCGAACTGTCGCTCAAGCGGCGCCGTCACCGCCGAGGTCATCACCTCCGGGCTCGCGCCGGGATAGAAGGTCTGCACCTGGATCGTCGGGTACTCCACCGACGGCAGGGCCGAGACCGGCAGGTTCAGGTACGACACCATGCCGACCAGCAGGATCGCCAGCATGAACAGCGTGGTGGCGACGGGACGCAGGATGAAGATGCGGGACGGGTTCATGGGGTAAAGGCCATGACGGGCGCGCCGCCCCTCCCCTCCCCCCGCTGCGGGGGAGGGTGGCCCACGAAGTGGGTCGGGAGAGGGGAGCGCCCTATGCGGAGAGGTCGTCCCCTCTCCCGCCTGCTCCGCAGGCACCCTCCCCCGCAGAGGGGGGAGGGAGAAACGGCGTCGAGAGTGACCATCACGGCTGCGCCGCCGGCCGCTCTCTGCGGCGCTCGCGCTTCTGCGGCGGGTTTTCGGGAGGCGTCCCGGCGGCGGGCGTCGATGTCGTGGCCGGGGCGTCGGTTGCAGGTGCGGCTTGGCCAGGCGCCGCAGGTTCGCCGGGTGCCGCCGGCTGGCCCTTGCCACCCTCGGTGACGCGGACCTTGGCGCCGTCGCGCAGGCGGTCGGTCCCATCGACCACCACCCGGTCGCCGACCGCCAGCCCCTTGGTGACGGCACTGCGCGTGCCATCGGCCTCGCCGACGGTGATCGGCCGGACCACGACCTTGTCGTCGCTGTCGAGCAGGTAGACATAGGCGCCGGGCGTGCCGCGCAGGATCGCGGCGGTGGGGACGATGGGCGTATCCCGCACCGTGTCCACGGTGAGCTTGGCGTTCACGAACTGGTTCGGGAACAGGCTCTCGTCCTTGTTGTCGAACAGCGCGCGCAGCTTCACCGTGCCGGTGGTGGTGTCGATCTGGTTGTCCACCGTGTCGAGGGTGCCGGTGGCGAGCACGTTGGCATCGCCCCGGTCATAGGCGGTCACCGTGAGCTTCGCCCCCAAGCGCAGGCGGCGCATGACGCGCGCCACGTCGTCCTCGGGCAGGGTAAAGACCACCGAGATCGGATGCAGCTGCGTCACCACCACGATGTTGGTGGAGGCGGCGGTGACGTAATTGCCCTGGTCGATCTGGCGCAGGCCGACGCGGCCCTCCACGGGCGAGACGATGCGCGTATAGGCGATGTTGAGCTTCTGCTGGTCGACCTGGGCCTGATCGATGGCGACCGTGCCCTCGTTCTGCTTCACCAGGGCCGCTTGCGTGTCCACGTTCTGCTTCGAGATCGAATCCTGCAGGCTGAGGCGCTGGAAACGGGCGAGGTCGAGCTTCGAATTCTGCAGCAGCGCCTGATCGCGGGCGAGCTGTCCCTGGTACTGGGCGAGCTGGGCCTCGTAGATGCGCGGATCGATCTGGGCGAGGAAATCACCCTTCTTCACGGTCTGCCCCTCGCGGAAGCCGATCTCCGTGAGATAGCCGCTGATCTGTGACTGGATCGTCACGGTGGCGAGCGGCGTCACCGTGCCGAGGCCCGACAGCACCACCGGGATCTCGCCGGTGGAGACCGTGGCGACCCCGACCGCCTGTGGCATGTCGCCCGGACGTCCACGGGCGCCCTTGCCGCGGGCGGGCGCGCCGTCGGCCGTGCTCTCCGTCTTGGGGGCGAGCTTGGGCGCGAGATAGAATCGGTAGCCGGCCGCTCCCGCCCCCGCGAGGAGGAGGAGCAGGATCAACCATGTTCCCACACGGCTTCGCCGGCGCGTCGGCGCCGGGGTGTCCGGTCTGAATTCCCGGGCCGTTTCGGTCCGGATGGGCGATTGTTCGTTCATGCCTCGACAATCCAGCCGATCGCTCCCGAACGGCACCGCGCAGTCTGGACGAAATGGCGACGTGAGTCCCGAGGGAACAGGGGGCGCGACCACCGCGCAGCGGGGCGACGATCCGGGACAGTGCCGGGAGCCGCGCTGGGTTGCCGGTGGGTCTTACCCGTCGATCGATCGCTCAGCATCGCGGCCGGACATGCCGGATTATTGCGACGCCAGTGCGGCGCGGAAGTTTCCGGGTTGTTTCCGACGTTCCGGCGGCGGATCGGCGGAAGCCTTCAGGGGAGTGGCTTCGACGGGTAGGCCTCGACCACCGCGTGGTAGGCCGCGTCCGGCGGCGTCACCGGCATGGCGAGGCGCAATCCCGCTCCCGCCAGGGCGATGAGGAAGGCAAGGGCGCAGCAGGCGCGGGTACTCAACGCGGTCGTCCTCGTGATCCGATACGAGGTCGCTACCCCGGAGGACCATCGAAGCACAAGCGGAACGCGGAAAAAGCCGCCGCCCCGAGCCGGAGCGACGACTTCAATCCTTGGGGGGATCGGCTTCTTGGGAAGGACCGGAGCGGTACGTCGCCCAACCGAAACGAGGGGGCGGTGTTCCTGTTGAGCGGCGACCGCTCCGGCCATGGCCAGAACCTACGTTACGCCTGATGAATGTCAACAATCGTCAGGCGCGGTCCGGGATTACGGGCGGAGGGGCGTGCGATCGCGCACGTTCCCAAAAGCACGATTTCCGGCCCGAAACGCCCATGCTACCGAGGGAGGCGGACGACGTCAGCTTCAGTTTATCGCCCACGAGCGTTTCCCGGATGAACCCTGTTTTCGCCGATCTCCCCAATACCGTGTTCGACGTGATGTCGGTGCTGGCGCGCGAGCTCGGGGCGATCAATCTCGGACAGGGTTTCCCGGACGATCCCGGGCCGGCGGATGTGCGCGAGAAGGCCGCCGATGCCCTGCGCGACGGCTACAACCAATACCCGCCGATGATGGGTTTGCCGGTGCTTCGCCGCGCCATCGCCGCCCATTACGAGCGCCATCAGGCACTCGCTCTCGATCCCGACACCGAGGTGATGGTGACGTCGGGTGCCACCGAGGCCCTGGCCGCGAGCCTGCTCGCCCTGGTCTCGCCCGGCGACGAGGTCGTGCTGTTCGAGCCGATGTACGACGCCTACCTGCCGATCATCCGGCAGGCCGGCGGCATCCCGCGCTTCGTCACCCTGCGGCCCCCGCATTTCCGCCTCGACGAAGAGGCGCTGGAGCAGGCCTTCTCGGAGCGCACCCGCGTCGTCGTTCTCAACAACCCGCTGAACCCGACCGCGACGATGTTCGGGGAACAGGATCTCGCGTTGCTGGCGAGGTTCTGCGAGCGATTTGACGTGACCGCCATCTGCGACGAGGTGTGGGAGCACGTGACCTTCGATGGACGGCCCCATCGCCCGCTGATCGGGTTCGACGGCATGCGGGACCGAACCGTGAAGATCGGCTCGGCCGGCAAGATCTTCAGCCTGACCGGCTGGAAGGTCGGGTTCGTCATGGCGGCACCGCCCCTGCTCAAGGTGGTCTCGAAGGCGCACCAGTTCCTCACCTTCACCACACCGCCGAACCTGCAGGAGGCGGTGGCCTACGGGCTTTCCAAGGACGAGGCCTATTTCCTCGAGATGCGCGCCCGGTTCGCCCGCTCGCGCGACCGGCTGAGCGCCGGACTCACAGGCCTCGGCTTCTCCGTGCTGCCGTCGCAGGCGACCTACTTCCTCACCATCGACATCGGCGAGCTGGGCCCGCGCCTCGGCTGCGCGGACGACGTCGCCTTCTGCCAGCATCTCGTGCGGGAGCACGGGGTGGCGGCGATTCCCATCAGCGCCTTCTATGCGCAGGGGGCCGTGCGCAACCTCGTCAGGCTGTGTTTCGCCAAGCAGGATGCGACCCTCGACGCGGCCCTGGAGCGGCTCTCCGGCCTGATGCGGGGGCGGGCCGCGTGAGGCCGAAAGGTCTCGGGCTTCCGCCGCTTGCGGACGGCGCCGGGCAGGGCCACATCCTGCATCATGACCACGACGCGCATCCCCCGGAGCCCCGCCATGGCCTTCAACGACGCCGTCTTCGCCACTCGCGAATTGCCCAACGGCGCCTTCGGCCGGCGCGATGGGACCGCCACACGCTTCCGCGCCGAGCCCGACAGCCGGGAGGCCGCGCTGCTGCGGCTGGAGCAGTTCGCCCACATCATGGATTCGGCGTTCGTGATCCCCGGCATCAACCGGCGGGTCGGGCTGGACGCCGTCGTCGGCCTCGTTCCGATCATCGGCGATGCGGCGGGCATGCTGCTCGCCTCCTACATCGTCTACGAGGCACGTCGCCTCGGCGCGCCGAAATGGCTGCTCGCCCGCATGGCCATGAACGTGGCCTTCGACGGGGTGATCGGTGCCGTCCCACTGGCCGGCGACATCTTCGATGCCGCGTTCAAGGCCAATCGTCGCAACGTGCGCCTGCTGCGCCGCCACCTCGAGAAGACCGGCGGCCTGCGCCCCAACGAGATCGAGGGAACGGCCGTCCGTCTCGACGGCTGACGCACAATCCAATAGGGGCGGTCTCATGAACGAGATCGCCCGCCCCGCGGAAGCCGTCCCCGTTGCCGCCCCGCCTCCCCTCGTGCCGACGGCACGGGGGCTGTCGCCGCTGAACCGGCGGCGGCTCTCGAATTTCCGGCGCAACCGGCTCGGCTTCTGGTCCTTCGTGATCTTCGTCGGCCTGTTCAGCCTGAGCCTGTTCGCCGAATTCATCGCCAACGACCGGCCCCTGGTGGTCTCGTACAAGGGCGAGATCCTGTTTCCCGTCCTCATCGACTATCCGGACGAGAAGTTCGGCGGGTTCTATGCGCGGCCGAACTACCGCTCGGCGGAGACCCGCAAGGAGATCGCCGATCACGGCTGGGCGGTCTGGCCGCCGATCCCCTATTCCTACGACACGATCATCGACGGGCTGCCGACCCCCTCGCCCTCGCCGCCCACCTGGATGCTCACGGACGAGCAATGTCAGGCGGCGGCGAAGCAGAACGGCGCGGAGACCACGGGCCGGGAGGGGTGCAAGGGCCTGGAGATGCACTGGCTCGGCACCGACAACACCACCCGCGACGTGCTGGCCCGCGTCATCTACGGATTTCGCATCTCGGTGCTGTTCGGGCTGATCCTGGCCATCGTCTCCTCGGTGATCGGCGTGATCGCCGGGGCGGTGCAGGGCTATTTCGGCGGCTGGGTCGATCTGACCCTGCAACGCTTCATCGAGGTCTGGAGCGGCATCCCGACCCTCTATCTCATCATCATCATCTCGGCCTTCATCGCGCCGGGCTTCTTCGTGCTGCTGGGCATCCTGCTGCTGTTCTCCTGGGTGGCCCTGGTCGGCGTGGTGCGGGCCGAGTTCCTGCGGGCGCGCAATTTCGAATATGTCCGCGCCGCCCGTGCGCTCGGCCTCTCCAACATCCGCATCATGAGCCGGCATCTCCTGCCCAACGCCATGGTGGCGACGCTGACCTTCATGCCGTTCATCCTCAACGGCTCGATCGGCACGCTGACCTCCCTCGACTTCCTCGGCTTCGGCCTGCCTCCCGGCTCGGCCTCCCTCGGTGAGTTGCTGGCGCAGGGCAAGGACAACATCCAGGCCCCCTGGCTCGGGCTGACCGGCTTCTTCGTGGTGGCGGTGATGCTGAGCCTGCTCATCTTCGCCGGCGAAGCCGTCCGTGACGCTTTCGACCCCCGCAAGACGTTCAAGTAACAACCGCGTTCAAGTAACAACCACGTCCCAGTAAAAACCGCCTGTCGCGCGAGACCCGCCGAGATGGGTCTCGCGTTTTTAATCCGCCCCGCGCGCCTCCACCGCAGGTTCCGATGGAATCCGATTGGAGCGTCATGCGTTGTCAGGGGGCGGCATCCTCGATCCGGCCGCGAGATTTAACCCTCCTGGATCCGGAGATACGATGTCCGACGCCTCGCATACGACGCCGTCCCGCCGCCTCTTCATGGCCGGCAGCCTCGCCGGAATCGGCGGTGTGCTGGCTTCCGAGCGCGCCGCCTCGCAGGCGATCCCCACCACCCCCACCGGCCGGCCCGAGCCCAAGCTCGACCAGCCCCCGCCCCTGCCGCGCGACAAGCATCTCGGCTGGGCCGTGGTCGGCCTCGGCGATTTCACCCAGGCCCAGGTTCTGCCCGCTCTGGAACGGGCCCGCCGCTCGAAGACCGTGGCCCTCGTCTCGGGCAATCCCGACAAGGCCAAAGCCGTCGCGGCCCGCTACGGAGTCGAGGCCGGGGGGATCTACGATTACGGCACGATGGGAAAGATGGCCGACAACAAAGACATTGCGGCCGTCTACATCGTGACGCCGAACTCCACCCATGCCGACCTGACCATCAAGGCGCTGGAGGCGGGCAAGCACGTTCTCTGCGAAAAGCCGATGGCCACCAACTCCGCCGATTGCCAGCGGATGATCGACGCCGCCAAGGCCGCCGACCGCCGCCTGATGATCGCCTACCGGGTCCATTGGGAGCCGCATAACCTGCGCGCCAAGGCGATGATGGACAAGGGCGAGTTCGGCGACGTCCGCTTCGCCTCCTCCGACCACCACCGCCCCCTGGAGCCGTCGCGGCCGCGCGACCAGTGGCGCATGTTGAAGGCCGTGGCCGGCGGCGGATCGCTCGTGGATATCGGCATCTACGGCCTCAACGGCCTGCAATGGTTCTTCGGCGAGAGCCCGTCCTCGGTCTCGGCCTCGATGCACTCGCCGGAAGGCGATCCGCGTTTCGGGCAGGTCGAGGACGTGTTCACGGCGCAGCTGGTCTTTCCCTCGGGCCGGCGCGCCACGGTGTCGTCGGGCTACAGCTCCGACAAGAAGCGGATCGACATCTGGGGCGACAAGGGCGTGGCGACCCTCGATCCCGGCACCGCCTACCAGGGCAACCGGCTCGTCGTCAGCGACGCCAAGCGGGCCGACGAAGTGCTGACGGCCGAAGGCGATGCCGTGCAATTCACCGGCGAGATCGACCACCTCTCGCAGATCATCGCCGAGGGCGGAGAGCTGCGGACGCCGGGCGAGATGGGCCTGCGCGACGTCCGCCTGATCGAGGCGCTCTACCGGGCGGCGGAGACGCGCCAATGGGTCGATCTCAACCCCGACATGACGATGCGGTCGGGCACGCGCTGAGGATGGATCGGGAGCGGCCCGCAACGGCGTCGCTCCCATACGACATGCTGACGGTGAACAATCGGTCTTGCGTATGGGTCGTGGTGATTCCGGCGAAGAGCGTACAGGGACGAATCGCGGGTTATGGACGCCTATGTCATCATGCTCGGGGGCTTTGGCGCCCTCGTGCTCCTCACCGCCTGGCTGCCGATGGTTCTTCGGCAGCTGCCGCTGTCGCTGCCGATCTGCTGCGTCGCGATCGGGGCCGGCCTCTCGCTGATCCCCGGAATCGCCGACTTCTCCCCCCGGCCCCAGCAGCATCTGCGCCTGATCGAGAAGGTCAGTGAATTCGTCGTCATCATCTCGCTGATGGGGGCCGGGCTGAAGCTCGACCGCAGGGTCGGCTGGAAAAGCTGGATGGTGACATGGCGCCTCCTCGCCTTCGCCATGCCGCTGACGATCCTGATCCTCGGGTTCCTGGCCTCGCATCTCCTCGCCCTTGGCCTCGCCTCGTCCCTCCTGATCGCCGCCGCCCTCGCGCCGACCGATCCGGTCCTCGCCTCCGAGGTCCAGGTCGGCCCGCCGTCACAGGGCGTCGAGGACGATATGCGGTTCGGCCTCACCTCGGAGGCCGGGCTCAATGACGGGCTCGCCTTCCCCTTCGTCCACCTCGCCATCGCCCTCGTGGCCGCGAACGGCCTGAGCGCCGCCGGGTGGACCGAATGGGTCGGCGTCTCGCTGGTGTGGAAGATCCTGGCCGGCGTCGCGCTGGGTGCCGCGATCGGACGGGGCTTCGGCTGGCTGACCTTCCACCTGCCGAACCGGGCACGGCTCTCGCGGACGGGCGACGGTTTCGTCGCTCTCGGCATCACCTGCCTGACCTATGCGGCCGTGGAGGCCGTGCATGGCTACGGCTTCATCGGCGTCTTCGTCGCGGCGCTGGCCATGCGCTGGTCCGACCACGGCCACGATTACCATCACGCGCTGCACGGGTCGGCCGAAGCGTTCGAGCGCCTGACGATGATGATTCTTCTCGTCGGCTTCGGACTCGCCATCGGCGGCGGACTCCTGCGCGACCTCACCTGGGCCGGCGTCGCCTTCGCGCTTCTGGTCATCTTCGTGGTCCGGCCGCTCTGCGGCTGGATCAGCCTCCTCGGGCACGATCAGCCCGCCGCCGAACGCGCGGTGATCAGCATCTTCGGGATCAGGGGGCTCGGCACGATCTATTATCTCGCCTACGCCTCCGGCCATGCGGCCTTCGAGGGGGCGAGCCTGCTCTGGAGCACGGCGGGATTGACCATCCTGCTCTCCATCGTCCTGCACGGGGTAAGCGTCTCGCCGATCCTCGGCTTTCTCGACCGCCGCAGCGGGCGCGATACCGAGAGCGCCCAGATGGACCTGCCGCTGGGCTCCTCCCCGGCCGAATGAGGCCTCTCGGCAGAGCGAAATCAGCGCCCGTATTGAATGGCCACCGGCGGAAATTTCCCTCCGTGCTCGAAAATAAAACCCAAGTTTTTCATGGCATTTGCTAAATCCCGCCATTGAGAGTACATAACAGAGATCGAAGCGTGATCAGATTTTCATCTGTGTGAGCCAAAGAGCTTTCGCAGAGTGGAAGTCGGGTGCGAATCGAGACAACGGAGAAGGCCGTACATCTTCGTGCGGACCTCCGAACTATGATGCCCGCAAGGGCGAAGGATTATGATGGCTGTCGGTACTGTTAAGTGGTTCAACGAGCAAAAGGGCTTCGGCTTCATCCAGCCGGATAACGGCGGCAACGATGTGTTCGTGCACATCTCCGCTGTCGAGCGCGCAGGAATGCGTGGTCTCGCCGAAGGCCAGAAGGTCTCCTACGAAATGGAAACCGACAAGCGCAGCGGCAAGCAGTCCGCCGGCAATCTCCAGGCCGCCTGAACCATATCGCATATGGGCCATGTGAGGCTCCTACGAGAGCCTGACATTGGACAAGGAGCCGCTCTCCATTGGAGAGCGGCTTCCTGCGTTTTTATCCATCTCCCGACCGGTTCGGTTCGGAGCCTCGTCCACTGTCCCGCGGTCGTTCCCGGCCGCTTCCCAGACCAGGATTCTGTGTGAGCCAATTCAACGAAAACTCCATGACCGACCGCCTCAAGGCTTCGCAAGAAGCCCGTCAGGCCGCCCTGGCGCGTTTCCGCGACCGGCCGGCCGCTGACGATCCGACGGTTCTCGCCCGCAAGGCCGAGCGTGAGGCCATTGCCCGTGAGCGCGAGATCCGCGTCGCCGCCCGTGAGGCCGAGCGCGCCGCCGCCGCCGCCCAGGCCGTCGCCGAGGCCGAGGCCGAGCGTGAGCGCCAGGCCATCGAAGCGGCCCGCGTCGCCGAAGAGAAGATCGCCCTCGCCGCCGCCGCTCGCATCGAGCAGAAGCAGCAGCGCGATGCCCGCTACGCCGCCCGCAAGGCGAAGGCGCGCAAGTAAGGCATTCGCCTCCGAAGTCTCCGGCCTCGCGGCGGATTCCGCCCTGCGAGAGCCGATGTTTCGGAACGAACTACCGGACGGCTTTACCGAACATGGCGTTCGATGATGGCGCTGTCCGGCTTCGATGTCGTGGCCGCTCCGGCATGATCGGGGCAGCGACGGTCAATGGGTTGGCTCGGTCCTTCGTGTGGGTTCGAGCGCAGGGTGGCATCTCCGGACGGGGTTGCCGCCCATCTCGTCCTTTTCCGCAAGGCTGGCCGATGTTCGGTCCTGTGCCTTCCGGCAAGGCGACGCGCGACCACGAATACCCGTCCGAGGACGCAGAACCGTTTGCGTCCGCTCAGAAAGGCATATCTCATGGCCCATAAATTCAAGCTCGGGCAGCGCGTGCGCCGCGAGCGCATCGGCTATGCCGATCTCAAGGCCGATCCGACCGACGTGTTCGAGATCGTCCGCCTCGTTCCCGAGGACCAGACCGGCGAGCCGTTCTACCGGATCAAGGCCGGCGGAGCCGAGCGCGCCGTTCGCGAAGGCGAGATCACCCTCGCCTCGTGACGGCCGTCGCCGCTCCGGCCAACAGCTGGAGACAATCGGAAAAAGGCCCCGCATCCTTCGATGCGGGGCCTTTTTTCCATGTCTCGATGGGGAGACGGTGAAGATTAGTGGCCGCCCTCGGTGGCATTGCGGGTCGCCTCGTAGAGGAACCATGTCCGCTCTTCGGACTGGTTGATCCACTCTTCCAGCAGGCTGGTGGTGGAGACGTCCTTGGCCTCGTCCGTCACCTCGTGGAGCTCACGCATGTTGGCGGTGAGAGTCTTGTTGTCGTCGCGCAGCTCGGCCAGCATTTCGAGGGGGCTGACATACTCGGCGTCGTTGTCCTCGACGCGGGACAGCCGCGAGGCCTGACCCAGCGACCGCAGGGTCGTGCCGCCGATCTTGCGGGCGCGCTCGCCGACATCGTCGATGATGGCGAAGATCTGCTGCGACTGCTCGTCGAGCATCAGGTGATAGTCGCGAAAGTTCGGGCCGCTCACGTGCCAGTGGAAGTTCTTCGTCTTCACGTACAAGGCGAAGAGGTCCGACAGCAGCACGGTCAGGCCCTCGGCGATCTTCTTCGTCGCCTCGGGGGCGAGATCGGTCGGGGTGTTCAGGCGATCCCCATCGACGCGCGTGCGCCCGCTCAAACTCTTTGCCATGACGTCATAACTCCGGTTGAATTCCGATCGTGGGCGGCGCTCAGCGCACACCCTGTGACGGGAAGAAGCCAGAGAGGCGAGGGAAGTTCCGATTCCCGAGCCCGGCACGGTGACGCTCGCGCTGTCGTGACACTCACACGGCCCCGAATGCCGGCGCCGCGGTGGAATCCGGCGGGCCATGCCCGCCGGGGCCAAGCGACCTCAGGTCAGCACGACGACCCGCGTGCCGATCTCGACGCGGCCGTAGAGGTCGATCACGTCCTGGTTGATCATGCGGATGCAGCCGGACGAGACGCTGAGACCGATGGATTCCGGCTCCAGGGTGCCGTGGATCCGGTAGAGCGTGTCCTTGTTGTCCTGCCAGAGGTAATGCGCCCGCGCTCCGAGCGGGTTGCGGGAGCCGCCGGGCACGCCGAGGCCGCTCTGGAGCTGGGTCACCGAGCGGGCGAGCTTGGGCGTCCGCGCGATCATCTCCTTGGGCGGATACCAATCCGGCCACATCTGCTTGGAATTCACCGTCGAGACACCGGACCAGGAGAAGCCCTGCTTGCCGACGCCCACGCCGTAGCGTCGCGCCCGCCCGTTGGGCTGAACCAGGGTGAGGTGGTGCGCGCGCGGATCGACCACGATGGTGCCCGGAGGCTCCGCGCCCGTATAGGCGATCTCCTGGCGCAGGAAGTTCGGGTTCGCCTTGCGCCAGTTGAAGGCATGGACCGGGAAAGGCTCGTCGGTGATCGCCGCATAGGCCCGGGCGTAGTCGATCGGCCCATTATCCACCGGACGCGAGACGGGGTTGCCCTGGTTCGCCGGCGGCTGCTCGGCACGGCGGCGGGCGTTCGGATCGGCATAGGGATCCGAATCGGGGTCGTCCTCGAAACGCGGTGCGGTGGCGCGCTCGCGATAGGGCTCGTAGCGACCGCCACGGCGGCGATAGAGCCGTCCGGCCTCGTCCCGGTAGAGACGGTCGTCGTCATAGGGGCCGTATCCGTCGTCGGATTCGATGGCGAGGCGGCCACGGACCTGGGCCAGAGCGGCGAGCGGTGAACCGGCCAGGACCAGGGTCGCGCCGGCGCCGCTCAGCAGGGTCCGCCGGCTGAAGGGAAGAGTGGGACGCTCGATGAGGGGGCGTTCGGACATGAGGTACTCAAAGATGGGCCGCTCGCCAGGGCGCGAGGACTAAAGCCAAGATTGGGCGGTGACTTAGCAAGACCAGGGGCCGCCGTCACGCCGGGCCGTCGCTCATCAGCATTGCGGTACGATCGGACCGGCGGCACGGTCCGGGAAGGGAGAATCCACCGACCTTTCATCATGCCGCAAGAATATGCGGGAGATGTCCGATTTCATCGATCCTTGCGATTGCAAAAATATCCGTCCGCATCGACATAAGGCGCTGCATTTCAACACCATCACATCTTTGGAAGACGGACGAATCCTGTGCCGATCTCTTCTTTCGCACGCCTCGGCGCGTCGGTCCTGACGCTCGCCCTCGGGCTGACACTCGCGGGGGAGAGCCCCGCTTTCGCGGGTCCGAAGCCCGCCCTCTCGTCGCCGGCGGCCAAGGCCGTCGACTCCGCCAAAGCCAGAGCCTCCCGGACGAAAACCGCCAAAAGGTCGCGGACGGTCAAGGCCAACACGGTGAAGACGAAGTCTGCGCCCGTCGCCACCGGATCCCTCGCCAAGGAGGCCGCCGAGACCAGCTCGACGGAAGCGCCCGGCGTCACCTGGACATCGGCCGAGCCGGACGAACTCCGCTGCGGTCGCAGCCGCCGCAAGCTGTGGCAGGCGGGCGAAGGCTGGGTGGTCAAGAACGTGACGGTCTGCCGTTAAGCGTCTTTGCGACAAGCCGAGGCGGGCCGCCGGGTAGGACCGGTGGCGGCGGCGCGCTACAAGCCTCCTCGCCGCACAGACGATGTCCGGGCGAGTTGGAGGCGAAGACGTGATCCGCGTGCTGCATACGGGCGACTGGCATATCGGGCAGTCACTGCGCGGCTATTCGCGCACCCACGAGCATGCGAGGGCGCTGGCCCATCTCGAAGCCATCGTCGTCGGCCACGAGGTCGACGCCCTCGTGGTGGCGGGCGACGTCTACGACAGCCAGAACCCGTCGGGCGAGGCGCAGGCTTTGCTCTACGAGGTGCTGGTGCGCCTGCACCGGGCGCGCCCTTCCATGACCATCGTCCTCACCGCCGGCAATCACGACGCGGCCGGGCGTCTCGAAGCGCCGAGCCCGATCCTCGAGGCCATCAGGGTTCGGGTCATCGGCAATGTCCGCCGCCGCGACGGCGCCCTGTCCATCGAGCGTCATCTCGTGCCGATCCTCAGGAACGGCCATGTGGCGGCGCAGATCCTGGCCGTGTCCTATCCCACCGCCGCCTGCCTGCCGCCCCTACGCCGGGAGGAGGGCTCCCCCATCGTCCGGGCCGTGCGGGCCCTCTACGCCCAGGTGATGGAGGCGGCGACGCCGCATCTCTCCGGCCTGCCGCTTCTCCTCACCGGGCATCTGCACGTGGCCGGGGGAACCGAATCGGAGGGGGCCGAGCGCCGCATCCTGGTGGGGGGCGAACATGCCGTGCCGCCCGACGTGTTCCCGGGGGAGGCCGATTACGTGGCGCTGGGCCATCTCCACAAGGCCCAGACCATCGGTGGCGGAATGGTGCGGTATTCCGGCTCGCTGATCCCGCTCTCGGCCACCGAGCAGCCCTACGCGCATGGGGTGAGCCTCGTCACCCTCGGCGATGGACCGGCCCGGGTGGAACACATCCCGATCCCGCGCCCGGTTCCGTTCCTGCGCCTGCCGCCGCGCGGCGACATGCGGCTCTCCGAACTCGGCGACCATCTCAAGGCGCTGGGCCTCGACCCGGCCCTGCCGATGGAGGAGCGGCCCTATATCCAGGTCCGCCTCGCCCGCGAGGGGCTGGGGCCGGGCCACCGGGCGGAGGTGGACCGGGTCGCCGAAGGCTTCCCCGTCCGCATCGTCGATACCCGCGTGACGGCGGCGGCCGATCCGGTCGCGGAGGCCGTCGACGCGGCGCCGCTGGTGCGCCTGTCCGAGCGCGACCCGGAAGACCTCTTCCGCCTCGCCTTCGCGCGCGTGCGGGGCACCCCGCCGGAGCCGGCGCATCTAGAGGTGTTCCACCGGGTCCGGGCCGAGGCCGAGGCCTGAAACCGTCAGCAATTTGATCGGATTGATCGGCGAATGCCCATGGCAAGGTCGATCATCCAAGCCGAGCGCCTCAGGATGAGGTGAAGCCTTGGACAAACACCTTAAACAGGCTCTCGGGGGGTCGGTCCCGACGAACCGGTCCTTGTCACGCCGCCGTTACCCTGTACATATTATAATTCGATTGTGCGCCATCGAGTTTTGCCGGCCCATGCCGATGCGAGCCGGGCGACGGGGGAAACAGCGCCATGAAATCTACGATCGTCGCCACCGGCTGCGCCATGGCGCTCGCCCTCGCCTCTCCGGTTCAAGCCGAGGAGGCGGATGCCGCCGCCATCGTCAACGGCCAGTTCGTGGCCGGCGGCAACAAACCCGGGGTGCGGGCCAGCGGCGCCAAGGGCGTCTGCCTCACCGGGCAGTTCACGCCCTCGGCCGAGGCGGCGGGGCTGTCGAAGGCACCGCATTTCGCCAAGCCCGTGCCGGTGACGGCGCGCTTCTCCATGGGCGGCAGCAATCCGAACGTGTCGGACAAGGCCAAGCCGGTGACGCGGGGCTTCGCCATGCGCCTGCGCGACCCGGCGGGCGACCTCGTCCTCGTCATCATTTCCGCGCCGGTCTTCTCGGCGCGCACGCCGCAGCAGCTGTTCGATTTCGTCTCGGTCCGCGCGCCCGGCCCCGACGGCAAACCCGATGCCGAGAAGGTCAAGGCTTTCGCCGCCGCCAATCCGGAGACCACGAAACAGGCGGCCTGGCTCAATGCGCGCCCGGTTCCGGCGAGCTATGCCGGCGTCGATTACTGGGGCGTCCATGCCTATACGCTGACGAACGCCAAGGGCGAGGCGCAGGTGGTGAAGCTGAAGACCGTCGCGGATGCGGGACAGCTCGGCCTGAGCGAGGACGACCTCAAGGCCAAGCCCGACAGCTTCTATGCCGATGAGTTGAAGGACCGCCTCGCCAAGGGGCCGGCCACCTTCTCCCTGGTGGCGATCCACGGCGAGGCCGGCGACCCCACCGCCGACCCGACCGCTCTGTGGCCCGAGGACAGCCGCAAGAGCACGACGCTCGGCACACTCGCGATCACGGCTCTCGAGCCCGCCGCCACCTGTGACGCGGCCACGTTCGATCCGGTGGTGGACCTCCCCGCCGGCATCGCCGGCCCGGCCGACGACCCGATGTTCGCGATCCGCTCGCCGGCCTATGCGGTGTCGCTGTCGCGCCGCGCCCAATAGAGAGACGCTCGACCCGCCTGCCCGGTCGCGAAGGGATCACGCGACCGGGCAGGCCGGAGGACGGTGCGGGCGTCAGAAGATGAAGCTGCCTTCCGTCACGGAATCGGCCGTGATGCCGAGCAGGATGATCTTGTTCGAGGCTCCGGTGTCACCCGTGAAGGTGATGATCGTGTTAGCCTCGCCGTGGAACGATCCGATCTTCACGTCATCTATGCTGCCCGTGATGACACCGATGTGGAGCACATCCTCGGTCACATCGAACTTGCGGATGACATCGCGGCCATCGCCCGAGACGAACTCGAAGGTGTCGGCACCCGCGCCGCCGAAGAGGGAATCGCCGCCCTTGCCGCCGGTGATGTCGTCGCTGCCCTTTCCAGCCACGATGCGGTCGGCGCCGTCCGTGCCGGTGATCGTGGAGCCGCCAACGGCCAGGCTCTGCGAATAGATCTTCGCACCGATATCGACGCCCGTCATGCTGAGGGCCGCCCCATCGCGGACATAGACCTTCTCGATGCTGGCCAAGCCGGTGAACGAAGCGTCGGTCAGGGCGACGGCACTGCCTTTGTTTACGAAGAGCAGGTCCGTCCCCTCGCCACCATCCACCATCACGGGCGAACTGCTGATGACGAGGCGATCGTTGCCATCCCGACCGTACAATTCGTCGGAACCGCCATTGCCGTTCAGCGTATTGGCGCCGACGGTTCCGTAAAGGACATCGTCGGACGCACTGCCGAGGATGTTCTCGAACTCCTCATATCCATCAATCAGCGCGCCAGGGCCGAAATCGAGCGTCCTAGCTTCCGCATTGATGAATTGTTGATGCCCAGACGTAGAATCATTAGGATCGAAGTCCCAATTCTACGTATAGTGAAATTTAGCCATCTCAATATCCAAAGAACAGATTCGATCTGAAATTTTATAGATTGATATGATTTGCATAATTTATAATACAGTTATAGCTCGGTCCGGATTTCTCTGGATAAACCGCTCCCGAGCGAGAAGCCGGTCTCCCGCGGGCGGGTGAAGAACGCCACCCTCGCGTCGGGCCGCACAGAAGGGAGACGAGGGTTCGGGTGCCGAATTCACCCCTACCCGGAGGCGATCATGTCCTTGATCCGGCCGGCCAGTGCTTCCATCACGAAGGGCTTGGTCAGCACCTGCATGCCGGGCTCGAGATGCCCGTTGCCGACCACGGCGTTCTCGGCATAGCCGGTGATGAACAGGATCTTGAGGTCGGGCCGCGCCACCCGAGCCGCGTCGGCCATCTGGCGGCCGTTCATGCCGCCGGGCAGGCCGACATCGGTGACGAGGAGGTCGATGCGCACGTCCGATTGCAGCACCTTGAGCCCGGAGGCGCCGTCGGCCGCCTCGATGGCGGTGTAGCCGAGCTCTTCGAGGACCTCGGTCACGAGCATGCGCACGGTGGGCTCGTCGTCGACGATGAGCACGGTCTCGCCCCGTTGCGCGCGCGGCGCGGCGGCGAAGGCGCCGGCCTCGTCCACCTCGGAGGCTTCGCCGTAATGGCGCGGCAGGTAGAGGCACATGGTCGTGCCCTCGCCGAGTTCGGAATAGATCCGCACCTCGCCGCCCGATTGCCGCACGAAGCCGTAGATCATCGACAGGCCGAGGCCGGTGCCCTCGCCCAGCGGCTTCGTCGTGAAGAACGGATCGAAGGCGCGGGCGATCACCTCCGGCGTCATGCCGGTGCCGTTGTCGCTGACGCAGAGGGAGAGATACTGGCCCGGTTCGAGGTTGCGTTCGCGGGCGGCATGCCCGTCGAGCCATTTGTTGGCGGTCTCGATGGTGAGGCGGCCGCCATCCGGCATGGCGTCGCGCGCGTTGATGCAGAGGTTCAGCAGCGCGTTCTCGAGCTGGTTGGGGTCTACCAAAGCCGGCCACAGGCCCGCTGCGCCGACCACCTCGATCGTCACCGCCGGCCCGACCGTGCGGCGGATTAGTTCCTCCATCCCCGAGACCAGGGCGTTCACGTTGGTGGGCTTCGGGTCCAGCGTCTGGCGCCGCGAGAAGGCGAGCAGCCGATGGGTCAGGGCCGCCGCCCGGCGCGAGGCGCCCTGCGCCGCGTTGATGTAGCGGTCGAGTTCGGTCAGGCGCCCCTGCGCCATCCGGGTCTGCAGCAATTCGAGACTGCCCGAAATGCCGGTGAGCAGGTTGTTGAAGTCGTGGGCGATGCCGCCGGTGAGCTGGCCCACCGCCTCCATCTTCTGCGATTGACGCAGGGCTTCCTGGGTCTGGGCGAGAGCGGCCTCGCGGGCCTTCTCCTCGGTGATGTCGCGGGCCACCGCGTAGAAGACGTCGCCCACCGGCGCGCTGACCCAATCGAACCAGCGATACTCGCCGGCCGCCGTGCGGATCTGGTTCTGGTGCCGCATGGTGCGGCCCTGGCGCATCGCCTCGACGACACCGGCGCTGACATCGAGGAAATCCGGGTGGATGATCTGCCAGAACGGCATCGCCAGCAGGGTCGCCTCGTCGTAGCCGAGCATCTTGCTCCAGGCCGGGTTCACGCTGAGGAACTGGCCGCCCAGGGTGCCCGACATCAGCAGGTCGGGGATCAGCGTCCAGATCCGCACGCGTTCCTGGATGCGCTCGGCGATCTCGCGTTCGAGCTCCGCCCGCGAGCGGGCCAGCACGTCGCGCGCCTCGACGATGTCCTGGATCTCGGTGCAGGTGCCGAACCAGCGCACAATCCGGCCGCCTGTGTCGCGCACGGGCTGCGCCCGCCCCAGCACCCAGCGGTACTGGCCCGACCGGTGCCGCAGGCGATACTCGATATGGTAGGGCTCGCCCGTCTCCAGGCTATGGCGCCACACCGTCCAGGCCTTGTCCCGGTCGTCGGGGTGGAAGAGGCCGTTCCAGCCCGCGCCGTCGGTGGAACCCGCCGGGACGCCGGTGTAGTCGTACCAGCGTTGATTGAAGTAATCGTGGTGCCCGTCCGGCAGGGTCGACCACACCATATGGTCGATGGAATCGGCGATGGCCTGGAAACGCCCTTCGCTCTGGCGCAGGCGCTCCTCCGCCTCCCGGCGCTCGTCGATGTCGATGACCGAGCCGACATAGCCGAGGAATTCGCCCTCCGTGCCGAAGCGCGGGGTCGCCGCATCGATGGCCCAGCGATAGGTGCCGTCGGCCCGGCGCAGGCGATACTCGACCCGGAAGGGCTCGTGCGAAGCATTGGCGGACAGGAAGGTGTCCGCCGCCAGCCCCTCGTCGTCGGGATGCGTCGCCCTGGTCCAGCCGAGGCCGAGGGCCTCCGCCTCGGTCTGCCCGGTGAACTCGTACCAGCGCCGGTTGAGGTAGATGCAGGACCCGTCGGGAATCGTGACCCACATCATCACGGGAGCGTGGTCCGCCATGTTGCGGAACCGCGCCTCGCTCTCCGTCAGCGCTTCGGCCTGCGCCCTGCGCTGGGTCTCGTCCCGGGCGATCCGAAGGAAGCCGGGCGAGCGACCCTGCAGGTCCGGCGGCAGCCGGTGGAGGGAGCCGGCGAGGAACACGCGCGTCCCGTCCGAACGCTGGTGCCAGCGCTCGGCATCGGCGCGGCCGGTCTCGACAGCCCTGGAGATCTCCCCGGCATCGATCCCCTTCGCCCGGTCCTCCTGCGTGAAGATCATCGAACCGTGACGGCCGAGCGCATCGGCGACGCTCCAGCCGAGAACCTCGACGGCGCCGGCCGACCAGCTCGTGATGACGCCCTGCGGGTTCATGGTGAAGACGACGTGGTCGCGCGCGCCCTCCATCACGAGGCGCAGGCGCTCCTCACGTTCGCGCAGGGCCTCTTCGGACGCTCTGCGCTCGCTGATGTCGCGGTAGAAGACAGAGAGGCCGCTTCCCGACGGGTAGACCCGCACCTCGATCCAGATGTCCTGCTGCGTCGAAGTATGGCGGTAGGTGAGTTCGGCCGAGGCCCGCTCGGCCATGGCGCGGCGGTAGAGCGGCCAGGTCGGCATCCGCTCGGCATCCGGCCACACGTCGAGGAGGTGACGGCCGAGGATCGCCTCGGAGGGGCGCCCGTCGAGGCGCAGGCCCTCGGCGTTGATGCGGCGGACACGGAAATCGCGGTCGAGCAGGAGGAAGCCCTCGCCCATCCCGTCGAGGACGCCCCGCACCTCGGCCTCGCTCTCGCGCAGCCGGGTCTCGGCGCCGACCCGGCCGGTCGTCTCGGTGCAGGCGCAGAAGAAACCCGCGACGGAGCCGTCCTCTTCCCGCACCGGCGTGTAGGAGAAGGCGAAATGCGTCTCCTCCGGGAAGCCGTTGCGTTCCATGACGAAGGAGACATCGTCCATCTGGATGGAGAGTCCCGCATAGGCATCGGCGACGATGGGTGCGAGGTCGCTCCAGATCTCCGACCAGACCTCCGCGATGGGACGCCCCATCGCGTCCGGGTGCTTGTGGCCGAGCAGCAGCGCATAGGCGTCGTTGTAGAGGACGATCCGCGACGGCCCCCAGGTGATGAACATGGGCTGGCGCGAGGCGACCATCATCGCCGTCAGCGTGCGGAGGGAAACAGGCCAGGACTCGAAGGGTCCGAGGGGCGTCGCAGACCAATCCGCGGCCTCGATCAGCGCGCCGCACTCGCCGCCGTTCACGAGGACACTCACTGCCACCCTTCCTTCGTCGCCATGCTCGATGCAGGATGGCCCGATGCGGGATCGGATCGCGCGCCCGCACAGAATCGATGCCTCTGCCAACGGCCAAGGTCGATCCGCCGTTCCCCGCCGGAGCCCGTGCCAAGGGGGCCTTCACCGGGGGGAAGGTCTCGCATCGTCATCGCGGCCCGATGACACGAGCCGGTGTCCAATGTCAAAGTCGCGGCGCCTGCCGGTCAGTATCTCCGTTTGAAAGGTCGTCCTGAAAGATCGCCCCCAGGCTCCCGTTCCGATTCCTGGTGGTGGAAATCCGACGCTTGGTACCTATCGCTCAACGTCCGAGACGGGTGGATTTTTGCCAGTCTGCTTTTGGGCGAGGAACGCCCTTGGCGGGCATCATCCAAAGCTTCGTCGGACTCCCACTTGAAAGCTTAGATCAATGAGCGGGAGACGCCGGCACCGATCTGAGGAGCCGACCCCGATGAGGTCCTCACGTCTCGCCCAGCTACGTCCAGACGTTCTGCACCGTCCCCTGTCCGCCGATCCGCTAGGGCTCGCGCCGCTTGCTACACCACGCCTGAGGTGAGGTGCCGTGACAAGACGGCCAAATGCTTGTGAGGGCTCGAGAGCGGAGAACCCATCCCGGCCGGCGGCGACCCGTTCCTGTGAGGCGCGTGCAACGTGCTGGCAGACCACCCACGGCGATATGTTGCGTAGGTGGCCCAGAGCCCTGAGTATCAAGAAGCCCTGGCCGAACGCAAAGTGTCCGGCCAGGGCGTGTCACGGGCTTACGCCACCAGGAAGTCGGCGTGGGTCAGCATGACCTTGGTGTCGATGACGGCGAACTGGATGGCCGTCTTGGCCGTGCCGCTTCCATCGGCGTCGTAGGAGAGCGCACCGGTGTCGTGGTTGTAGAGGATGCGGTCGTTGGAATCGACCACGGCGCCGGTATTGCCGAGATCCTTGAAGGCGCTCGACGCGAGGCCACCCGCCGAGAGGGCGGTGAACACGTCCCGCGCCAACTGGATCGTGTCATCCGCCGCCGCGAAATCGGTGAGGCGGTCGATGTTGCTTGAACCTAAGGCCGTCGAGAACACGAAGGTGTCGTTGCCGGCGCGGCCATAGAGTAGATCAGCGCCAGCGCCACCGTCGAGGGTGTTGGCACCCGCATTGCCCACCAGGGTGTTGGCAAGTTCGTTGCCACTGAGATTGATCGCGGTGGTGCCGGCCGCACTCGTCGTGTCGAGCCGCTCGATCTCCTGACCGGCTCCGAGCGCGTAGCTGATGTTCGTCAACACCCGGTCGGTGCCGCCATCCGCCACCTCGAACACGCGGTCGCCCGCAGTGTCGACGAGGTAGGTGTCGTTGCCGGCGCGGCCATAGAGCAGGTCAGCGCCAGCGCCACCGTCGAGGGTGTTGGCACCCGCATTGCCCACCAGGGTGTTGGCAAGTTCGTTGCCACTGAGCTTGATCGCGGTGGTGCCGGCCTCACTCGTCGTGCCGAGCCGCTCGATCTCCTGACCGGCTCCGAGCACGTAGCTGATGCTCGTCAACACCCGGTCGGTGCCGCCATCCGCCACCTCGAACACGCGGTCGCCCGCAGTGTCGACGAGGTAGGTGTCGTTGCCGGCGCGGCCATAGAGCAGGTCAGCGCCAGCGCCACCGTCGAGGGTGTTGGCACCCGCATTGCCCACCAGGGTGTTGGCAAGTTCGTTGCCGCTGAGCTTGATCGCGGTGGTGCCGGCCGCACTCGTCGTGTCGAGCCGCTCGATCTCCTGACCGGCTCCGAGCGCGTAGCTGATGCTCGTCAGCACCCGGTCGGTACCCCCACCCGCCACCTCGAACACGCGGTCGTCGGCAGTGTCGACATAGTAGATATCGTTGCCGCCGAGCCCCTGAAGCGTGTCGGCTCCAGCCTTGCCGTCGAGGATGTTGGCGCCGCCATTGCCCAGGATCGTGTTGGCCAGCGCGTTACCGGTGCCGTTGATGGCGGCGGTGCCGGTGAGTGTCAGGTTCTCGACATTGGCCGCTAACGTGACGCTGACGGACGAGCGGACAGTGTCTGTGCCGGCATTGGCCGCCTCGACGACGACATCCCCGGCGTTGTCGACCACGTAGGTGTCGTTGCCGACGCCGCCCACCATCCGGTCCGCGCCCCTACCGCCGTTGACGATGTCGTTGCCGGCCAAACCGAGGATGACGTTTTTCCCTTCGTCACCCGTGAGCCGATCGCTGAACTCGCTGCCTTCGAGGTTCTCGATGTTCAGGAGGCGGTCCTTTTCCGCCGGGATCGTTGTTATGATGGGAGGGGGGGTGATGATGACTCCCCCCTCGGAGGGGAAAGGGTCTGGTTGAAAGACGATCGTCTTTTCTGGGACGACCGCCTGCCAGTCCTGCTCATCGAGGGACACGATCACGCCGGCCTTCGCCGATTTGTAGCTCGCGATGTCGACGCCGTCGCCGCCGTCCATACGGTCGTCGCCGACGCCGCCGTCGAGCCGGTCGTTGCCCGTGCCGCCGATCAGGATGTCGTCGCCGCCGTTGCCGTGAAGGGTATCGTTGCCGTCGCCCTCTGCGCTGTAGACGATCCCGCCGCCGCCGCCCCGGAGCGTGTCGCCGCCTTGGCCGCCGAAGAGGGTGTCGTTGCCTTTCAGGCCCTCAAGCGTGTGAGGGGCGAGCAACTTCTCACCCCATTTGGTGGTGATCACATCAAGGCTCGAATCAGCCCGAAGATTGGTGTCGTCGTTGTTCGTACCCTTGATATGCTGACCTTGCGTCAAGCTCAGCAGGGCAGCGGCAGCTTTTTCAAGCTTTTCAATGCCTCTTGCTTCTCTGAAATAATTGTTGAAGGTATCTTCTTCTAATTTATTGAAATCAGTCAAAAAGTTCGGTTTTGTTGTTTGCTCTACAGGTGCTCGCCTTATGTATAGATCCTTGATGGCGCTATAATCAGTCACTTCTCTTAGGGATTGAGATCCATTGGCGTAAATGAGGGTTGTCGCATCGAGCATCTGCTGTACCGATGCAGTCCCCTTATCCCCTGCGAATATTTCGGCCTGAAAAATCGATCCGGACGCCGGCTCGTAGGAAACCCTGATCCATACTTGCGTGAAACCACCGGATTGCCTCTCATACACATCGAGCTTCGCCGGCATATTGTTCTGAGCGGACTCTTCGAACTTTTCGATACCCGTGGACAGCGATTCAATTGCCGTCTGCAATGTCTCTTTATATTGTGCGCTGGACGTTGCCCCATCGCCGATCTCGCGAATGACGGCAATTCGAGTGGTAATTGCGGATAACAGCGCCGGAACGGCAATGGCGGCATCGGCATTGCTATCCAAAAGATAGTTCTTTGCCCGTGTGACCGCAGATGTCGAGAGTCTTTCCGCCTCAAACAGGTAGCTGTTTGCCAGTTCAGGATCGCTTGTTGTTAGGTACTGATGGACGTAAGTTTTAGCATCGCTTACGTCGGACTTGATATTTGATAGAATATTTCGATCGATATCGTTCCTAATTTCATCGACTGCCGCAAGTACCTTTTTGTTCAGCTCGACGATCTGATCGAGCTGCTCGCTCATTTCATCCAGGCGTTCCACGGTCGGATCCGTGTCTGCACCACCGAAGAGCTGGGTCAATTCTTTAGGGAGTTCGACACCAGGAATCAGCGAGACCAAGTTGACGGCTAGATTTGCAACGTTCAAGGCCGCGTCGAAATATTCGAACTTCAGCCCTTTGCTTACCGAGTTAGCCATTGTATTTCCCCCCTCTTAATTAAATATTTCGAGAGGCATTAGCACGATGCGCGACAGACGCATATGAAGGGATTCTACTGTTGCGCTCGGAAGTCTTGGCGTAGCGTCTCATCGCATCGTTTGTGGCGCGATGTCACACTCCAGCCTCCCTTAGGATTGGTGGAGCCATGTTCCTATGTCGGCTTTCGAGCCCGACAAAAACTGCTTCTCACGGTGGTGTTGGGGCGGGACCTGTCTGTCCGTTCTACGGCTGGCTTGGGTGGAGGCTGTGTGAAAAGAGGACGCCAAGCTGGGGCTGTCCGGCCGCTTG
>NZ_JAVTJA010000020.1:0-80138 GCF_031843785.1 Methylobacterium sp. WCS2018Hpa-22
TTGCCGCGCTCTTTTTCGCCGAACCGGCATCCACTTCGGCGGAGAGCGCTCTAGCCGTCATCCAGCGGCGCTTACGGTACGCCCGTTCAAGACAAGCGATGGGACGCTGCAACCCCGCGCCCATGATGGGGTTGACCGACGACCTCGCCAACGACCGAGAATTTCCGCCGTTCGGTAAGCGCGTGGACGACCATCTCCCCGCTACGCCCCCTCAGAACATGCTGCCCCAAGGCCTCCGCCTCGATGCCGTCTGGAAGCACGGGAATCCTGCAGAGCACGGCTTCCGAGACGAGAACGGACCGGCTTGTCTGCCGGCACAGACCTTCCAGTCGGGCGGTTGCGTTCATGACGTCGCCGAAGTAGGCGATCTTGTGCCGGTCGATCCCTATCTCGGCCGTGACCACACTGCCGCCATGGAGCGCCGCGCGGAGTTCCGGGACGAGTCCGAATCTCCTAGTCCATCGGTCGCGGTCATCGCGGAGCATTCGTTGGATCGCGAAAATGCATTCGATGCACCTGGCCCGCTCGATGCCGCGCATCAGTGGCCAGGAGATGATCACCTGATCGCCAATGTAGTCGTCGATCTGACCGCGATGTCGGCGAACCGGTTCGGCAATCGTCTCGAACACGTCCTTCAGCAGTTCCTGTGCCGCGAAGTCCCCGTGCTTCTCCGCATAGGCGGTCGAGCCGACGAGATCGAGGAACAGGAAGATGCGCTCCTCGCTGCGCGGGCGATGATAGCGACCGAGGATCAGGTTGGTGAATGTGCTGCGGCCGATGAGGTCGCGCATGCGCAACACGCCGATCAGGAGCGCCGACACAGCCATCGCGTAGATGACAGCCTGGGGCCGAGGTATCACGACCTCCGCCAAGCTCTTGTCCGTCAGGCCTAGGGCTCGGACCACGATGCCCATCACGCCCATTCCTATGATGATCACGAGGAGCAAGCTCATCTCCGCCGCGGCGAAGTAGGCCAGAGAGGGCAGGCGCCGGAGGCAGGTCGTGTAACGCGGGAACAGGGCACCGCGCTCGTAGGCGATGGCGAGGACGCCGATGCACGTCCCATACGTAACGCCGAGTACGGCCGGCCCCTCGTGGAACAGGATGCCGTACAGGGCACCGAACGCGGCACTGGCGGCGGCGATGACGATCCAGAACGTGAGCGAGCCGTTCGACATCGTTTCCATCCAAGTGGGAGCTGCTCTGGAATGGCCGAGGAAGGCCACGGGCATGGGATCTTGGGAATTGGGCCGGTCGAGGCGACTTACTGTGCCCGACGGAGGGTCACCGTTTGGCCGGGCAGTGGGACGCCCAGGCATCCGGCGGCTCCTTCGCCTCGCTACGTATGATCGGGAAGGTCCGTCCGACGACCGGGATCTATTGGAACACCGCGCCGGACAGACGTTCGGACTCGGCCCATAACCGAGCCGCAACGGCCTCGTCCCGAGCTTGGACCGGAATGGCGGCGGGCCCCGGCGCGCCGCGGGTCTCACCCAGTCGCGTCGGACCGTAATACCCCCCGCTCAAAGCAAATGGCGAGGACGCGGCATACAGGGTCGGCAATGCCCCCTGCGCTGCCGGCTGGAACAGGAACCACATGTAGGTCCGCATGATGCCGGCGAAGCTCCAGCGACCTGAGCCGTTCGGCAACAGGTCTGTCCGCGAGATCCCGGGATGCGCCGCAAGGCTGGTGACCCCCCAGCCGTTCGCTTCGCTGCGGCGCTGAAGTTCGAGCGCGAACATCAGGCAGGCGAGCTTGGACTGAGCGTAGGCCGCCATCGGGCGATAGGTGCGCTCCGTCTGCAGGTCGTCGAAGTCGATGCGACCGCTACGGGCCGCCACGCTGGACAACGTGACCACGCGGGGTGTGCGCCCCCGGCGCAGCAACGGCAGCAGATGGGCGGTGAGCGCGAAGTGTCCGAGGTAGTTCGTGGCGAACTGCAACTCGAAGCCGTCGCCAGAGACCTTGCGCACCGGCGGATTCATCACTGCGGCATTGTTGATCAGTAAATCGACGCCGTTGAGTTCGCCCGCCATGCGCTGAGCGAAGGCAGCAATCGAAGCGAGGCTTGCCAGGTCGAGGATTTCGAAGCGAACCCTGGCGTCAGGCGACTTCTGCCGTATCAACTTGATGGCTTGTCCGCCCTTCTCCGAGTTGCGCCCAGCGATGATAACCTCGCTCCCGCCCCGCGTGAGTGCGAGCGCATTCTCGAAGCCGAGGCCACTTGTCCCCGTCACGATGGCAACCCGTCCCGACTGGGAAGGAAGGTCTTTCAACGTCCAGCCAGACATCCAGGTCTTTCCCGCCCCACACGCTAAATCGCACTCGGTGCAAAGATATATTCGCACTGAGTGCGGTTTTGTATGTGCGAAATCGCATGCCAAAACGCAGGGATGGAAATCGTGTCATCAAAGCCGAGTGGCCTGCGCGCGCGTAAGCGTCAGGAGACGCTGGAGAGGATCGCGGAGACAGGCCTTAAGCTGTTCAGCCGGAACGGCTACGAGGCGACGACGCTGGATGCCATCGCCGAGGCGGCCGGCATCTCGCGTCGGACTTTCTTCTACTACTTTAAGTCGAAGGAGGAGATCCTGCTGGATTGGCAGATGCGGGGGTTCAGCGTATCCCTGCACAAGGCGATCCTGGCCCAACCTTCCAACAAGGTGCCGGTGGATGCGGTCCGCGATGCGATGCTGACGCTATCCGCAGGCTTCCGGACCCAGGAGTTCATCAGCATCGACCGCGTCCTGCGGTCCAGCGAAACCCTCAGGGTGCGTAAGCAGGCAACCTACGGCCTGCATGAGCAGGCCCTGTATGCGACGCTTGTCGAGCGGTGGCCGAGTCCCGATCGCAGCACGCCCTTACGCCTCCTCGCGATGGCCTCGCTCGGCGCCATGCGCCTGGCCATTGAGGACTGGATCCAGGTGGGCGGAGATCAGCCGCTGGACTCCTTCCTGCACGCCGCGTTTGATGGGCTCGCAGCTGAGTTCTGCCAACCCCTGCGATAGCTTCGCACCAACGTGCCGAAGAGATTCGGGCTGCCGAGATCCGACAGCTCCGGTACGCCCTCTACGTGACCTCCGCCTCGTGGAAGCTGACAGTCGCAAATCCACCCAGCCCGGTCTTGGAGCGGACAGACGGGTCCCGACCCAACCTAGTCGAAGACGCAACTTCCAATGGTCGCCGGAAGCATACGTTCGCTAGGCGAGCTAACGAGAGAGTGTCTCACAATAATCCCGTCCAGGCGATAATGACCCGGCCATGCGGCTCAGCCAGAGCCCCATACTTCAGGGCATTGGTCGCCAGTTCATGGACGGCCAGCGTGAGGACTTCCGCGGCCTTTGGAGCCAGTAGGAGTTCCGGTCCGGAGAGACGGTACTGGTCGTCGTGCTCCGCCTGGCCCCCGATCTCTTCTCGGACCAGGGTGGCCAGATCCACGCCGGCATTGGCTGTTCGGGTGAGCAGCGCCTGCGTCCGGGCGAGTGCACGAAAGCGGCCCTCCAGGCGGTTACGGTAATCCTCGACGCTGTCTGCCGTGTCGCCCATCAGAGCGACAGCCCAAGGATATTAATCCGTCCACACAGCCCAGTTCGAGGCCGCCCGTTCCGAACACGAGCATCCGTGAATCACCTAGTATGTTCAAGAGATACTGAACCAAACTTCAAAAACGGGGTTCTTTTAGCGAAACAGGAGGTTCAATGGCTCCCATCGATAAAAAACCGTCACCGGTCAAAAGTAACCGCTTCGGCCTGATTGCGGCAGGTATCTTGTTCGCAGCGCTGGTGGCATACGCGATTTACTTCATCTCTATCCCATCGCCGCTGCCGCCGCAGTGAGGAGGACACCCAAGTTAGGTGACGCCTCATGTCATCTTTAGCCAAATTCAAATTGATCAGTCGCGCATGCACATAGGTAGTCTCCATCCGGTTAGGTGGTTGAGATTACCTGCCTTTGGCGTGGATTCGCCCGGCCGCACATGAGCCCAAAGACCCTCAGCCGGACTACGCGTAAACGCCGTCAGCCCGCCGAACTGCTTGGTAAGTTCCGATCAGCACCCACGTGTAATCGGAGCCGGGAAAGCCGTGGCCTTGGTTATCGGAGAGGGGTAGTAGGATTTGGATCGGATGGTGCGGCATCACGGGTCCATGGGGTCGGGCGAAGCTCGCGATAGGGCTTTGTGCATCCGCCGCTATCTGGCGAAGGCCCTGGCACCTTGCATCTCAGGACGCGCATGAAGAAAGGCTGCGATAGCCTTGGCAATCTTCTGCCCGCCTTTGACCGACGGCTCGATGGGGTTGGCAAAGTCAGCGTCCTCGTTGCACAGAACGCGCAGGTCGACCAGCGACAGCCCACGCGTGAAGGCCTCGCGCGTAATTACGTCATTCAGCAGCGCGAGGGCTGTCGTGATCAGCCGTCGTCGTTGAGGGTCTGGATAGCGTGGGTCGTAGATCGTGCAGAGTGCCGTGGGGCGTGCCGCCGCCAGGACCGTGTCCAGCATGGCGCTGTACGCGGTCTGAAAGCGTTCTCTTACCTCAGCCAACAGGTAGAGAGCCTCAGCTACTGATCGGGTGGGATGCTCGATCACACCGGACGCTCTCAGCGCGTCGTTACCACCCACACTCACCACGAGGTGGGTCGCGCTGTCTGGAAGCCGGCTCAGCTGGCGCGGCACGTCCGTGATCACGTGACCATCGACGGCCAGCAATGTGGACTGTGAGCCCTCAGGCAGAATTGTTCGCAGTTGCTCTACCACATCTGGCGCTCCGCCCACGTAAGCAGAGTTATCAAAAACAGAGTCGCCGAGCAGTACAACGTGCAGCATGGATGTCTCACCTGATATGCACATCTAGAATGTGAGGGCAGAGGAAGTATCAGGCCTATTGCGGCCAAGTCTTGCTATGGCCGATAAGCAAGATCGGAGAACGCATCGCATGGTCTCCGAGCTATCACGAGCCCGCTTCCTTACACCCACCCCCGAAGCAGGGTATCAGTCGTGACGGTCTCGACCTGCTGGCCATATCGGCCATGGTAGAGGGTGAGCATCGCATCATGCGCCTCGTCCGAAGAGCTGCAGAGCCCGTCTGTGACGACGACAATGCGGTAGCCGCGATCGACAGCGCCTAACACGGCACTAAGCACGCACACGTCCGTCTCACCACCTGTAACCACGAGCGTGTCGATGCCCCGCCCGCGCAAACGTTCGTGCAGGTCTGTGCCCAACCATGGCGAGTAGACGTGCTTGTCGATCATCTCAGCAGGCGGCACGAAACGGCTTAGCTCTGGGACAAGGTTGACCCTGTCTGCTCCGAGGTGCGCAATCGTCATGGAAGTCCAGCGCTCGTAGTAGCGCTTCCACGTTCCTTCCCCATTGCCCGGCATTTGAGCTGGCACGAAACGAGTGAACAGGGTCTCTTTGGGATGAGCCTCGACGATCCGCACCACCTTCGGCAGAACGCGAGGCATCCAGGGCGTGCACCAATCGGTTTGCTCAGCGAACATACGCTGCATGTCGACACACAGATGCGCGCAGCTACGGCCGAGTGGTCCGAAACGAAGCTCGTCGGTTCCTACCATATTGCGCCCGTCAGAAGTTGTTTCTCTCTGTGGGCTATGCAAACGGGAAGGGCTGGAGGAGAGTTCCGCAGCAAGCATCGGTCAAGCTACTGTCGCACAGCAGCACGGACGCATGTACTAGCAAGTGGCTAAAGATCTCCTCGCAACACGCGATAGCAGTTCAGGTTGTTTTCGGTCAGCAGGCCTCGCTGAGGGGCACACGAAGGGCGTCTACTGGCTGAGAAAGGTCATAGGCGCATTGTCAGCGTCCTACCCTTCTCATGGTGCAGCCAATGTGTTGCGCCAAGCAGCAACTCGGTTCTGTCTTGCATGCATAGGTTAAGGCTCTCGGCCGCGGGCTTAGAGCTAGATGCTAATTGCCCCATATACAGGGTAGGTGAGCGGATCGGCTTCAACTCCGGCACCCGTTCGATCACATCGGCATTGTCCCGCATCGGCGCCCTGATCATCTCGGCGTCAATGCCGCCCCGCGGATCGTAGGTTGCGTCGAGGAGCAATGCTGCTACCGACTAGTTAAAGCCTCAGGTGGCAGGATCGCCTGCTAAATTACTCCAAGCCCGTTCTTGGCGAAGGCGCGGTTGGGCCTCATCGTGCGAAGCGCGCCGCCACCCGCGCGTCGGTAACGCAGCCCCGAGGTGGGCAAGCGCCTCCATGAGGAGTTCGATCGTGGATCAAGCATGTTTACGAGCCACCACTCCGCTCCCTCCGCCCAGCGAGCGGGTCTTCTCCTCGTGGCCGGCAAAGCGCTCCTACAGATCCTTTCCTCGATGGCGCGGACGTTTCCGTCGATGAAGACGAACGGCCGAACGGCCCCGTAGACTTTCACAGCAAACATTCGGTGTATCGAGTGCGCCAGCTTCGACCGGGCCAGTGACACCGAGGCCGATGCCAACGGAAGCTCGGGCAACTCACTCGTGCAGTGCTGCGAGTTTCCTACGGGCGATCATGGGCGGTGGATCTGCGACCATGGGCGAAACACCGGCCGCGCAGGCCCAACCGGAGGCGGCACAGTTCCCGGACCTGCTCGGACCCATCGGCGGCCAGACGCAGCCGCTTGACGCGCAATGGTTTTGAAGCCTGCTCACAAAACGCGGATGAGAGACCCTAACCGGCCAAAGCCTGCATCTCGGCTACGCCATCGTGGAGCACGTAGCCACGTCCCCAGACGGTCTCGATGTAGTTCTTGCCGGAGGAAGCGTTCGCGAGCTTCTTGCGCAGCTTGCAGATGAAGACGTCGATGATCTTCAACTCGGGCTCGTCCATGCCGCCATAGAGGTGGTTGAGGAACATCTCTTTCGTGAGGGTCGTGCCCTTGCGCAGCGCGAGGAGCTCCAAAATCTGGTACTCCTTGCCGGTGAGGTTCACCCGGTTGCCGGCAATGGCCACCATCTTCTCGTCGAGGTTCACCGTCAGGTCACCGGTGGTGATGACCGATTGGGCATGGCCCTTCGAGCGGCGGACGATCGCATGGATGCGGGCGACGAGTTCGTCCTTATGGAACGGCTTTGTGAGGTAATCGTCGGCTCCGAAGCCAAGGCCCTTCACCTTGTCCTCGATGCTGGCCATGCCGGAGAGGATCAGGATCGGTGTCTTGACCTTCGCCACGCGCAGATTGCGGAGCACCTCGTAGCCCGACATGTCGGGAAGGGTGAGGTCGAGCAGGATGATGTCGTAGTCGTAGAGCTTGCCGAGGTCGATTCCTTCCTCGCCGAGATCCGTCGTGTAGGTGTTGAAGCTCTCCGACTTGAGCATCAGTTCGATGCTCGCGGCGATCGAAGCGTCGTCCTCAATCAGCAGCACGCGCATGGGAAGATCCTCAAAAGATTGAGACTTCCTAACCGGACGTTGGCAACAAACCGTTAAGGTGCGGGAGAAAGACTCGCTTCTCTATGCAGGCACGGCTCGGCTGCGCACCAGGCCACGGACGGCTCGGAACGGAAGCGTCACAACCGTGAGGCAGGCGCCCAGCGCCAGGACCACGATGACCGACAGGATCGCCGTCAGGATTTTGATCATAGGCTTGCTCACTCCGGCGTGCAGCGGCACACGCCCTGCACCACAGCCACGATCCTCCTAAAGTTCGGCGAGAGTGTGTGCGAGCCAACCCAAGCCATCGCGATGCGCGCATCGGCCCTACTGGCCAGCCACATCCGCTCATCGGTATGACCGGGATTGATGCACATACGAAAAACGCCCCAGGAGAAGCTCCTAGGGCGTCTGTTGGCCGAGCGGCCGGCTGGATCGGGCTGGGGATGCTCAGTCAGAGGATATAAGGCGAAGCGCCTTAGTAAGATCCGAACTTGTAGTTCAGGCCAGCGCGGACGACGGCGAACTCGCTCTCACGAGCGGTGACCGAACGGCTGAGCGTAAGAACGTTGGTGGCTGGGTTGAACACCGAGCGATTGCCGGCCCGGCCTTCGTTCTCGAGGTTCACGTACAGGCCTTCGACCTTCAGCGTTACTGCGGACGACTTGAAGAAGTTGAAGAACGAGTCGGTAGGCATCGCGTACTCGAAACCACCACCAGCGGTGTAGCCGGTGCGGAAGTCGTCGCCACCCGTGCCACCGTCGCCATAGGCAAAGCCGCCGGTGCCGTAGAACAGGACGCGATCGAACGCGTAGCCGAGGCGGCCGCGGACGGTGCCGAAGAAGTTCATCTCGTTGCCCGGGACGCGGACACCGACGGGGCTGTTGAGAGCGCCGGCGACAGGGCTGATGGTGCCGGTCACGGTGCGGCTCTTGTTGCCGAAGTCGGTGTACTGGGCGTCCGCCTCAAGACCGACGACCACGCCCGAACCCGGGGTGAACTGGGAGTTGTAGCCGACCTGACCACCGCCGACGAAGCCTTCGAGATCGTTGCCGCCGTTGGTGGAGACGACCACCGGGGTGCGGGTGAAGGAGTTCAGCACCGAACCACCCGGCAGGGCGTAGCGGTCGCTGTTGCTGCCGGCGTCGAAGCCGTAACCGGCGTTGATACCGAAGTAGGCACCCGTCCAGGTGAACACCGGCACCGGCACGAAGACCGGGGGAGCGGCGCGACGCGGAAGGTCGGCGGCCGAAGCGGCGCCAGCCAGGAGAGCGGTGGCCGCAGTGGTGAGGAGAAGCTTCTTGAACATGGAAGTCATTGGCCCGTGCGATGAATTTGAACGACACAGAGCCTCGAAAGCGTCAGCAGCGATAGTGCGATCTTGCAACACTGGGGATTTACAGCGCATCAGCCGAGTGCCGATTCCCTATGTTGCGAAGATAAATACGCACTAGCTCTCATTTGGAATGTCATCATACTTAATCATTACTTAATATAGCTGGTGGCCACTGTGACTGTAAAATCCACGACAGACGTTGATCGTACCGTCGGCCTACGCATCGCAACGCTGCGAAAGGCGAAGGGATTGTCGCAGACTGATCTAGGCCAGCACGTCGGCGTCACGTTTCAGCAGATCCAGAAATACGAAAAAGGGGCGAACCGCGTCAGCAGCGGCCGGCTGCAGCAGATCGCTCAGTTCCTCGAAGTGCCGATGTCTACCCTGTTCGGCGATCATGAAGCCGAGGAGCACAACGATGCCTTCGGCTTCTTCCGCGAGGCCGGTGCTGTCGATCTGCTTCGTGCCTATGCCACCATCGAGAACGATCAACTGCGCTGCGCCGTGCTGCAGCTCGTTCGTTCTGTGGTGGGCTTGAGGGCGAGGCAAACCCAAGGCGTGGAAGAACCTAGCCAGATTGTTTTGACAGGTGACAGGCCAAACTCTCACTCCTGATCGCCCTTGGCCTTCTCCTGCCCAATCTCCCTGTCGGGCATTTCCCAACCCCGTTTCCAGGTGGCATGCTCCTCAGTGTCCAAGGGGTAAGGATTGGCGCTGCTTGGGTCGCCGCGATCACGGGCGTGACGCCCTTCCTGGCTAACGGCTGAAGGCGATCGCTGAGGAAAAGACACGGTCGACCTCCTCGCCCGCCGCTACAGATCATCGTCCTGATTGGACACTGGCTTTTCAGGCTGCGCATCGGTTTTGGCGGTTTTCGGATGCTTCCCTAGCTTTGGCGGCTTGGGTGCTGGAGATCCAGCTTCGGGCGTGGAGGAGTACACAGGCGGTCGGGGCCATAGCCCAGGCTCGCGAGCTTCACGCCCATCGTGAATCGTTAGCCGGCGTCACGACACTTGACCGTGCCGTAGCTTCTTGGGGCATTTGTTCCATAAGATCGGATTCAATCAGCCAATCGCATCGCATTACCCTCAACGATTTCAGGTGAGTTTGCTGCATGATATCGAACTTTTGTTCAGGCAAATGCACGTTGCTAGCTGAGTTTCGTTGCAACAGGCGCCTTGCGTCACGGGTTATGGCCCATCCGAACACAGCTTTTACTGCGGATAAATCACTCCGCTTAATTGATCGCGCGGTGACGCCTTGCTTGTCGCGGCGATGAATTGCCCATTCATGAACGTCATCATCTGATAAGGAATTGACGTCACGGTCTCCGAAATATGAAGGAAGGAATCCAAATATGCAGCGATAGCGTTTGACTATCGCAGGCTGAACTTCCTGTTTTGGCCCTGCCTCCCAGGCCGAAAAAATGTCGCTGATTGTAACAGACCGCCTCTTCACCCGACGACGAGCGCCGCTATCCCAAGGCAGGGAAGCGAGCAAATGTCTTATCCACACTATAATCCCCGCTGGCGTTTCGAAAGCCGCAGTCTGCAGCTTGGCGCGTTGCTCGACAAAGCTCCCGCATCAGAAGAACTCGACTGGCTACATCCGTCACAAGCGATTTTTGCTGCAGAAGTGCGTCCGCTTGAGCTCCGAACGCGGCCTCTAGAGCGCTTTCCGCCGAAGTGGATGCCGGTTCGGCGAAACAGAGCGCGGCAAACAGAGGCTTAGAGATGTGTCCCGACCCAACGTGGTCGGGCGCAGCTCTAGCGTCACCATCGGGATGGCACGGAGATCGTCGAACTTGGCCCACTCTGCCGGTGTTCCGGCCTCCTCAAGAGTGCTTAGGAAGGCGTCACGCAGGGTCTCGAAATTGATGTGATCCGTTTTGAGATCGCTCCCAACCCGATCGGCTTCCTCAACTACCCTAAGGAGGTATCGGCTTCTGTCGTCACTGAGACATTGCATCCCTGCGGCGTACATTTCGCCTGTCAGCGCCGTCACTTCTCTATGCGTCAGCGGCTGTGGCCCGATCCGGACGGTTTCCCAATAGCGCTTGAGTTCGGCATCAGCCTCGCTGTGGCGTCGCTTCGCCTCCGCAACATCCTTGGTTCGGAGGGACACTTGGACCACTGCGCCAGCAGTGACGGCCACAGGCTTTTCATCGATGTGAAGAATGACTCGCGTCCCTTTGATACGGGAGACACAATCCTGTGCGGCCTTTGCCGCAGGTGACAGGTTCCCGTGCCGGGATCCTTCCGGGGACGCGCCATCTGGGAGGCCGCCGTGTGAGACCCGGCCAGCCTAAGTCCGCCAGACAGCGTAACCTATTGCGCTTACACACGAAAGCGTGGTGCCGGCGGAGAGGATTGAACTCCCGACCTTCGGTTTACAAAACCGCTGCACTACCGCTGTGCTACGCCGGCCCGACGCGTTAGCTACCAGTCGGAGGCGCGGCATTCAACCGGGGATGACGGAGCGTCGGTGATCTGCCTTGCGACGCCCCTCCCGCAGGGGGCGATGCAGGGCATCCGCCTGCCGGGGCCTCGGATGGACTCATGTGGGCATGCCGTCTTGGCAACATGTTAATCTGTGGCTGCCATGCTGAAACACAGCGCTAGAAATCGGGCGAGTGACCAACGCCATGCACATTGTCATCGTCGACACGAGCCGTGTTGTCCTGAAGGTCGTCGCCGGACTTCTGGAACCGCAAGGCCATACGGTCGACGTCTTTACCGATTCTCAGGCAGCACTCGACTTCGTGACTTACACGACGACTGTGCGAGTCCTGATCACGAGCCTGGAAGTCCGCCCCTTGAGCGGGCTCGAACTGTGCTGGTCAGCGCGCCTGATCGCCGAGACCAATCGTCCTCTCTACGTGATCACCATGTCTTCGGCCCGTAACTCCCGCAATCTGGCCGAGGCCCTCGACAGCGGAGCCGACGATTTCATCGAGAAACCGCCCGGCGCCGAGGAACTGCATGCCCGCATGCGTGCCGCGGAACGGCTGACGACCATGCAAAGCGAGCTGATTCGCCTT
Source organism: Methylobacterium sp. WCS2018Hpa-22 (assembly GCF_031843785.1). NCBI lineage: Bacteria > Pseudomonadati > Pseudomonadota > Alphaproteobacteria > Hyphomicrobiales > Methylobacteriaceae > Methylobacterium > Methylobacterium sp. WCS2018Hpa-22. The sequence continues at coordinate 11,755 of NZ_JAVTJA010000020.1, forward strand.
GCCGAGACCGATCCGCTCACCGGTCTCCTCAATCGGCGCGCCTTCCTCCAGCGGGTGCGGGACGCTGCCGACCGCGTCGGCAACCACGGCGACATGTCGGCGATCCTGGTGGATATCGACCATTTCAAGCGCATCAACGACGAGTACGGCCACGATGTCGGCGATGCGGCGATCCAGAACGTCAGCAAGACTATCGCGGAGGAAGGCATCGTCGGGCGGCTCGGAGGCGAGGAGTTCGGCATCGTGCTTCCGCACCGGCCGGTGGCCGATGCCGAGGCTCTCGCGTCACGCCTGCGCCGCCTCGTCGAAGGCATGCGTATCCGTGGGGCACGCACGCCGATCCGGCTGACCTGCAGCTTCGGGGTCAGCCAATGGAGCGAGGGCGACACGATCGAGGCCATGATCAAGCGCGCCGACATCGCCCTCTACGAGGCCAAGACCACGGGCCGCAACCGGGTGATTTCCGCCGCCTCCGACCTCGTCCTCGCCCGGGCAGGCTGATCCCGGATCTCACTGCCCCCTACCGATGGGTCGGTGTCAGTGAGGCATGGAATGAGCCGATCCCATTTCGGACCGGGCTGTTCCTGATAGGGACAGGCGTGGTCGGTCGGCCAGCATGCATTCGCCCGCGTTAACCGAGATAAGGCGATTTTCGCGGCTGTTTTCGCGATATGCGTCCTTGTATTCATCGCGCGACGCGGAATCGCGACGAATAAACCGATGGAATGGGATTTGAACTGCTCTTGACCAGCCCGGGCGCGATGTATCGCGATGGGACAGAGGGGGGAGCGGCATGAACCAGGCCGTTGGAGTTTTGATCGTCGACGAACCCGTGGGGCTCGGGCCTGTCCTGAGGGCCTTCCTGGAGCATGAGCCCAGCCTGCATACGGTGAGCGAGGCCGATCTGCCGCTCGACGGTCCGGGAATCGAGAGCGTCGTCGCCCTGGTCTTCTTGCGAGAGAACGCAAGCGAGGCCGACCTCGCCCGGATCACCGCGCTGAAGAATCATCCGAGGCTGCGCGTGCTGGCGGCCTTCCAGAGCCTGCCCGCCGACACCCTGCGCCATCTGCTCGTGGCCGGTATCGATGCGGTGGTCGCCCAATCGGCGACCCCGCGGGAGATCAGCGCCACCATCGTCCGCTTGGCCCAGGCGGGCAAGGCGGACGCCCCGACCTCCAATGTCGAAACGTCCGATGCGGCGGATGCCGGAGAAGGGCTCACCCCCCGCGAGGCGGAAATCCTGCGGTTTCTCAGTGCCGGTTTCAGCAACAAGGAGGTGGCACGACGCCTCAGCCTCAGCGTCCGCACCGTGGAGACGCATCGGCTCAACCTTCGTCGCAAGACCCAGACGGGCCGGCTGAAGGACCTCGTCTGCCTCGCACGGCAACTGGGCCTCGCCCCCGTCGTCGAAAGCGAGATGCCGCGCCAAGGCAAAGGCGACAAGGGCAAGTCCGAGAAAGGCAAAAGCGAGACCGGCCTGCACGGCCGCTCGACCATCATCGAAGCGATGGCGCGACACTGAGGAACCGTGACGGGACGGCTCGCCGCGTCGGCCGTACCCGCGCCCCCGAAGAAAATCCCGCCAGACGCAGGCAGGACCGGATTCGCCGAAAGGGCGCTTTCGCGTCGATGCCAGCGGTAAAAATTCGACGTTGGGTGACCGCCGCTGGGAGCAGCCCGCTTTCAGCGTCGTTTATTTAACCGCAGTGGAACCCCCATCATTTCGAAACGCGGCGATCCCGAGGTGCTCCAATCGTTGCCGAGCTTCCATGCAGCCGAAGGTCCGCTTCCAGGCAGATTGGTGGAACTGATGGTAGGGCCGGGTTGGGTAGGTTTGCGACCGTCCTACCGCGAGTTTCTCGAAGAGCGAAGCGGACATGGCCTTAATCAACTGCGAGCCTCCGGCGAGGATCTTTACTCACCGGTGATTCACGTCAAAATCGGGCCGCGACACCGCCCATGATAGTGCGGGGTGTGCCTGGAGTGGCGTACCGGTTTTGCCAAGCGCGATCAAAATAGTTTGCGTCGAACAGGTTGTCGACGTTGAGGTAGACCCGCACCTGAGGCGTGATCCAGTAATACGAGATTAAGTTGAAGATCGTGTATTCCGGCAGGCGGAAGGTGGAAAGAGCGGTCCCAGCCACCCGCTGGCTGACATAGGTCATGCCGCCGCCAAGACCGAGACCGCGCAGATCGGCGTTCTGAAACTCGTACACGCTTTGTAGAGCGACGCTATCGGCCGGGATGTTTGCGATGCGTGTCCCGACGGCCAATGTGTTGTCGCGCGTGACAGCGGCATCGGCATGAGTGTAGGTGCCGAATACCCGCCAGCCGGGGGTCAGATAGCCCGCGACGGTCAGATCGAAACCACGGCTGCGTACCTCGCCAGCCGCAACACTGAAGTTCGAATCGCCTGGATCGACGGTGAGGACATTGGTCCTGCGGATGTCGAACACGGCGGCCGTAGCGCTCAGGCTTCCGTCGAGCAGGCTGATCTTCGCGCCGGCCTCGTATCCCTCACCCTGCTCGAAGGCAAAGGGGTTCCCGCTGCGGTCAGTGCCGGTGTTTGGGCGGAAAGAGCGACCATAATTGCCGTACAATGCGATTGCGTCGGTGAGATCGTAGACGAGGCCGAAACGCGGGGTCGCGACCGTCCCCTGCAGGCTGGTGGTACGGCCAGTCCGATAATCGGTCGAGACGAGACCAAGATCCTCCACGCGCACGCCGAGGAGGGCGTGAAGCCGCGGAGTTATATCGATCTGGTCCTGGATATAGCCTCCGTAGCTTTGAGTGTTTTGGAGGAAGTTGGTAATCGAGCCGAGCGGCGGCAGCGGAGATTGCCCGTAGCGAGGCGCGAGAAGGTCGAGGGTGAACGGATTGACGTTCACATTCGAGCGATCGAAGATCTCCCGGTAGCGATAGCTGTCGTACTCGAAGCCCATCAGCAGGGTGTGGCGGAAAGGTCCGGTCTCGAACTTGCCCGCAAGATTGAGCTGCAGGTTGAGATCCGACCAGCTCAAATCGCGGTGTTCGAAGGTGCGCCGCAGGGTGCGGCCGTCGCCCAGCACGTTCACAGCACCGACACCATCGCCGTAAAGCTGGCCGCCGAGCGCCTGCGCGCCCGCGCTCACCACCCAGTTCGAATCGAGCCGGTGCTCGATGCGGAGCTGCCCGAGCGCGTTGTCGTTGCGGACGGGCGGGATGCCGGGCTCGCCGATGAAGCGGCTGCGCGGCACCGCACGCAAGTTGCCGTTGATAGGCACGATACCTCGGTCGAAGGTCGCCGCGGTGCTCACCACCTCGCCCTCGAGCGTAATCGTGGTGTCGGCCGACGGCTTCCACGCGATTACGGGCGCGAGATAGTAACGGTCGCTATGCACGAAGTCTCGGAAGCTGCCGTTGTCCTCGACTGCACCTGTGACGCGGGCGAGCACGCGCCCCTCCTGATCGAGCGCACCGGTAGCATCGAAGGTGGTGCGTTTCTGATTGAAGCTTCCGAACTGTGTTCCGATGGCGAGAGAGCGTTCGGCCTGAGGCTGTTTGGTAACGATGTTGAAGGTGCCGCCTGGATCGCCACGACCATAGAGGAATGCCGAGGGGCCTTTCAGGACCTCAATCCGCTCGATCGAGACGACATCAGGCGAGTTTGGATAGCCACGGTTCACGGGGAAGCCGTTTCGATAGTACTCCCCCGTAGAGAAGCCGCGGATCGTAAATTCCGTCAGCCCGAGACCTGCGAAGTTATTCGCTCGGCCGACTCCGGCAAGATCGAGCGCCGCATCGACGCGGGTGGCGGCGACGTCCTTGAGGATCTGGTCTGGCACGACAACGACTGTTTGTGGCACCTCGCGCAGGGGCGTGTCAGTGCGCGTTGCGCTGACACTGTTTCTGGCGAGGTAACCATCCACTTTGCTTGCCGGACCGCCATTGCCAACCACTGATAATTCGTCGAGCTGCACTTCCTGAGAGGAGTCTGCCGCAAGCTGTGCTAAAGCGGAACTTGGCCCGAAACCGTTCAATGATCCGGATTGCGCCACAAAACCAATGGCAACCGAAGTAACCAGCGGAAAGATTTTTTTATTGTTTTTGAAAGATTTGGACACGAACAAAAGCTAGCCTGTTATGGTTTTTCGTCCGTTACAATTCAGAAACATATGGCGTCAAGCTTGATTTGCCCTGCGCGAGAAGCGACGTTTATAGGCATTTCAATCTGGATGCCAAAAAATCTAGAAGTATTATAAACTGAGACGCCCTTTTGACTAGTTGTTGCACGGGGGTCACAGCACATCGACGCTATCTCATTGAAACTTACGCGACCTTCGGTTGAATAAATGAGATTTTACCAAACAAAACTGGGAGCCTTTAAGTAAGGTTATATGGGCTGTCCGAGATTTTGTAAGGGGCAGCTACCGTTTTCAATATAGACATGTCGCTTATGGCGCATGCGCAGCGGCAATCACGGTCGAGGCGAAACGTCTGCTTCGGGGCGTACCGTCAGAGTCCGCTTCCACCCATCGCGGACGTTCAGGGCGGGTACCGTCCGGTAGATTTCGGCCACGGGATGTCCGGTCCCGGCCTATGCCGTCGCTCGGGCCTCGGGCTTCACCGAGACGGAACGTTCCTTGCACGGCGTCACCTTGCCCGTCGCAGCCCCCATGGCCTTGGCCTTCGTTGAACTCTTGGCCTTTGCCGAACTCTTGGCCTTCGTCGAACTTTTGGCCTTTACCTTGGCCGGCACCTTCGTCTTGACCGAGACGGTGCCCTTCGCCTTTTCGAGACGCGCCCGCAGCAATCCGAGAACCGCAGCCTCTTCGGGCTTCAACCGTGCGATATCGTCCCGCAACTCGTCTTCCACCGCATCCGCCACCTGGATCAGCAACGCGCCCTCCAGATAACCGTCGAGGATTTCGGGGTGGATGTAGCATTTGCGGCAGATCGTCGGCGTGTTGCCGAGCCGCGCCGATACGCTCTCGATGGCCGCGCGCAGGTTCTTCTTGGCCTTGGCCTCGCTGTCGAACGCCTCGAATTCCTGCAGGGCCAGGGCGGCCAGCACCGTGCCGGCCCAGGTCCGGAAATCCTTGGCGGTGATCTCCTGCCCGGTGATCTCGCGAAGATAGGCGTTCACGTCGGCCGAGGTGACGTCGCGCGTCTCGCCCGCGTCGTCGATATACTGGAACAGTTCCTGGCCCGGCAGGTCCTGGCAGGATTTCACGATGCGGGCCACGCGCCGGTCCTTCACCGACAGGTTCCACATCTTGCCGCTCTTGCCTTTGAAGCGGAACGTCAGCTCCGCGCCAGCGACGGTCACATGGGGATCGCGCAGGGTGGTGAGGCCGTAGCTCTTGTTGGTGCGGGCATAATCGTCGTTGCCGACTCGGATGAGGGTCGCCTCCAGGAGATGGACGATGGTGGCGAGCACCTTCTCGCGGGACAACCCGCGACGGCCCATATCCTCGTCCACCCGCGCCCGGATGGCGGGCAGGGCGTCGGCGAAGGCCATGATGTGCTCGAACTTGGTCGAGTCGCGCGCCTGCCGGAAATCGGGGTGATAGCGATATTGCTTCCGCCCTTTGGCGTCCCGTCCCGTGGCCTGGATATGGCCGTCGGCGCGGGGGCAGATCCAGACATCGGTATAGGCGGGCGGGACCGCCAGGGACCGGATCCGCTTCAGGATCTTAGGGTCGCGGACGGGCTTGCCCTTGGCATCGCGATAGGAGAACCCGGTTCCGCTCCTGCGGCGCGTGAGCCCCGGACGGTCGGCATCCACATAAGTCAGGCCTGCCTCGATGGCCGCATCCCGCGGATCGGCGACAACGCCGTCCTCTTCGCGATCCGTCGCCATCACCCGCCTCCCGTCGATCGTCAGGAACCGTCAACCGACCGGGCACGGGCGGCGTTCCGAACCGGGGCGGCGGCGCGATGTCTCGCCGGGGGGATGCCCAGCCTTCACGCTATCGTTCATCCTAGCTACCTTCCGGGTAGCATCTCAGTTCGAGTTTAGCGGCGTGGATCGCGCGCTCCGCGTTCGACAACAGGAGCAATCGGAGACGCTCTTGGAAATTCTTGGAGAAATGCCAACTTTAGAGAATGCCACGCGCTAACTAATTCTGCCCTAGCCTTCTTTCGTTTCTCGAACGATGAAATAGCTGGCTCACACGCGGAAAACGCTCTTCTCATGTCATGCAACGGCTCAAAAGGATAAAAGCCGATTTCTTCATCCGTTTCCCCAACATTTTTGTAAACCGCCCTAACTAAGTCTATAGTATTGTATAATTTCTGCTGAGCCTCATCGTACTCTTTTAATGTTGGATCAGATTTATAGGTAAAGTTAATAAGTGTGTTCTTTGTTTGCGTAATGTCCTTCCACAAATCCCGCAGCGATGTTAGGAAAGCCATTCTTCTCTGAAAGCTATACGCAAGATACGCGGCACCGACAGCCAGTATTAGCGGAGAAAAATCTTTCAGATATCCGTATAAAAACTCCGAATGGATGATAAATCGTGAGATTGCCGCCAGCAGGGCAACTAGCACGAAAGTTGCGGACACAAATATTACGCTGTTTCTAAGCGATGTTTTGGTCACTCGTATCGCCCCGCTTCTTGTAGCCTACCCTTGCCAGCGGCAAGCGCGGCAGTTTCTAATAAGCCAGCTCCGGCTTCCATGCCCCAAAATCGAAACGATACGCGAGCGGGCCGCTCCTCGCCTTTCGGTCCGGCGGGCGTCAATCTATCCCCAGCCTAAGGTTCAATCGGCTTCTCACATCCGTAAGGTTGTACACGTCAGATTTCCGCCGCGAGTCTCTCACCTGGGTGTAAAGTTCCTCATCATTTAGGTTGGCAAGTTCAAGGCTTTCCTGTCGTATTCCAGAGCCTTCTTGGCGTTGCCGGACACAACCTGGGCGGTGATGCGCCGCTGCCCAGCGCTGCCGTGGCAGATAGAAACCCAATGCATCGTCGACCCTGAATTGGTGCCAAGATACCCCGCCTAGGGACCCTGCGCGAAAGATCGGAACTTTAACGCGAGTCGCAACCATTCAGGGTCAGATTTCAGACTGACCTACCACGCCGTCAACACCGTCCGGCTCGCCCCGGAGCGGCGGCGTGCTACAGCCTCTCTCATGGCCACGTCCCCTTCGCCCTCCTCCGCGCCGATGAAGCGGCTCGTCTTCGTCGTCACCGAGGACTGGTTCTTCGCCTCGCACTTCCTGCCCATGGCGCGGGCCGCCGTGGCGATGGGCCTGTCCGTGGCGGTGGTGACCCGCGTGCGCGCCCACCGGGCGGTGATCGAGGCGACGGGGGCGCGCGTGGTCGAGTTGGAGGCCGAGCGCTCCAGCCTCAACCCCATGGCGGCGGGTTATGCGGCGGGCCAGCTCGCGGCGATCCTGAAGGCGCTGAAGGCGGATATCGTCCATTGCATCGCGCTGCGCTCGATCCTCGTGGGCGGGACGGCGGCGGCGATGGCGGGTATCTCAGGCCGGGTCTATGCCCTGACCGGGCTCGGCCTGATGGGCGCGCGCGCCGACGTCGCGGGACGCATGGCCCGCATCGCCCTGCGCCAGCTGATCCGTGGACCGCTCGCCTCGAAACAGACCCGGTTCCTGTTCGAAAACCCGGACGACGCCATCGCCCTCGGCCTCGATCCGGCCGACACGGCCGTCACCATCGTCGGCGGGGCCGGCATCGACCCGGCCTTGCTCGCAGAGACGCCGCAACCGCCCTCCCCGCCCCTGCGCATCGCCGTCGTGGCGCGGATGCTGTGGTCGAAGGGTATCGACACTGCCGTGGAGGCGACGCGCCTCGCACGCGCGGAGGGCGCGGCGGTGGAGCTCTCCCTCTACGGTGCTCCGGACGCCTCGAACCGGAGGGCGATCCCGCAAGAGACCCTGCGTTCCTGGAGCCGGGACGGCATCACCTGGCATGGCCCGACCCGCGATGTGAGCGCCGTCTGGGCGGAGCACCATGTCGGATGCCTGCCCTCCCGGGGCGGCGAAGGCCTGCCGCGTACGCTTCTGGAGGCGGCGTCCTGCGGGCGCGCCCTCCTCACCACCGACGTTCCCGGCTGCCGGACGCTGGTTCGCGAGGGAATCGAGGGCATGCTGGTCCCGCCGGACGATGCGCGGAGCCTCGCTGCCGCGATGATCCGGCTCGCCGCCGATCCGCTCCTCGTGGCGCGGATGGGAGAGGCCGCGCGGCGGCGCGTGGTCGAGGGCGGCTTCACGGAGGATGCGGTGATGCAGGCGGTAACGGGCCTCTACGCGGATCTCATCCGCTCATGACACCCTCGGTCGATCCACTTCGCTTCATCCGCACCAATACGCGGCTTCTGCCCGTGCCCCACGCACCGGAGATCGTGCTGCATGTGGCCGACGAGGCCACCGATCTCTGGCAGAAGACGGAGGACGAGCTCGATTCCATCGGCCTGCCGCCGCCGTTCTGGGCCTTCGCCTGGGCAGGCGGGCAAGCCCTGGCCCGGCATGTCCTCGACCGCCCGGACCTCGTGGCCGGGCAGCGGATCCTCGATTTCGCCTCCGGCTCCGGGTTGGTGGCGATCGCGGCGACGCTCGCCGGCGCCACCCATGCGACGGCGAGCGACCTCGATGCCTTCGCGATCGCGGCCATCGGCCTCAATGCCGAAGCCAACGGCGTCGGCGAACGGATCACGCCCGTCCTCGACGACCTCATCGGTTCGCGGCCGGCCGATCTCGGCGTCACGACGATCCTCGTGGCGGACATCTTCTACGAGAGCGACATCGCCGGCCGGGTCACCGACTGGCTGGCGGCCCTGCATGAGCAGGGCGCCACCATCCTCATCGGCGATCCCGGCCGTTCCTACCTGCCGAGGGACCGGCTCGACATCCTCGCGACCTACGAGGTGCCGGTGAGCCGCTCCCTCGAGGATGCGGAGATCAAGCGCAGCAGCGTCTGGCGCTTCAGGGCTTAGGAGCCGGGGGCGTCGCCTCCGGTATCATGCCGGAGCCGGTGCCGGTGCCGGGGGGCACGGTCGAGCCGGGCGCCGTCGGGGCGGGTGCCATCGGGGCAGGCGCATTCGCTGCGGGGGCCGTGGGGGCGGTGGTCGCTCCGGAGGCGTCGTCGCCCTTCAGGCAGGATTTGATGAAGGCATGCCGGTCGGCCTTGTCCACGCCGGCGGATTTCAACTCCTCCTTGCACGCCTTGAGCGCGTCGTCCCTGCAGGACTTCATGAACGTCTTGCGCTCGTCGCCCTTCAGGCCCTTGGCCTTCAGTTCCTGCTTGCAGGCGCCGATGCGGCCACCCACGGCGGCGGAGGCGTCCGTCATGGGCAATCCGGTGAGCATCCCGGCAAGCAGGACGAGTCGCAACGTCGAGTTCTTCATAATCGCACTCGCTTCAACGGATGGAGGGGGGATGGGATCGCGACGGACCGGAGCGTGGCCGCGATCGGTGTGGCGACGCGCCCCGTGCGTCGGTCGTCGCACCACACTCCATCATCGGCCATGCCCGCCATGGATGCAACATCCGGCCCCCTGCCCTTCACCCGCCCCCGGGCACATTCCCGTGAGGATCGGCCCCGGGACGGCGCGGTTCGGCCGAGGAGCGACGATCCGCGCTCACCCCGCCTGCGGGGCGCGGATCTGGTCGAAATCGAGCAGGGCCGTCTCGATCACGATCTGGGTGCGGCTGATGACGTCGAGCTTGCGCAGGATCTCGGAGACATGCGCCTTGACGGTGGAATCCCCGACCTGAAGCTCGTGCGCGATCTGCTTGTTCAGCTTTCCCTGCCGGATCATCAGGAGGACCCGTAATTGCTGCGGCGTCAGGCGGGCGATCCGCTCCGCGAGCTGCGTCGCCGGAGTGGCCAGATCCGCCGCGGGCCCGGAAAGCGCCGCCGGGATCGACAGGCCTCCACCCAGAACGTCCGCGATGGCACGGGTCAGCGTCGCCTTGTCCACCGCCTTCGGCACGAACCCGGCCGCGCCGTGCCGCAGCGCCTCGCGCATGATGCGCGGATCTTCCAGGCCGGACACGACGAGGATCGGAACGCGCGGGAAACGGGAGCGGATCGAGATCAGGCCATCGAATCCGACGACGCCCTGCATCGACAGGTCCAGCAGCACGAGATCGATTCGACTGTCGGCCGTCAGGGCCGCCATGGCGCTGACGATCCCCTCGGCCTCCGCTATCGCCGCTTCGGGAAAGGCGAGCTTGACGGCGCTCGCCAACGCATCGCGGAACAGCGGATGGTCGTCGACGATCAAAAGACGCGTGGCCGCCCCGCCCCTGCCCTCTTCCCCCGGCATCGAACCCATCCCGCACCGATCTCGCACGCGAGCCCTGCGGTGACCCTACCAGATCGGTGTCGAACGCGCCAAAGCGAGGGGAAGCGCCGCGCCGACAACGGCATCGGAGGGGGCACCGAGGCCCCTCGTGCCGCATCCCCTCGCCCGGCCCGATCGGTGCTACTTTGCGGTGATCTTGACGCCGGTCTTCTCCACCTCGGCCCGTACCATCGTCTTGGTCTCCTGGGGAGCAACGGACCAGGCTACCGCACAGACCAGGCAGAGTGCAGCGAAGCTATAGGCAAGCCCGTGCATCACTCCCAGCAGTCCGAGCAGGAGAGGGATGAGAGATAGCGTCACTGCCATCGTCGAATTACCGGTCAGATAGTAAATCGAAACAAAAGCAATCACCGTCATGACGAGTGCTTTGAGGAAATTAGGCACTGACATCTCCGTTTCAAAAGTCGGATCTATGATCTTTCGGCCATAGACATGTATCTGCGGCGCCTTAACCCCAGAGGCTTCAAACGGTTAAGCTTATCGCAGTGCCATGACAATTCGACATTCCTCATACAGGCCATGCAAGAATCCCAGGGCCATAAATCCGAGGGCCATGAATCCGAGGGCCACGGCACGCCGGTCGACGTGACAATCCGCATGCCCGACGGCCGAAACGAATCTCCCATCATCCGTGACGCGCCTGGAAACCGGCCCTTCCCCGCCCCGTGAAACCACGGCTGCAATTCCCGCGCCGCGATGACGGAATCTCGCCCGGCAGCAACATGATCCCTCCGGGCGGCATCGCCCGAAAGCGTATTCGGACCCGCAATCCCTTCGTCCGGCCCGGCCGGAAAAGGAAATCGAGGCGAGCGGCCAAGGATGCCGATCGTCTCGATCGGGCGCGTCAGAGATCCCGAGACAGCGACTCGATCATGCCGAATGTCGAATTACGCACAAAGAACGCCAAAAACGCTCATAATCCACAAATCACCGCCTATCATTTGTTGGACCCGTGACGCAGTTGCTATGGTACGTTCGGCGTTTGGGGTTGATGAGCGGCGTGGAAACCGGACGCCGACTCTTCGGGGCAATTGCATGGTCATTCCTTCTCAAAAACACGTTCGCAACAGCCTTCTCTCCCGGATGCACCCCGACGATTATGCGGCCATCGAAACCGTTCTCGAGCCGGTCACGCTGAAGCGGAAGGACGTCCTCATCCAACCCGGCCAGCCCTTGACCCATATGCGTTTCATCGAGAGCGGCGTCGCCTCGGTGGTGGTCGGCACCCGCGAAGGCAGGCGCATCGAGGTGGGGATCATCGGCTCGGAGGGAGCCAGCGGCCTACCGCTGCTGTTCGACGTGGAATCCACGCCCCACGAAACCTTCATGCAGATCGACGGCGAAGCGCTGCAGGTGGACAAGGCCTCGTTCCGCAGCTTGGTCGAGGAAAGACCTGCCTTCCGCAAGTTGATGATGCGCTATGCTCACATCTTTCAGCTTCTCACCGCCCAGACAGCCTTGTCACACGGTTCTTATACTTTGGAAGAACGGCTGGCTCGTTGGCTGCTGATGTGCCACGACCGTGTCTCGGGCGATGAGTTTCCCATCACGCACGAATTCCTGTCCGTCATGCTCGGCGTCCATCGCCCCGGGGTGACGACGACGATCCATATCCTCGAAGGCGCCGGCACGGTCCGGGCCCGGAGGTCTCACATCGAGATCGTCAATCGCGACAAGCTCAAGCTCATCGCGGGCGAAAGCTACGGCATACCGGAGGCGGAGTACCGCCGCCTCATCGCCGAGGATGCCGCGGAGAGTTGATCCCTGGACCGCCCCCAACGTGTTCAGGCTTCGATGAACGTCGATCTCATCCCCGGCGATGGTCATGATCCGTACCAAGCTTCTGGCCGACCTTATTCACCGTCTTCCTTTTGCGTATCACCGTCCTAGAATCGACATCTCGTCTTCGATATGATCGAGGCGTTCGCCCCGTGGCCTGAACTAGAACTTTCGCGATCGATGCCTCACCTTTCCTACAGCTGCTATCGGAGCCGTCTTTACGGTCATGTGGCCCACCAGGAGCTTTTGGCACTTTTGCGAGGACGTATAGTCAAAGAAGACGAGAGCATGCGGCAAATGATCATCCCCATGGATCTGGCGGTCGAGCAAGCCCCTTTCGCCTTGACGATCCACGGTTTCGGGAATCGATCAGTCACAGCAGGAGGTGGGGGCGGCGCCCGTCCAGCTCGAACCTCGCGTCGAACCGGAGCATGACTACGACTTTAGTACGAGAGCGATTATCTTAAGATAATCGCGGTTCGCGTCCTTCAATTGTCATAGATCATTGAAAACGCGTTTCGAAGAATGCTACTTTTGGCGAAAGCCGATGTTGATCGCATAGAGATATCGACCATTGTCGCGGAATAGATTCTCGAATACGGCGGATAGCGTGTTCAATCCTCTGATCCAGAAGCTGGAAGGCTTCGTGGAACTGAGCGACGCCGATAGGGACGCGCTTCATCGGCTCGCGTCCGTCGCCCGCGACGTTCCCGCCCGCACCAACCTCGTCCGCGAAGGCGAGCCGCCGAGCGATATCATCTTCATCACCGAAGGGATCGGTTGCCGGTTCAAGCAACGCGCCAACGGCGCCCGACAGATCACGGCCTATCTCGTTCCGGGCGATACCTGCGATCTCGACATCGCCCTGCTGAACCGGCTCGACCATACGATCGCGACCCTATCCCCCTGCAAGGTCGCACGCGTTTCCGCGACGACCCTGAGAGAGATCACCGAGAACCATCCGGCGATCGCCCGGGCGATGCGCATCTCCGCCCTGATCGACGAGGCGACGTTGCGCGAATGGCTGGTGAATATCGGCTGCCGGTCGGCTCTGGAGCGGATCGCGCATCTCTTCTGCGAGTTCCTCGTCCGGCTGCGGGCTGTCGGCCTGGCCACGGAGGATAGCTGCGATCTCCCCATGACGCAGCACGAACTGGCGGACACGACGGGAATGACGACCGTCCACGTCAACCGCTCGCTGCAGGAGCTGAGACGGCGGGGGCTGATCGAACTCAAGGGCAAGAACCTGAAGGTCCTGGACTGGCCCAGGCTGAGGTCTCTTGCCGAATTCAAGGCCGGCTACCTTCGGGTGGATGGACAGACCATGTTTTGAGCAGGCTCGCCGCCCCCAAAGGCGGGGCTGCGTCCGGTTTCCTGCCCGTGGTTGCTTGCGTACATTTTCTTGCCTGCGGTTTCCTGCCCGATCTCCCTTGCGGCAGCCGCATGGCACACCCAGTCTAGGCTTGGCCGTTACGGTAGGAGACCGGCATGCCGCGATACTTTCTGAACCTGCGCGATCGCGACGGGCTCCATCTCGATCCGGACGGAGACGAGTTCGGCGGCCTGGACGACCTGCGCGACGAGGTCATGATCGGCGTCAAGCAGATCGTCGCCAACGCCCTCGTCAGCGGCTCCACCCTGAGCGACGCTCTGGATCGCTCGTTCGAAATCATCGACGAAGCGGGCGAAACCGTCCTGACGGTCCCGTTCTCCGAAGGTGTCGCGACGAACACCAAGCGATGACGCGACGGGACGTCGCCCGCCTTCGTGGCAAAGGAGGCGCGACGAGACGATTCCGAAGAAAGTTTCCGTCTCGACCCATTCAGGGTGGTTGACCGGAACGGACCAGCCGTTGTGTTGTCCCCGCCGACAACGAGGGGCTTTCGCGGATGACTTCGAGGCACGTGCCGACTTCGCCATTCTCTGACCAGAAGCCCGGGACGTCGGGCCTTCGCAAGAAGGTCCCCGTCTTCCAGCAGCCCCGCTACGTCGAGAATTTTGTCCAATCCATCTTCGACATCATCCCCGACCGCGAGGGCGCGACCCTGGTCGTGGGCGGCGATGGCCGCTTCTTCAACCGCGAGGTGGTGCAGACGACCCTGAAACTTGCCGCCGCCAACGGCTTCGCCCGGGTTCTCGTCGGCCAGGGTGGTCTCCTCTCCACACCGGCGGCCTCCTGCGTCATCCGCAAGCACGGCGCGATTGGCGGCATCGTCCTATCGGCGAGCCACAATCCCGGCGGACCGGACGGAGATTTCGGGATCAAGTTCAACGCCGCCAATGGCGGTCCGGCCCCGGAATCCGTCACCGCCGCCATTTACGAGCGCACGAAGGCGATCACCGAGTATCGCATCGCCGACGTGCCGGATCTCGACCTCGACGCCGTGGGCGAGGCTCGGATCGACGGCATGGTCGTCTCCATCATCGACCCGGTGGCCGATTACGCGGCCCTGATGCAGGAACTCGTCGATTTCGACGCGATCCGCCGCCTGTTCGCCTCCGGCTTCCGCATGCGGTTCGACGCCATGAGCGCGGTGACCGGCCCCTACGCCACCGCCATCCTGGAAGGGGCGCTGGGCGCCCCTTCCGGCACGGTGGTGAACGGCACGCCGGAGGAGGATTTCGGCGGCCACCACCCCGACCCCAACCCGGTCCATGCCCACGAGCTCTACGAACTGATGCTGAGCGCGGACGCGCCGGATTTCGGCGCGGCCTCGGACGGGGACGGCGACCGCAACATGATCGTGGCGCCCGGCCTCTTCGTCACCCCGAGCGACAGCCTGGCGATCCTTTCCGCCCATGCCCATCGCGCGCCGGGCTACGCCTCCGGCCTCGCTGGCATCGCCCGTTCGATGCCCACGAGCCGTGCCGCCGACCGGGTCGCCGCGTCGCTCGGCATTCCCGCCTACGAGACGCCGACGGGGTGGAAGTTCTTCGGCACCCTGCTCGATGCCGGCCTCATCACCCTCTGCGGCGAGGAGAGCGCCGGCACCGGCTCGAACCACGTCCGCGAGAAGGACGGGCTCTGGGCCGTGCTGCTGTGGCTGAACATCCTGGCGGCGACGGGCAAGCGCGCCGACGCCATCGTGCGCGAGCATTGGGCCTCGTTCGGCCGCGATTACTACACCCGCCACGATTACGAGGAGATCGAGTCCGAGAGCGCCAACCGTCTCATGGAGGTGTTGCGCGCGCAGGTCGCGAGCCTGCCCGGCCGCCGGATCGGCGATCTCACCGTCTCCACGGCGGACGATTTTCGCTATGTCGACCCGGTCGACGGCTCCGTGACGGCGCAGCAGGGCATCCGCATCAGCTTCGCCGAGGATGCGCGCGTGGTCTACCGGCTCTCCGGCACCGGCACGGCGGGGGCGACGCTGAGGGTCTATATCGAGCGCTACGAGAGCGACCCGGACCGGCTCGACCTGACGCCGGATGTCGTCCTTGCCCCTGTCGTCCAGGCGGCGCGCGACATCGCCGACATCGCCGGCATCACGGGGCGCAGCGAGCCCAGCGTGATCACCTGACGACACGAAGGGGGGCGGCCCTTCCACCGATGCCGCATCCCGGGAACCGCGTTTTCCTCGGCCCATTGTCCTGAAGATCACGGGTGATCGCCGGCCACGCAATGGCCGCGCACCCCTTCTCGCACAGATGGGACAGACATGAAGTTGCAGGGCAAACGCGCTCTGATCACCGGGGCGGATTCCGGTATCGGACAGGCTGCGGCCGAGTTGTTCGCGCGCGAAGGCGCGGACGTGGCGATCACCTACAACACCGACGCGGACGGCGCGCGGGAGACCGCGCGCCGGGTCGAGGCCGCCGGGCGCAGATGCCTGGTGATCCAGGACGATGTCGGTGACCCGGCCTCCGTCGAGGCGACCTTCGCCAAGGTGGCGGCCGAGTTCGGCGTTCTCGACATCCTCGTCAACAATGCCGGCCAGGCCATGAGCGGCATGCCGGTGGCCGAGATGGATAACGGCAAGCTCGAACAGATCCTGCGGGTCAACCTGATGGGGCCGGTCTTCTGCGCCCGCGCCTTCATCAAGGTCCGGCGGGCCAATGGCGGGCGGGGTAAGATCGTCATCGTCTCGTCGGTGGCCCAGCACCTGCCGACGCCGGAAAGCGCGCCCTACGGCATGTCGAAGGCCGGTGTCGGCTCGCTCTGCCGGAGCCTGTCGCGCGAGCTCGCCGAGGACAAGATCAACGTCAACAACGTCGCCCCCGGCCTGATCGAGACACCGATGACCAGCGACCGGTTCGAGAACCCGGAGAAGCTCGAAGCCTCCCTGGAGCGCATCCCGTGGCACCGCGCCGGCCAGCCCGACGACATCGCCAAGGCGATCCTCTACCTCGCCTCGGACGACGCCGATTACGTCACCGGCCATACCCTCGTGGTGGATGGCGGCCTGACCATGCAATGGGGCGGCGCGTAGGGCGGGTCTCTCTTCGGGAACGGAATATCGAAAAGGGCCGGATCGCGATCGATCCGGCCCCTCTCATGTCTGGTCTCACGTCGCCGCCTTGGGTTCGGCGGGTATTGCCGTTTACGCGGCCGGCGGAGCGGTGGCCTCGACCGCCGTGAACTCTTCGAGGATCGTGTAGGTGTGCTCGGCCTCGGCCGGGACGAGCCAGGAGTCGCCGGGCTCCAGGGTCACGGTCTCGCCGCCGACCGTGAGTTCGGCGCGGCCGGAAATGACGTATCCCACCGTCTCGTAGGGTCGACTGGCACTCGGCTTGTCGTCCGTCGGCGGCTCGTGACGCCACATCCGCATGGCGACCCGCTCACCCTTGGCGAGGCGGATTTCGCCATGCGCATCCGCGCGGGCATTCGTCGTGGAGATCTTCGTGGTCATGGCGCTTGAAACCTCGTCGCGTTGCGGTGAATCCAACCGGGGAATGGCGGTGGCGTTCCTGATTAATCCTCAGGAGGGATGCCCGAGGAACGCATCGGCCGAGCGCAGAGCCAGCGCCATGATGGTCAGGGCCGGGTTGGCGGCCAGCGAACTCGGGAAGGTCGATCCGTCGCTGATCCAGAGGTTCGGAATCTCGAAGCTTCGGCCATGGGGATCGACCACGGCGCTGTCGCCATCCATGCCCATCCGGCAGGTGCCGATCGTGTGCGCGACGCGCTCCAGCACCCAGATGTCGGAGGCGCCGGCGGCTTCCCAGATCGCCTTCATGGTCCGCGTCGCATGGGCGTTCAGCCGATCCTCGTTGGAGGAATAGCCGAAATCGATCTGCGCCTTGCGCATCCCGAACGCGTCCACCTCGTCGGCGAGGACCAGCACGTTGGCGTCGCAGGGCAGGGTCTCACCGTTGATCCCGATGCCCGCCATGTGGTTGTAACGATTGAGATGTTCGGTCAGCGCCCGCCCCCACAGGCCGCGCCCCCGCGCCACCGAGTTGCCCCAGGTGACGGGCAGGACGCCGAGACTCTGCATCAGGTAGCCGCCCGCGAAATCCGCATCATCGGGCCGGACCATGTCCTCGCTGATGAGCGACGAGGGATAGCCGCGGTTCATCCGCATCTCGGCTTCGAACGTCCCCCAGACTTGTGTCGCCACATGGCCCATATAGTTGCGGCCGACCTGACCGCTGCCGTTGGCGAGCCCGAGATGCAGGAGGAGCCGAGGCGTCTCCACGGCCCCGGCGCAGAGGTAGACTGCCGCGCAACGCTGCCGATGATCGATGCCGCCATGCCGGTAGATCACCGACGTGATCCGGCCCTCACGGTCGCGCTCGAGCCCGTGCACGCGACAATCGGGGCGGATTTCCGCGCCATTGGAGACCGCATGCGGCAGGTAGGTCACATCCATGCTGGTCTTGGCGCCGGTGCGACAGCCCTGGTGGCAGTAGCCGCAACTGATGCAGCCCCGGCGCAGACCGCCGCCCTCCTGGGAGAAGTCGCGCGAGACGACGGCCGCAGGCGAGTCGGCGGTTCGAATGCCGAGCCGGTCGCAGGCTTGGCCCATCACCTGCGCCGGCGCATTGCGCGGGACCGGTGAGAGAGGATAGCGCCGGCCGGGATCCCAGGGGTACTGGGAGGAGCCGGACACGCCGATAAACGCCTCGACGCGCTCATAGAATGGTAGCAGGTCGTCGTAATCGAGCGGCCAATCCACGCCCATCCCGGTCTCGGAGTGAAGACGCAGGTCGCGCTCGTCGGCACGCGGCGTGAAAGCCCCCCAATGCAGGGTGGAGCCACCAACCCCGGTCCCGCTGTTGTTGGCGCCGAAGGCCTCCGGTGTCGAACCGCCGCTGAGGCGCTCCTCGGTCCAGTAGATCTCATCCGCGAGCGTTTCGTCGAACGCGAACTGCGTAGGATCGAAATTCGGCCCCGCCTCCAGGGCGACGACGGTGAGCCCTGCCGCTACGAGACGGGCGAGCACGGGCGCACCGCCCGCCCCCGTGCCGATCACGACCACATCGACGATGTCATCGGTTGCGTAGCGACGCATCGCATCGAGCTTCACAGACCGATCTCCCCGCCGGTCTTACCCAGGGCGGCAGATTCCCATGGTTCAGGGTCACCGATCCCCACCCGTACGAAGCCGGGCATACGATCGGTGTCGTCGCCACCCGCACCGATCCCGCCGAAGCCGATCCGCGCGAGGCTGGCGGGATGGGCCAGATAGATCCGTACCGCGTCACTGCGCAGATCCTCGAACCACAGGCTCATTCTTTCGGCGTCGAACCCCTGCCTCGGTTCTTCGGGCGAGAGCCGCTCGCCGGCTGAGGCCGCGTGCAGGAGGGCGTCCTGATCGGCCCCGCCGAGGGACAGGAAACCCGTCTCGTGGACGGATCTCGCGGCGGCATCGAGCATGCTCAGCGCGATACGATAGGCCTCGCCGTCCTCCGGCAGCTTGGCGAAGCGCCAACCATCCCCGGTTCCAGCAGCGAGCCGGGCCTCGATCCGCGCAGCGATGTCGATCCGGCCGGCATCGCCCTGCGGGAGCACCCGGTCGAGGACGGCGCGAAGGAGGGCGAGTTCCATCGGATCGAACCATGTGGACCGGTACTCCGAAGCATCGGGCTCGGCGCGAGCGAGGAGCGCCGCCCTCAGACGGCTATTCACCCGCTCGGAATCGATCAGCGCGCGGTAGGGCTGCGGCACCTCCGGTGAGGTAGACCGTCGCGCCGCCCCCTCCGCAACGAGGTCTGTAATCAGCTCGGCCACCGCCTCCGGTCGCTCCAGGGGCAGGAGATGTCCTGCACCGTCGAGGGCAACGAGGCGGCCGGATGCCAGGTGAGGAAGAGTCAGTGCCTCCTGCGCCTTAGCGCCGAGATCGGCATCCTCGGTTCCGCCGACGACGACGGCCGGTATGCGCAGGATGCCGATCCGGCGGCTCCAATCCTCTCGGGAGCCGTCGCGAAGCCATGCCGTCCAGGCGGCGGGAGCAGCACGCAGCACATCCTCGATCGCCCGGGTTCGACGCGGTTCGTCGAGGCGCGCACCGGTATTCTGGTCGATGAACTCGCCTGCCTTGCGCCGGCGGGTCTCCGCATCCGCGGAAATCCAGTCCAACATCTCCTGCCGCTTGTCGTCGGACATCGGCTCTGGACTCGGTGGCGAACCGCCGAGCAGGACCAGCCCAGCGAGCCCCGCCAGATCCGGCGCCCCGTCCTCGGCGCGCCGGGCGATAGCCAGTGCCACCTTGGCACCCATGCTATGGCCGGCGAGATACCATCGTTCCCCGGGATCGGCGGCCGTAATGCGGGCAGCCACATAATCCGCCATCGCATCCACCGTGTAGCCCGGGACGTCAGCCGCATCTCCGAACCCCGGCAGGTCGAGCGCGACCAGACGAACGACGCCATCGAGGCAGGCTGCGACCGGCTCCCATTCCCGCGCGCTTCCGCCGAGGAAATGCAGGCAGACCAACGTGGATGGGCCGCCGGTACCCAGGCCCGCGATGGCCGGGGCAGCGGCGGTGGTATTGGAAGCGGGACGATTTGGCATCAGCCCGAACTCGGGCGCGTGCCCTCCCGATCAAGGGCTTAATCCCCCACCGGGCTTGCGGCATGGCGTCCGTCCAATCCGATCCGCATCGTGAGCGTCAGGGGGCCGACCCCTCTCTCAATCCCGATCTCAGTTCGAGGAAAAGGTCCTCCGAGATGGAATCGTAGCCATAATACGGCCAGTCGATGGCGACGATCATCGTCATGGCCTGAGCGATGGAGAAGGACAGGAGGCAGCTCATGAAGAGATGAGCCGTGAAATTTTCGACGCCGAACAGGACGGCGAAAGCGATCATCGAGATCGAGCCAAGAAGCACGACGGCCCAGACGATCCGGTCGACGCCATTGATGGCCAGATCGCTTCGTCCGCGATGGAGATCGTAGAGATCGTCGATGTGCTTGCGAAAGTCCTTCACCGTGAGAACGTCCGCCAGATCCTTCAGCGGCAGCGCCGCAGCTTCGAGCCATAGGCGGTGCAGCACCCGAGTTCCCGCGACGGGCCGCTCCGCCCGTCTCATCTGGGGCCACTCCTCCTCGATCACCACCTGAACGTCAGTCGCCAGATGAGCACGGATGGCAGCACGGTTCGGTTCGGGAAGGGTCATCACCTCCCGCGCCAGTCTCGCGACTTTATCCGCCTCCTCGAAAACGAGGGTTTCGGCACGGTCCTTCCGCGTCATGACGGTGATCGCCATGGAAGAGATCAAGATCGCGTAGATGACACCGACGACGGCGATGAAGAAGCCGGCGATACCGTTGTGGGACCGCCGACGATCCTTCTTCCAAACCCTGTCGACCATCAGGACGGCCGACACCGTGCCACCCACGGAGATGGAGCTGATGACGCAGGCCATCTGCCAGATCGGCGCGCCATAGAGGAAATTGAGGAAATCCATCATGCACCGCGCCTGCGGTCTCGCATCGGCACGACGTCGCCCTGGCAAAGTGACGTTCCGGCAAATTCCGGATTCGGCAGTGGCTCAAACGGGGGCTCACCTGCCCATGCGCACATCGACTGTGCAACCGAACGCGGTTGGGCGGAACAAACCCTCGCTCCTCCCACTTTCGCCTGTCGTCCCTCGGGGATTTAGAGGATAGCCGGATACCCCTCGCCGGACCATGGCGAACCCGTTAAGATCTTGCGGCGCACCATCGGGTGTTGCCCATCTTCGCAGAGAGCCCGCTCCGTGCCGACCCGGCCGCCCTTCCTGTCCTCCGCCGAAGCATCGACATCCCTGCCGACGTTGCGCCGCGGCTCGCAGCTGCACGAGACCGAGCGCCGTCTGAACGCTGTGCTGAACAATGCGTCGGTGGCCATCTTCCTGATGGATGACAGGCAGCACTGCGTCTACATGAACCGCGCCGCCGAACTGCTCACCGGCTTCACCGTCGGGGAAGTGCTCGCGCGCGATTGCCCGCTTCACGACATCGTCCACCACACCTATCCCGACGGCCGCCCGTTCCCGCTGGAGGAATGCGCCATCGACCGTGCCTTCCCGGAGAACAACCAGGAGCGCGGCGAAGAGGTGTTCGTCCACAAGGACGGGCATTTCTACCCTGTCGGGTTCACCGCGAGCCCGATCCGTGACGACGCCGCCAAAATTATCGGCACGATCATCGAGGTCCGCGACATCACCGAGGAGAAGGCGGCAGCCGAGCGGCAGCGGCTGCTGACCAACGAACTGAACCACCGGGTGAAGAACACGCTGGCCACCGTCCAGTCCATCGCGGCGCAGACCTTCCGCGCCATTTCCGACCAGCCGGCCCGCGCCGTATTCGACGCTCGTGTCACGGCCTTGTCGAACGCTCACAACGTCCTGACCGAATCCAACTGGGAGAGCGCCAGCCTCATCGGCGTCGTCGAGCGGGCGATCGCGCCCCACGCGGTGGCGGAGGCCGACGCGAACCGGTTCCAGATCACCGGCCCGGATACCCGTCTTCATCCCAAGGTAGCCGTGACGCTGGCCATGGCGTTGCACGAGCTGATGACGAACGCCGCCAAGTTCGGTGCTCTTTCCGTGCCCGAGGGCAGGGTCACCGTCGTTTGGACGCTGAAACCCGATGGGGCGCGCGAGCGCCTTTCCCTCACCTGGACGGAGACGGGTGGCCCGGAAGTGGCTCCCCCGACGCGCAGGGGTTTCGGTTCCCGTCTTGTCGAGCGACAATTGCCCTTGGAGTTCGACGGCAACGCCGCGATCGATTTCGCACCAACCGGAGTTGTCTGTCGCCTCGATATCCCGCTGACGCCCTTGGGCTGGCATGGGCAGGAGATCGTGACGGGGCGACCCGGCTCATGAGCATGCTCGAGGGGCGCCGCGTCCTGCTGGTGGAAGACGAAAGCCTGGTGGCGATGCTCGCCGAGGACATACTGCTCGATCTCGGCTGCGAGGTCGTGATCGCCATGCGCCTCGAACAGGCGTTGAGGAACCTGCAAGCGGAGACATTCGATCTCGCTGTCCTGGACGTGAATCTCGGCGACGCGCGCAGTTATCCCGTAGCCGACAAGCTGTTCGAGCGCTGCATCCCGTTCCTCTTCGCCACAGGCTACGGGGCGGCCGGAGTCGAGCCCGCCTATCGCACCGTCCCGGTGATGCAGAAGCCCTACCAGAAGGACGACCTGGAGACGCTGTTGCAGCATCTCCTGACCTGCGAGACGTCGCAGCGGAAGACCGAAGCCGGATCGTTCGGTTGCAGTTGCACGCCCCACTTCAATGGGTCTGGCCGGAATCAGATCCGGGCAGACTGACCCCCGGTTCCAACCTCCTAGCGCGCGTCGGTGCGCGATGCCGGCCGCCTAGTGGAAATCGGGCGGGGTATCGACGGCTTGCAAACCCTTCAATGAAGCTTCGAGCGTGCAGACCACGCCGGACATGCGGTAATCGAGGGAAACCTCACCGCCGAAATTGCCGGCCAAGCCGCGCGATATCAGCCGCGTGCCGAACCCCGTCCGCGTCGGCGGCTGCACTGGAGGCCCGCCGGCTTCGACCCAGCGCAGCAGCACCCGGTCGCTGCCGTCGCTCTCATGCGGGCGGATCTCCCAGAGGATGGTGATGCTACCCTTCGCGGCGGAGAGCGCGCCGTATTTGGCTGCGTTCGTCGCGAGTTCGTGGAGGATGAGAGCGAGCGACATCGCGGCCTTGGCGCCGACATTCAGCGCGGGTCCACGAACGGCGAACCGGTCCGGCTTGTCCTTGTGAGGCTCCAGCGTGCTCTCGATCAGCGTCTTGAGGGGCGTATCGCCGAGCGAGCCGCCGAGGAGCAGGTCGTGGGATTTGCCGAGAGCGATCAGACGACCCGCCAGCACGTCCTTCGCGGTGGCGATGTCGGTGGCGTTGCGCATGGTCTGCGTGGCGATGGATTGCACCATCGCCAGCATGTTCTTCATGCGATGGCTGAGTTCGAGGTTGAGCACGCGCTGCTGCGCTTCCGCCTCGATCCGCGCGATCGCAGCGCGGGTCCGGTCGGCGACGTTGCGGACGAAACCGATTTCCTCGGTCGTCCAGGAATGGGGCACGTCCTTGGCCGCGTACAGCAAGGCCATGAAACGTCCGTGCTCCATGACGGGCAAGTTCAAGAGCGATCGGATGCTAATGGGGATGAGCGAGGCTGCATCCGCCACCGTTCGCGGATCTGAGGTGACATCCTCAATCAGGACTGTCCCGCCGGTCTTCAGCTCATCGATGTACGAGCCGTATTCCCGGAAGTGATGAAGTCCGTCGATACGGGGAATATTCTGGGCGGACCAGCCCCGGCCGATGAGGATGGTCTCGCGATCCTGGTCCACCGCGCCGTAGCCGGCATGGGACAGTCCGAGGGTACGGCCAACGATCTCGGCCGCGGTGAAGGAGATCGTGACAGGATCGCTCAAATGGCGAAGGCGGTCACCGAGTTCCGCGATGGCGAGGCGGCGGGTCTCGTTCTGTGCGCGTTCGGTGACATCGAGAAAGAGACAACTGAAGCGCTGGTCGCTCTCATGGCCAGCTCGAACCTCGAAGCTGCGGTCGAGAGCGGCGACCGTGATCTCGAACAGGGTTGGCTCGCCCGTATCGACGACGGTCGCATAGCGGTCGATCACCCATTGCTCGATATCGGGCACGAGTTCGCGGATGGTCCGGCCGACACTGTCATCGGGAAGGCCCGATTGCCGAGCAAAAGCCTGGTTGATCTCCAGGAATCGGTAATCCAGCGGCCGTCCCGCCGCGTCGCGGATAAGCTCGGCAAGAAAGAAGCCTTCCTGCATGCTGGTAAACAGGCCGCGCCAGCGTGCCTCGCTGGCGCTGATCAGCTGCTCGGCATTCTTTTGGACGGTGATGTCGCGCGAGACCGACAGCAAACGCTCCGGCTGCCCTTCGGCGTCGAGGATCGGCGTAACCTGCACATCCCACCACCGGAGATTTCCCGCCATGGTGTTGGCGAGGCCCTGGAAATGGCCCGTGCGCCCGGCCTTGGCGGCAGCGACAGCCTCCCGAGCCTGGATGTGACCTTGATCTTGCCAGAAATCGGGCCAGGGACAGTTCTTGATCGCGTTGAAGTCGCTGACTTCCATCACGCGCATCCCGCCTTCGCTCATGAAGGTGAGCCTCGTGTCGAGGTCCAGGACCTTGATGCAATCGGCCGAGGAGGCCAGGACGCTGCGCATGAACTCGGCGTCGTTGTGCTGCTTCTGGCTCGCGAGACGCTGTTCCGTGCGATCCCGCAGGATCTTGATGAAGCCCTCGGGATTCCCGTCTTCGTTCCTCAGCGGCATCATCTCGCCGAGCCCCCAGAACAGGGACCCATCCTTCCGCTTGTGCCAGCGCTCGTCGCTGGCCCGGCCATGCATCAGCGCCGCTCCCATCTCCTGCTCGGGCAAGCCGTTCTCGACGTCCTCCACTGTGAAGAAGACATGGGCGTACTCGCCGCACATCTCCGCCTCGGTCCAGCCGAGGACGCGCTCCGCCCCGGTGTTCCAGCTCGTGACCTGGCCGGACAGGTCCATCGAGATGATGCCGTAATCGACAGCGCTCTCCAGGATCGCCTTGTTGAGCCGGTCGCTCTCGCGCCGGTCCTCTAGGGCCCGCCGTAGATCGAGGAGGGCCATCACCTGCTTGGCCAGCGTGCGCAGGATGAGCATCTGCGCTGGGGTGAGGCTGTTCGGCTTGGTGTCGAGGACGCACAGCGTTCCGAGGGTCACGCCGTCCGCCGTCTGCAGCGGTACGCCAGCATAGAAGCGAACGTGCGAATCGCCGGTAACAAGCGGGTTCGTGGCGGTCCGCTCGTCGCGGGTCGTGTCGGAAATCTCGAACACCGCGTCCTGTTCACGGACGGCATAGCGGCAGATCGAGGAAGAGATCGGAGTCTCCCTCTGGCCGAAACCGGTCTCGGCCTTGAACCATTGCCGTTCGCCATCGAGCAGGGAAATCAACGAGATCGGCACATTGCAGGCCGCCGACGCCGCTTTCACGATATCGTCGAAATCAGCCTCGGCCTCGGTATCGAGGATGCCATAGCGTGCGAGGGCCGCACGACGGTGGGCCTCGATGCCCGCACTGTTGTCGTCGTGGTCCACAGAGCTTTCCTGCCCGCATTCGTCTTATTCGGACCGAAAAGCCGAGATCCGCCGGTTCATGCGCCGAAATTCCAAGACGGGCAACCGGCTGCGATATGTCCCTCACCATGCTTATCATCAAGAGCGATCCAGGTCGAAAGCGGCGCAGGACGGCCGCTCTCGGACGACGGTTGGGTCGAGGAGCGAAACGACACCTCGCACTCATGGGCTCCCGGAAACCGGCCGGGAGCCTTCCGTCAGCAGTCGAGCGTGGTGTCGCGCTCCCACTGCGTCAGATGGCGCGAATAGGCGTTCCATTCCTCGGTCTTGAGCTTGAGGTAGCTGGGCACGAAGCTGCCGAGGGATTGAGCGAGGACGTCCGACTGTTCGAGCGCCCGCATGGCGTCGAGCATGTTGAGCGGCAGGCGCTTGACGCCCTCGACCATGTGACCGTCCGTGTACATGTTGATGTCGAGCCGCTTGCCCGGATCGCGCCGGTTGCGCAGGCCATCGAGGCCGGCAGCGAGGAGACCTGCCTGGAGCAGGTAAGGGTTCGCGGCGCCGTCGGCGAGACGGAACTCGAAGCGCCCGCCATCGGGGATGCGGATCATGTGGGTGCGGTTGTTACCCGTATAGGTCACCGTATTGGGGGCCCAGGTCGCGCCGGATGTGGTGCGCGGGGCGTTGATGCGCTTGTAGGAATTGACGCAAGGGTTGGTGATGGCAGCGAGCGCATCGGCCGAGTGAATCAGGCCGCCGATGAAGTGGTAGCCCTCCCGCGACATCCCGATCTCGTCCGACGGATCGGAGAAGACGTTGCGCTCCCCGTTCCACAGTGAGACGTGGGCGTGGCAGCCGGAGCCGGTCAGGTCCATGAAGGGCTTGGGCATGAAGGTCGCCCGAAGTCCGTGCTTCTCGGCGATCGAGCGGGTCATGTACTTGAAGAAAGCGTGCCGGTCGGCCGTGACGAGGGCGTCGTCGTAGTCCCAATTCATCTCGAACTGGCCGTTCGCGTCCTCATGGTCGTTCTGGTACGGCTTCCACCCGAGGGTCAGCATCGCATCGCAGATCTCGGTGATCACGTCGTAGCGGCGCATGAGGGCCGACTGGTCGTAACAGGGCTTCATCTGCCGGTCGGCCATATCGGCGGGTTCGGAACCGTCGGGCGTGATCAGGAAGAACTCGCACTCGACGCCGGTCTTCATCTGAAGGCCGTCCCGCGCCGCGTCCTTGATGAGACGCTTGAGGATGTTGCGCGGCCCCTGCTCCACGGGCTTGCCGCCCATTACGAGATCGGCGGGCAACCAGCCGACCTCAGGCTTCCAGGGTAACTGGATCAGGCCCGCCGCATCGGGGACGGCCAGGAGGTCGGCATCGGCCGGGCTCATGTCGAGCCATGTGGCGAAGCCTGCGAACCCCGCGCCGTTCCGACAGGTGCTGGCGATGGCGGCGGCCGGGACGAGCTTGGCGCGCTGGGTTCCGAACAGGTCCGTGTAGGATACGAGGAAATACTTGATGCCACGCTCTTTTGCGACGGCTTCGAGATCCGGGGTCATGGCGTCACCCTGCGTTGCGTCGTGCGGCCGATCGCGGCCATGCGGTGGAGAAAAGGCCGCCCTTCAGGGGCGGCCTTGCGTGGTCAGAAGCCGGTCTTTCCGGGAATCCAGCTGGTGCCGGCCATCGGAACCTGCGCCATGGCGGCAGCCTCGATGGTGAGCGCCACGAGGTCTTCGGGTTCGAGGTTGTGCAGGTGGCTCTTGCCGCAGGCACGCGCGATGGTCTGCGCTTCCAGCGTCATCACCGCGAGGTAATTGGCGAGACGCCGGCCAGCCAGAACCGGATCGAGGCGCTTGGCCAGTTCGGGATCCTGCGTCGTGATGCCGGCGGGATCCTTGCCCTCGTGCCAGTCGTCATAAGCGCCGGCGGTGGTGCCGAGGGCCTGGTAATCGGCCTCCCAGCGTGGATCGTTGTCGCCGAGGGCGATGAGCGCCGCCGTGCCGATGGCGACGGCATCCGCGCCCAGAGCCAGAGCCTTGGCCACATCGGCTCCCGAACGCACACCGCCCGAGACGACGAGCTGCACCTTCCGGTGCAGACCGAGATCCTGCAGCGCCTGCACTGCGGGGCGGATCGCCGCCAGGATCGGAATGCCCACATGCTCGATGAACACGTCCTGCGTCGCGGCTGTCCCGCCCTGCATGCCGTCGAGGACAACCACGTCGGCGCCGGACTTGGCTGCGAGCGCAGTGTCGTAATAGGGCCGCGAGGCGCCGACCTTCACGTAGATCGGCTTCTCACCATCGGTGATCTCGCGCAGTTCCTCGATCTTGATCTCGAGATCGTCCGGCCCGGTCCAGTCCGGGTGGCGGCAGGCCGAGCGCTGGTCGACGCCCGGGGGCAGGCAGCGCATGCCCGCGACACGCTCGGTGATCTTCTGGCCGAGTAGCATGCCGCCGCCGCCGGGCTTGGCGCCCTGGCCGATGACGATCTCGATCGCGTCCGCCTTCCGCAAGTCGTCCGGGTTCATGCCGTAGCGCGAGGGCAGGTACTGATAGACCAACGTCTGAGAATGCCCGCGCTCCTCCTGCGTCATGCCGCCGTCGCCGGTGGTGGTCGAGGTGCCGGCGAGCGTGGCTCCGCGCCCGAGGGCTTCCTTGGCCTGGGCGGAGAGCGAGCCGAAGCTCATTCCAGCGATGGTAATCGGTGTCTTGAGGTGGATCGGCTTCGAAGCGAAACGCGCGCCCAGCACCACCTCGGTGCCACAGCGTTCGCGGTACCCCTCCAATGGGTAGCGACTGATGGAGGCGCCGAGGAACAGGAGGTCATCGAAATGCGGCAGCTTGCGCTTCGCCCCGGCCCCCCGGATGTCATAGATGCCGGTGGCGGCGGCGCGGCGGATCTCGGACATCACGTCAGGCGTGTAGGTCGCTGAAAAGCGGGGCTTGGTGCGCGGCAAGGGGCGCGCATCCTTGAGGGTCGGGTCCTTGGGAGTCTCGGCCATCAGTAGGCTCCGGCGTTGTCGACGTTGAAATGATAGAGGCGGCGCGCGGAGCCGTAGCGCCGGAATTCCGACGGGCTCACCTCGCCCGCCAGTCCGGCGGCCTTGAGCTTGGCGTAAAGCTGTTCGCGGTGCTCGTCGCGCATCTCTTTCTCGATGCAATCGGCGCCGAGACTCTTGACCGAGCCGCGCACGTAGAGCCGCGCTTCGTAGAGGGAATCGCCCAAAGCCTCGCCGGCATCGCCCAGAACGGTCAGGGTTCCGGCCTGCGCCATGAAGGCCGACATGTGGCCGATCGAGCCCTTTACGACGATATCGACGCCCTTCATCGAGATGCCGCAGCGCGCGCCCGCATTGCCGTCGATCACCAGCAGGCCACCATGAGCCGTGGCGCCGGCCGATTGGCTGGCGTCGCCGCGCACATGGACGAAGCCCGACATCATGTTCTCGGCGACACCCACGCCCGCATTGCCGTTGATCACGACGCTGGCGAGCTTATTCATGCCGGCGCAGTAATAGCCGACATTCCCCTCGATCTCGACGGAGATCGGCGCATCGAGGCCCACCGCTATGGCGTGGCGGCCGTCCGGGCCGGTGATGGTCCAATGGGTCTCGTTGGTGTCGGGACGTAGGGCATGCAGCGCCCGGTTGAGGTCGCGCAGAGGCGCCTGATTGAGATCGTAGGACGACATCAGTGACGCTCCCAGGCGTAGACCTTGGCGGGTTCGGGTTCGAAGACGCGGGCGGAGGCGATGCCGGGCAGACCCACGAGGGCCCGGTATTCGGAGCCGAACGCCACGTAATCGTCGGTCTCGGCCATCACCGCAGGCTTGCAGGCGATCGGATCGCGCACGACGGCGAAGCCCGTCTCGGTCCCGACCACGAAAGTGAAGAAACCGTCGAGATCCGACAGGCTCGATTCCAGGGCCTGCTGGAGGGACGCCCCCTCGCGCATGCGCCAGCTCAGGTAGCCGGCGGCGACCTCGGTGTCGTTCTTGGTAGCGAAGGTGAGGCCCTCGCGCTCGAGGCGGCGGCGCATGTCGTTGTGGTTCGACAGCGAGCCGTTATGGACCAGGCATTCGTCGATGCCGGTAGAGAACGGGTGCGCGCCATTGGTGGTGACCGCGCTCTCCGTGGCCATGCGCGTATGACCGATCCCATGGGTGCCGGTCATGCCGGCGAGATCGAACCGCTCGGCCACGGAGGCCGGTAGCCCGACCTCCTTGTAGATCTCCATGCGCCGGCCGGCGCTGACCACGTCGATGCCGGGCGCCTCCTTCTTGAGCCACGCGCGGATCCGCCCCTCGCGCTCGGCGGGCACGGAAATGACGGTATGAGTGTCGCGTTCAATCTTGTCGAAGGTGAATGTGAGAGCCTCTTCCAGACCGGAGATCGCCTTTCGCAGCGCTGCCTGATCCGCACCACGAAGGGTGAGCTTCACGCCGTCACTGTCCGATCCGTAAACGGCGAAGCCAGCACTATCGGGACCGCGATCCGTCATTGTCGCGAGCATCTTGGACAGAAGCGAGCCAAGCTGCAGCTCAAGCTTTGAGTTCTTCAAGTACAACCCGACTATACCGCACATCGCACTTTCCCGCTTCCACCGAGCATGTTCATTGTTGCTCTCACATTCCAACCGACCCGTCAACTATCGGTCACAAAAAATTCTTCCTGGGAAATATTGGGGGTGACCGATCATCTGCCGCCCGAACAGAGGCGCCTTTCTGTGAGGCACGTTGCGAAAATGACAAATGCTCGCAGCGAGATTCGCCTGGCCAGCACAGCGCCCTGCAAGTTTACCGCTCTGAAGAACTGTATCGCTGAGAACAAGGCGTCGTTACGATACGCCTATCCTCGTCAAATAGGTTCGACGCAACCTGTAGCGACGAGAACACCCGCTCGCCGGAACGACGAAAAATTCCCTTCAAGAAATAGGGTTTCGCGAAAAGCGTGAGGCCGTCAAGTCCTGACGAACGGAGAATGTGTCCCTTCATCATAAGAGAAAGTGATGGCTCACGAGCGAGTGACGAGGTCACCGCCCACCCCTCTCCACCATCAAGCGACGGCTGAGAAACAGTTGACTCTCTCAAGGGACAGGCAAGAAAGTTCAATACGCGTGCACTGCGCCACCAATTTAGGCATTGACAAGGGCCTATTCTCGGCAGGATCTTTCCAGAAAGGAACCCTGGGTTCTCAAAAAGAAAATTTATGAAGGAGGACATGCCGTGAATCAGGATCCCCGCATCTCATCCATGTTCAGACGCGACAGCGCAGCCGCCGCGTTCGCTGTGGTCGCGGTCTGGCTGATCTATGCCTTCACGTTCTGGAGCATGTGGAAAGCTTTCGAGAGCACCAACCTGCTCATTCCGATGGCGATCCTTGGCGCCATCGTGCTCTTCCTTAACACAGCATCCACCTTCGCGATGATCCGTCACTACAGTGAAGACAAGTCCGCAATCTACGGCACCGACATCTATTATCTTGACCAGATCTGCAAAGCGCGGCAGCACAAAGGAGCAACCGAATGAAAAAGGTTCCCTACGAGCCGCCGAGTCAGCCGATCATCGGGCAGATTTTCGATGCGATCCTGATGCTCATCCTTGTGTTCATCACACTCTACCTGCCGCTTTGGCTCAAACTGGCCGGCGGCGGCACGACCACGACGGAATATCCGAATCCATCCTGGGAATCACTGGGACAGAACGCGGTTATGGCGGCTCAGTGGGAGAAGCTGGGCATCGCGCCAGAGAAGGCCGCGACGATCATCGGGACCCGATTCGACTATAACTTCAACTGGACGGCCCTGGCATTCACGGCGCTGATCATCGTGGCCTACTTCGTCTTCATGTTCCGCTACTCTGACCATGAGTACCGCGAAGTCATCGCCGAGCGCTTCGGCGACGATGACCCGAGTAAGACAGTAGAGCCTCGCTGAGCCTCATTGGCCGCGGTCACAGTCAGCCCGTTCATTTCCTACGAGGATATCCGTCATGGTCGAGATCATGAACTGGAGTGCCTGGGCGATCGCCGGAGCCCTTGCGCTCTGGATGGCCGTCGATCTGGTGCGCACCAACCGAGCCTTCGGAGAGGACTACCTCCTCTCGTCCGAGGAGGGCGAGATCGTTGATGCCGATGTCGGCGAACAGGCAGCGAGGTCGTGATGCAGGATGTTCAGATCGCCACTCCGCCTGGATTCCAGCCCCCGAAAGTCTCGCTGCCAGACGTGTCGTCAGTATCGGCCGCTGTGCCCGCCAGGAAGATCGCGCTCTTGCGCGTGCTCGGGCCCGGCCATGTTTGGGCGCTCGGCGTCGGGATCGTGCTGGTGGGCGAGTTCATGGGTTGGAACTTCGCCGTCGGGAAGGGGGGGCCGGTCGCGGCGCTGACCGCCTGCTGGCTCGCCGGGATACTCTACACCTGCGTGGCCATGATCGATTCCGAGATTACCTCCACGGTGGCCGCCGCGGGCGGCCAGTACGCGCAGGCCAAGCACATCATCGGGCCGCTCGCGGCCTTCAATGTCGGCCTCTACCTTGTGATGGCCTACACGATGCTCGAGGTCTCGAACGCCATCGTGACCGGGGATCTGATCGAAGCGTTCATGGCCAATCTCGGCGTCGCGGGCACCGTCGACAAGCGCGCGTTCATGGTGCTCACCATCGTGGCCCTCGCCTTCCTGAACTATCGCGGCGTGCTCGCATCGTTGACGATGAACCTGCTGATCACGGCCGCTGCCTTCCTCGCCATCGTGGTGCTCTTCGTGGCGACCCAACCCTGGGCGCCGGGCGCAGTGCTGCAGCACGATGCCCTCTTGGTCGGCCTGCCCTACGGGAATCTCGGCATCCTCGCCGCCATGCATTTCGGCCTGTGGTTCTACCTCGGCATTGAGGGAACGACGCAGGCCGCGGAGGAGGTGCGCTCGCCCGCCCGTGCCCTGCCGCTGGGCACCATGACGGGGATGATGACCCTCCTGATCGCCGCGACGGCCACCTGGTACGTCTGCTCTGGGCTGATGCCCTGGGAATATCTCGGCCAGGCCGTGACGCCGCTCTACGATGCCGGGCGTCTCACGGGGAATCGCTGGCTCGAAGTGTTTCTGTTCTTCGGCACCCTGTTCGCCACCGTCGCCTCGGCCAATGGCTGCATCAACGACGCCTCGCGGGCCTGGTTCGCCATGGGGCGCGACCGTTACATGCCGGCCTGGTTCGGTGCGGTGCACCCCGCCTACCACACACCCTACCGGTCGATCGTCTTCTTCGTGCCGGTGGCGATCATGTTCGCGGTCTCGACGCCGCTCGACCAGACCATCACCTTCTCGATCCTGTCCGGGCTGCTCGGCTACACGCTGATGGCGCTCTCCATCGTCCTGTTCCGTCGGAAGTGGCCTCTCGGCACCATTCAGAGAGGCTACGTCCATCCGCTCCATCCGCTGCCGTGCCTTCTGCTTCTGCTTCTGTGCAGCGTCACCTACGTCGCGGTGTTCCTCGGCTACGGGACGCAACTCGTTGCGATGATGACCTTCTACATCATCGCCTCCGCCTGGTTCGTGCTGCACCGCTACAAGTATGTCAGGCGCGGCGACCAGTTCACGATGCACTGGCCAAAGCCGCGCGGCTATTGAGGCCGGAATGATCGACCTCCTCATCCTCCCGATGCTGGGTGCCGCCGGCTACGCGCTCTACCGGCGCGGCCGGACGGCCTCGGCGGAACGGGCCGGAATGCTCCGACCCTGCGAAGACCTTCTGGCGAAGCCGGTCCATGGCCGCGACCCGACGGGCTTCGGAACTCTCGCGGGCCGGTTCCTGGGCATGCCGGTCGAGATCCGGGTCCTCCCGGAAGCCCTTGCCTTCCGGCGCCTTCCGCAGCTCTGGCTCAGCGTCTCGGTGCATCATGCGACAGGCGTTCGCGGCACGATCGACATCCTCAGGCGCGTGGTGGGTGCCGAATTCTATGCCCCGGCGGACAATCTCCCGGCGCGCTACGATGTGCCGGAAGGCTGGCCGGGCGAGACGCTGGTGCGGGGATCGCTCGGTGCCGCCCCCCTCCTTGCCCGTGCC
The DNA here is from genome assembly GCF_031843785.1 of Methylobacterium sp. WCS2018Hpa-22. Classification (NCBI taxonomy): domain Bacteria; kingdom Pseudomonadati; phylum Pseudomonadota; class Alphaproteobacteria; order Hyphomicrobiales; family Methylobacteriaceae; genus Methylobacterium; species Methylobacterium sp. WCS2018Hpa-22. Next base: position 45,384 of record NZ_JAVTJA010000020.1, read on the forward strand.
TCCGGCACAATCGAGACCATTCTCGCCGAGCCACGCGTGAAGGAAGTGCTGCTCACGCCTCGGGGGATCCGGATCGTCAGCCAGCTCTGCCAGGGCGAACGCGGTGCCTACCTGCTCCTGCGCGAGAACCGTTTCCCCATGACGCAGATCGGTCCGGAGCAGTTGCGGCCTCTGCTCGCCCAAGCAACCGGCCTCGTCCGGAGCCTTACCGGAGAAGATGCAGTCCATGGATCCGAAGAAGCCCCTGCGCGCGCCGCAGCCTAACCCCTATCTGGTCCTCGCGGCCGCCATCCTGCTGCCGGGCATGGGCCATGTGCTCCTCGGGCAGGCACAACGCGGATTGGGCTTCGCGTTCTTCACTCTGGTGGGGGCGTGGCTGACCACGAAATTCGCGTCGCCGGATGTGGATGTGATCGGTCGTCACGCAGCAGGCGTGTTCGTCTGGGCACTCTCGATCCCCGACGCTTACCGGATCGCGCGCCTGCGTGCGGTGACATCCTATGGTTCCACGTCACGCCCGACTACTTCGGCATCCTGACCCACGGCCTGTGCGGGCGATCGTCCGGAAACGGGCGCGCGCCTTCACTCGAGGCAGGCTGGACGTCTTCTCCGAAGCAACGCGTCTGCTCGCACACCATCTTTTTTACACGGACGGGTTTCGCGGTTCGGCGCGCCTGATCGGCTGATGTGTCGGGCAAAGGAACCAACCGCACAGATTCCGCCATCGACAATCATGAGTCGGATCGCCTCACCGGCAATCGCGCAATCTGTTCGATGCGGTATTCCGGTGTTAGACGTGAATCTTGTGCCGACATGATGCTCTTGAGCCCCGCGTCGTGCTCGATGCGTGTTGCGATGAGGGCGAGATCAGAAACCGGATGCTGAACACCGCCTCTAACGCACCGGTGGACGACAAGCGCACACTCGAGCGGGCACTTGGCCACCAGATCCGCCTGTTCCGGCGCGAGCGCGACCTCTCTGTAGCCGATCTCGGCACGGCGGCCGGGATATCACCCGGCATGATCTCCAAAATGGAGAACGGGCAGATTTCGCCGTCGCTGTCGTCGATCAACGCTGTGGCGAAGGCGTTGAACGTGCCCATCACCGTGTTGTTCTCGGCCTTCGAGGAGAGCCGCGACTGCTCCTTCGTCAAGCGCGGACAGGGCGTCGTCATCGAACGGCGCGGCACGAAGGCCGGGCATCTCTACGAACTGCTCGGGGCGGGCCTGCGCGGCGAGATCGTCGTCGAGCCCTATCTCATCACCCTGGAGAACGATGCCGAGTCCTATACGGAGTTTCGGCATGGCGGCACCGAGTTCATCTACATGCTGACCGGCGAAGTCATCTATCGCCATGACAAGCACGATTACACGCTGCAGCCAGGGGACTCGCTCCTGTTCGATTCGGCGGCCTCGCATGGGCCGGCCAAACTGATTAAGACCCCGATGACCTACCTGTCGGTCATCATCTACCCGCGTAGCTGAAGCATCCGGCCGGGGAACAGCCGGCTCCGCTCACGGCGCCGCGTTGCGAACGTCGTAGCCGAACTCAGCCGCGGCATGGCTCAGCCACGACCAGACGCTGCCGGCGAAGCTGCGCGCCACGGCGAGGTCGTAGATGGGGGCTGCGTCCCGCTGCCAGATCTGCGCGCCCATATGCGCAAGGGCGGTGACGGCGACCTGCCCCGGCTGGAAGGCACGGGGATGAAGGTCGATGGCGAGGCCCTTGGCGAGGAACGCCCGGGCGTCCGGCCCGGACACGCGGACGATCGCCCGGGCGTCGCTCTGGTCGGTGACCGCGGCAATACCCTGCAACGCCTCGCCGAGGCCCGCCATCTCCTGGCGCGTCTCGAAGAGAGCGAGCCATTGATCCGGTCCGGACCAGACCAATCCCCGCTCTCCCGTGAGGCTGGCAGTCCCCGTATCGGGCAGCGACCAGCCGAAGCGCTCGCCCAGAACCTGCTGCAGGGCGTCGGTCCGGCCCTTCACCGCGATCACGGTGGCAAGCCCGAATTCGTCGCGCAGGGTCAGGGTGAGACCGGGCTCGCCGCCCGGGCGGCCGTGCCGACCGACCGGCGCGATCCCCGCCCAGGCGCTTCTCGGCCGCCATGTCGTCTCGGTAACATCAGACACGCAGCTTCTCCTCTTTCGGGTCGACGAAGACCGGTGAGCAGATCTCGACTTCGACATCCCCGTCGCGCACCGGATCGTAGGCGCGCACGCGCGTCCCATGGCGCTCGGCGCCGCGCCGGATCAACCCGAGCCCGATCCAGTGCCCGAGGCTCGGCGAATAGGCGACGGAGGTCATGACACCCTCATCGGCCGCGAGACTCGGGGCGGCGCCGACGGCAAGGAACCGCGCACCCGCACGCAGGCGCTGGCTGCGATCGACCGGGCGGAACCCCACGAGGATCGGCCGTTCGGGATCGACGAGGGCCGGGCGCTCCTTCATCAGCCGGCCGATATAGTCTTTCTTCTTGGCGAGCATGCCGCCAAGGCCGATGTCGCGCGCCGTCGTCTGGCCGTTGATCTCGGCGCCAGCGGCGTGGCCCTTCTCGATGCGCATCACCGAGAGCGCCTCCGAGCCGTAGGCGGTGATGCCGTAGGCCGAGCCGGCCGCCATGACCGCACGCCAGGCGGCGTCGCCATAGGCCGCCGGCACCGCGAGTTCGTAGGCGAGTTCACCCGAGAACGAGATGCGGAACAGCCGCGCGGGGATGCCCCCTCCGACCGTGATGTCGGCGCAGGCCAGGAAGGGGAAAGCCTCGTTCGACAGGTCGAAACCGGGATCGACGATGCCCTGCAACGTGTCGCGAGCGCGCGGTCCGGCTACCGCATATTGCGCCCATTGCTCGCTCGCAGAGACCATCTGCACGTCGAGCTCAGGCCACAGCCATTGGTGGCAGAATTCCAAGTGCTGCATGACCTTGGCAGCGTTGGCCGTGGAGGCCGTCATCACAAAATGGCTCTCGCCCAGCCGCGCGATGGTGCCATCGTCCAGGACGAAGCCGTCCTCACGTAGAAGTACGGCGTAGCGCGCCTTGCCCACGGGTAGCGTGCCGAACGGATTGGCGCAGACCCGCTCGATGAGAGCGAGGGCGTCCCTGCCCTGGATGTCGATCTTGCCCAACGTCGTCACATCGCAGATGCCGACATGGGCGCGCACGGTGTTCACCTCGCGATTGACCGTTTCCAGCCAGTCGCTCTCGCCGGCCTTGGGGAAATAGGCCGGACGAAGCCACAGGCCGGTCTCCACGAAGACCGCGCCCTGCTCCTCGCACCAGGCATGCGATGGGACGTGCCGGGTCGCGCGGAAATCCTTGCCCCGGTGATGCCCGGCGAAAGCGCCGATGGCGACGGGGGTGAAGGGCGGCCGGAACATCGTAGTGCCGACGCTCGCGACCGGCTGGCCGGTGAGCTCCGCCATGATGCCGAGCCCGGCGAGGTTCGAGGTCTTGCCCTGGTCGGTGGCCATGCCGAGGGTGGTGTAGCGTTTCAGCAGCTCCACCGCGCGGAAGCCCTCGCGATGGGCGAGCTCCACATCGGAGGCGGCCACGTCGTTCTGGAAATCGACGAAGGCCTTGCCCCTCGAGACCGGCACGCGCCACAGCGGCGTATGGGCGATGCTCTCGGGATCGGTCTTCGGGATCTCGGGCGCGGCGCTGGCGAATCCGCAGGCTGAGGCAGCTTCCACACCGGCCCGGCCGCCGGTCTCCAGGCAGGAGGCGAGGGTGAAGGCCCCGCCCGCCGCCCCGACGGCCACCATACCGGAGGGAAGCGCACCCGGCACGAAGGCGTGGATCGTCTCGTCCCAGATCGGGCGCCGGGACAGATGCGAATCGAGATGCACGATCGGGTTCCAGCCATTGGCCATGGCGAGGCAGTCGCAGGCGATAGTCTGGCGGCTGCCATAGGTGTCCACCACCTCGATCGCCTCCAGGCCGAGATGCCCCTTCGTACCGGTGACGTAGCCATCACAGATCACCTGCGCGCCGACGGCCTCGGCCGCCCGGCGCAGCTCGGCCGGCACCGATGCGCGGGAATCGATCACGGCCACCACCTGTCCGCCCGCCGCGGCGACATCGGCCACGGTGCGCCATCCGTCATCGCCCGAGGTGAAGATTGCGACGGCCCGGCCCGGGAGCACGCCGTATCGGTTGAGGTAGGTCCGCACCGCGCCGGCCAGCATCACGCCGGGCCGGTCGTTGCCGCCGAAGACGTGAGGGCGCTCGATGGCTCCGGCAGCGAGAATGGCTTGCTTTGCCGTGATCCGCCACAGGCGCTGGCGCGGCGCATGGACGGGGGGCACGGCGAGATGATCGCCGACGCGCTCGACCGCCCCGTAGGCTCCGTGATCGTAGACCCCGAACAGGGTGGTCCGGCTCAGAATGCGCACGTCCGGCATGCTCGCCAGTTCGGCGAGGGTGTCCGTCGCCCAGTCCGCACCGGATCGGCCGGCGATCTCGCGCCGGTCGGCAAGCAGGCGCCCCCCCGTCCGGTGATCCTCGTCGACGAGGATGACACGCGCGCCCGAGCGTCCGGCGGCCAGGGCCGCCGCAAGCCCGGCCGGTCCTGCCCCAATGACCAGCACGTCGCAGAAGGCGAAGGCCTTGTCGTAAGTGTCGGGATCCGGCGCATGGGCGGCCCGGCCGAGGCCGGCGGCGCGGCGGATCATCGGCTCGTAGAGCTTCTCCCACAGAGCAGCCGGCCACATGAATGTCTTGTAGTAGAAGCCCGCCGCGAAAACCGGCGCCGCCAGGGCGTTGACCGAGAGGGCGTCGTATTTCAGCGACGGCCAGCGATTTTGGCTCGACGCCTCAAGCCCCTCGTACAGTTCGGCCACGGTGGCGCGGGTGTTCGGCTCCCGGCGCGCGCCCGAACGCAGTTCGACGAGGGCGTTAGGCTCTTCCGAACCGGCGGTGAGGATGCCGCGCGGGCGGTGGTACTTGAACGACCGGGCGACGAGGCGCACGCCGTTGGCCAACAGCGCCGAGGCCAGGGTATCGCCCTGAAAACCGCTGTAGCGCTGGCCGTCGAAGGTGAAGTCCAGGGGGCGGCGCCGGTCGATCATGCCGCCGGTCGCGGTACGAAAGCCCTGCCCAACGGCCGTTGCCGGGGAGGCGCCGCTGGGGGAGGCGGTATCCCGAAGGGTGAGCGTGGTCATGCGACCTCTCCTGTCCGACGGCTCAGCGCGACCTCGCGGGCGGAGGACACCCCGGTGATCTCGTGGGTGCGCGTGTCTCGATCGACCACGAGCCAGGAGCGGCAGCCGGCGCCGTGATACCAGAGCTCGCGATGGGGGCCGGCCGGGTTGTCACGCAGGTAGACGTAGTCGTGCATGGCGGCGGGAGGCGCTTCCATGCCGTCGGGCCGGATCGGCGCGGCGTCGCCGAGATAGCTGAACTCGCCGTTGTCGCGGGGCCCGCAATGGGGGCATCGGATACGCATGATCGTCGTTCCCTCAATCCAGATCCGCGCTCAATGCAGGTTCGGTTGGGCGCCCATGCCCTTCTCGTCGATGAGATGGCCGGTGGCGAAACGGTCGAGCCGGTAGGCGGCGGCGTCCCCATGCGACGTGTCGCGGGCGATGAGATGGGCAAAGCAGAACCCCGCCGCCGGGGTCGCCTTGAAGCCGCCGTAACACCAGCCCGCATTGAGATAGAGGCCGTCGATCGGTGTACGGTCGATGATCGGGCTGCCATCCATGGACATGTCCATGATCCCGCCCCAGTGCCGCAGCAGGCGCAGGCGCCCGAGGCCCGGCCACAGGGCCATGCCGCCCTCCATCACGTCCTCGATCGTCGCGAGGTTGCCGCGCTGGGCGTAGGAATTGTAGCCGTCGATGTCGCCCCCGAAGACGAGGCCGCCCTTGTCCGACTGGCTGACGTAGAAATGGCCGGCCCCGAAGGTCATCACCGTGTCGATGAGAGGCTTCACGCCCTCGCTGACGAAGGCCTGGAGCACGTGGCTCTCGATCGGCAGGCGCAGATCGGCCATGGAGGCCAGCAGCGATGTCGAGCCCGCCACCGAGAGCGCAACCTTCTTCGCCCGGATGAAGCCACGGCTCGTCTCGACCCCGACCACCCGCCCATTCTCGCGGCGGATGCCGGTGACGGCGCAGTTCTGGACTATGTCGACGCCCCGGTCACTGGCCGCGCGGGCATAGCCCCAGGCCACGGCGTCGTGGCGCACCGTGCCGCCCCGGCGCTGCAGGAGACCGCCCTTCACGGGAAAGCGCGCATTGTCGAAATCGATGAACGGCACCATTCCCCGAACCCCCTCGCGGTCGAGGAGTTCGGCATCGATGCCCGCCATCCGCATGGCGTTGCCGCGCCGGGCATAGGCATCGCGTTGCGCATCCGAATGGTAAAGATTCAGCACGCCACGCTGGCTCACCATGGCGTTGTAGTTGATGTCCTGCTCCAGCCCCTCCCAGAGCTTCATCGACCGTTCGTAGAACGGGATGTTGCCGGCGAGCCCATAATTCGAGCGGACGATGGTGGTGTTGCGCCCGACATTGCCGGAGCCGACATGGCTCTTCTCCAGCACGGCGACGTTGGTGATGCCGTGCTCCTTGGCGAGATAATAGGCTGTCGCGAGACCGTGGCCGCCGCCACCGACGATGACGACATCATACTCGGCCTTGGGCGCGGCATCGCGCCATTGGGGCTTCCAATCACGCTGGCCGCGCAGGGCCTGACCCAGGACGCTGAGGAGGGAATAGCGCATGGCAGGACATGCTCCGGGGCTGGTTGCGGCGTGTGTCACCTTGAGTAGCGTATCGCCGGCTAACGCCCCTTGCATTTTGCGACGTCATTCGGACAATTTGCGCAGAAATGAACGGCCGTCCTCTAGCGCCAAAGTCCCCGAATCTTGCCCGATCTCGCCCTTGACGCCACGGCATCGGAAAAGCCGGCGCCGCTGACCGTCGGCTTCATCTTGCTGCCGGGCTTTCCGCTCATGTCCTACGCGGCCGCGGTCGAGCCCATGCGGGCGGCCAACACCCTTCTGGAAAGCGAAGTCTACCGCTGGTGGCATGCGGCACCGGGCGGAGGCGCCGTCCAGGCTTCCAACGGAATTGCGATCCTGCCTGATGTCGATGTCGGCGACACCAAGCTCGACGCCGACCGTGTCTTCGTCTGTGCGGGGGGAAATCCCGCCGCCTTCGACGACCCAGCCCTGACCGCTTGGCTTCGCCATCTCGCCCGGCGGGGGATCACGCTCGGCGGCATTTCCGGAGGGCCTTACCTGCTCGCCCGTGCGGGTCTGCTGACGGGGCGCCGTTGCACGCTCCACTGGGAGCATGTTCCCGCCTTCGAGGAACGCTACCCGGATATCGAGGTCGTGCGCTCCCTCTTCGAGATCCAGGACGATCGGATCACCTGCTCGGGCGGCATCGCCGCCCTCGACCTGATGCTCAACCTGATCGAGCGCGACCACGGTCCGGGCCTCGCCAACGGCGTCAGCGACTGGTTTTTGCACAACCAGATTCGCGAGGGCCTGACTCCGCAGAGGATGGACCTCCGCCTGCGGATCGGGGTGCGCGACCCGCGGCTGCTCCGGGTCCTCGCCGCGATGGAAGCGAATCTGGAAACGCCGCTCTCGCGGCAGGGACTGGCCGATCTCGCCCGCGTGTCGATCCGTCAGCTCGAGCTACTCTTCAGAAACCGGATCGGCATCAGTCTTCACCAGCATTATCTCGCCCTGCGGCTCGACCGGGCCCATCAGCTCCGCCGCGAGAGCGCGCTGAGCTCGGCGAATATCGCCATGGCGACGGGATTTGCCAATGCGGCCGAACTCGCCCGAGCCGAACGCCGGAGGCGCCTCAAGGCCACAACCCCGCCTAGCAAAACCGGCGAGGGGTGAGAGGGCCGTTCCGGGACGGGCGTCCGCGCCGGAACGGCCGCCTTCGAGGGGAGCGAAGGCTCAGCGCCCGTACGCGGTCCGATGGATGTCGAAGGCCGCGTCGGCCCGGACAGGATCGAGGCGGGGCGAGGCGGCGTGCCTGCGCAGCGCGCGACGAGCCGCGAAACGGTCCCGAGCCGCCTTGGCGGCCTTCTCGACGCTGGCGAAGACGAGCCCGTCGAGGGGGTCGAAATCGCGTTCGGACGAGAAGAACCGGACGCCGCCCCGTTCGGGCACAGCGATTCCGGCCGTCACGTCGCCGATTTCGATCACCCGTGGCGGCGGGGCGGTATGAAGGCGGTTACGGGCACGGGCCTCCAGATGATCCGCCCGGGCATCAGGCGTGTGCAATCGGTTCAACGCCCTGTGGGCGTCGCCCTGGTGAAAGTGGGGCATGGTGTCGAAGTCTCCTGGCGCGGCCTAACGGCCATCTGCTGAAAGCAATCGGATCTGACGGGTGGGTCAGCATCGACAGCGGGAGCAGGCACAAAAGAGACTTTGGAACGAGGGTCGATCAATCACGGCAAGTCATCCTTTCGATGAAGGACCACGAGGCGCGAGCGCTCCGCAGTGCTTTAGCGTTTGATGACGCGGCGCAAGCTACACACTTCAAATCACCGCGACGGACCAAGCCATCCGGTCTGGAGCCGCACCTCTAAAATGAGAGCAACACGTCGCTTCGTCAACGGATGCATCTTCCGAATGCATGCAGTCTTGTGGCAGGAATGACGCCTGGACCCACGAAGCGCAGGCGATTTCTTCGGAGGGTAGTTTTTTTGGAGTGCGCCGCGGTCAAGCGGACGCGGCGGCCACGCGCCCGATCAGGCCGGCAAGGTCGCGATGATGCCCATAGACTCGTTCAGCACCGGCCGCGATCAAGTCCGCTCCCGTGGAATCGTGCAGCCAATGCCCTCCGCCGGTGAAGCCCAGGACGCGCATCCCCGCGGCGCGCGCCGCCGTGACACCAGGCACGCTATCCTCCACCACGAGGCATCGGCCAGGAGCGAAGCCCATCTCGGCAGCGGCAAGGAGGAACAGGTCGGGAGCCGGCTTGCCGCGGGAGACCATGGTCGCCGAGAAGATACGGCCCTCGAACAGGGGCAACAGGCCGGTGAGGCCGAGCGAATGGGCGAGCCGCGCCGGATCGCTGCTGGACGCGACGCAGCTCGGAAGCTCCAGCGCCCGCACCGCCAGCGCGATCCCCTCCATGGCGCGCAGGTCGCGGTCGAAGGCGCGAAGGGTTTCGGCTTTCACCGCCTCGACGAAGCCGTCGGGCGCGGCGATCCCGTAATCGCGCTCGATATGCCCCATGATCGACGTCATGGATGTGCCGGCGAAGCGCTCCCTCACCGTATCCACATCGATGACCACTCCGATCCGATTGAGCCCGGCAGTCAGCGTCCCGAGACTCAGGGGCTCGCTATCGACCAGCACGCCGTCGCAATCGAAGATCACCAGTTCGGTGGGAGTTTCGGGTTCGGTCGGCAAAGCGCTGGTCCGCTGGAAATGTCTGGGCCGGGCTGTGCCACGGAGGCGTCTCGGGGCGCAATGGCAGTCCTCGCGCACTCATTGCCGGGACGGCGTGCGCCTCGGACACCTTGCGCCTCGCGACGGCGGCCCGTAATCCCGCAAGGCCGGCATGGGAGCCGGCTTGTGTGCAAGCCGCGATGCTCCGCTTTCTCAGCCGCCTCCTCGGATACGTCGTCCTCGCGGCGGGCTTTGTCGGCCTCGTCTATGATGGCGCGCGTTCGATCGCCAATAACGGCGTGCGCGTCACCAGCCTGAGCGACCTGCTGATGACACTGTTCAAGGAGCGCGGAAGCGCGCTTCAGGGCGCGGTGGAGAGCGTGGCGCCATGGCTTTGGCAAGCCCTCGTCCTGCCGCTGACCCTGGCCCCCGCCTGCCTCCTCGGCCTCGGCCTGGGGGCTTTCCTGCTCTGGCTCGGCCAGCCGCCCCGCGAGCCGATCGGCTTCCTCAGCCGGCCCTGACATCGACGTCCGGCGGCATGGCCGTTTCGACACGGGGCATTCAGGAACGGGGCCGGCACCCCATATAGGGGACATCCCGCCCTCTCATGGAGGCCCCCGATGCTCCAGTTCTTCCGCAAGCGTCCCGAGATGCCGAGCGCCACCGATGCGTTGCCCGGCCGGTCGACGCCGATTCCCACCACCGAGACCCATTTCGTCAACGGCCATCCGCTGAAAGGCCCCTATCCGGAGGGAACCGAACAGATCGTCCTGGGACTCGGCTGCTTCTGGGGCACCGAGCGCAAGTTTTGGCAATTGCCGGACGGAATCGTCGTGACAGCGGTGGGGTACGCTGGCGGCTTCACGCCCAACCCGACTTACGAGGAGGTCTGCTCGGGCATGACCGGCCATAACGAGGTTGTCCTCGTCGTCTACGATCCGGCCGTGCGCCCCCTGGAGGCAGTGCTCAAGACGTTCTTCGAGAGCCATGACCCAACCCAGGGCATGCGCCAGGGCAACGATGTCGGCACGCAGTACCGTTCGGGAATCTACACGGCGAACGAGGCGCAGGCCGAGACCGCCCGACGCGTTCGGGAGGTCTACGGAGAGGCCTTGAAGGCACGCGGGTTCGGCGAGATCACGACGGAGATCGTCCCGCTCGATACGTTCTACTTCGCCGAGGGCTACCATCAGCAATACCTTGCCAAGAACCCGGCTGGCTATTGCGGTGTAGGCGGCACCGGAGTGACCTGTCCGGTCGGAACCGGGATCGCCGCCTGAGGCGCCCGGCTTATCCAAGCCCGAACCTTGTCGAGCTTGGCGGTACATGGCAAACCCCCGCCCGGTCGGACGGGGGTTTTGGGACAGATGGTCGAACAGGTTTTCGAACGCGTACTTTTCGCGTGTCGCTGGCTGCTGGCGCCCTTCTATGCCGCACTGGGCATCGGCATCGTCGTGCTGCTGGTCAAGCTGCTGCAGGAACTCGCCCACTTCGTCTTGCACATGTGGAGCGCCACTGAGTCGCAGATCATTCTCGGCGTGCTGACTCTGGTCGATCTGTCCTTCACCGCATCCTTGCTCATCATCGTGATGTTTTCAGGATACGAGAACTTCGTCTCGAAGATCGATCATACGGACCATAAGGACTGGCCCGAATGGATGGGGACGATCGACTTCACCGGACTGAAGCTGAAGCTGATGTCTTCGATCGTCGCTATCTCGGCGATCTCGCTGCTGAAAGCCTTCATGGACATCAAGGCGACACCGGACCGAGAGCTGTACTGGCTCGTCGGTCTCCACATGGTCTTCGTCGTCTCCGGCATCCTGATGGCCCTGACGGATCGGATCGCCGCCGGGCATCACGACAAGTAGGAACGTTCTGGGAGTCGGCTCGATGACCCGTGCGGAAGCCGTCGGTAAAGCGCTTCGGATCCTTGCTCCGCGCCTTCCCGCCTTCGAGACGGATTCCGTCCTTGCCCGGGCGCTGGCCAGTCCTGGCCTACGGAATGCGAGCCCCGAGACCGCGGCATGGCTCGCCCTCGTCGCCTTCGCCCGCCACGTCTTCACCGAATACGAATCCTATCTCGAAGAGGGCTACGACCGGGACAGCGCCCGCCATTTCGTCCTCGACGAGCTCAACGAGACGTTGCGCGGCTGGGGCGTGCGCCGAACCGTGTCCGAGGACGTAGAACAACCGGACGAGGAGTGACCCCCGCGTCGGCCCCGCCCCGCAAGGGGGGCGTGGCGCCTGGCTTGACCCTTCGGATAGACGCCCTGCCGAAGTACATCTCTGCGGGAAACCTTTCCGGCGGCGCAACCGTTTCCACGATCGAGGGGGCCTCGACCGTTCACAGGACAGTGGCCATGCGCAGAATGCTCCCCATCATCGCCGGATTGGTGCTCGCATCCGGTGCGGGCCTCGCGGCCGACCGGGCATGGGCGCAGCAGGATGCCGATCCTGCCGCCTGTACCACGTTCGACTGGCCGATCCTGCGGGAGCAGGCCTGGTTCGAGGCGCCCTCCCTCCCCCGGCTCGATTCCGGCGCGACCCTCTCCGCGGAAATGCCGGGCGCCGTTCTGGCGCTCAAGCCGGTCGCGGGAGCCGATCTTCCCTTGACGCCTTCGCGGGAACCGAAGCCCGGCACGTTCGGCGGCAGCTTGCGGATCCCACCCGTCGTCACGCCCGGCCTGTATCAGGTGACGTTGTCGGACAATGCCTGGATCGACGTGAGCCAGGACGGCGCGACGACGCGCAAGCCCGTGGCGAGCACGATGCGGCCCGGATGTCCGGGAGTCTCGAAGAGCGTCCGGTTCCAGTTCGGTACCACTCCTATTCTCGTCGTCGTCAGTGGTGCGAAATCGGATTCGATCAAGATCGCGGTCGCACCGGCGGAATAGTCGAGAGCTCTCGACGGCCCGACGGCCGATAGACTAGGTTGGCGCCATGCACCTGACCTCTCGTCCATTCCGCCTCGCGGCCCTCGCCTTCCTCTTGTGTGGAGGGGCCGCACAGGCCCAGGATAGGGGCAGCGTAAACCCCAAGCCCCTTCCACCCCTGGCCGATCCCGATGCGCCGTCGACGCCGGCCAAAGCCCTGTTCGGGCGGGCGACGACACCGGCACCCGGCCCCGCCCGGCCCTATGGCTCTTATGCGAAGGGATGCTTTTCCGGCGGCGAGGCCCTGCCCAATGACGGACCGACCTGGCAAGTCATGCGCCTCTCCCGGAATCGGATGTGGGGCACACCGCATCTCGTGGATTTCATTGAGCGCCTAGCCGCCAAGGCTCCTCGCGTCGGATGGAACGGGCTTCTCGTGGGCGACATGTCCCAGCCTCGTGGCGGCCCGATGCTCACGGGCCACGCCTCGCATCAGCTCGGCCTCGACGCCGATGTCTGGCTCACGCCCATGCCCGACCACCGCATGACCCGCGCGGAGCGTGAGGAGACCTCTGCCACCAACGTGGTCCGCGCGGACCGCCTCGACATCGACCCGCAGGTCTGGACGCAGGAGCACCTCAAGCTGATCCGCCTCACGGCCCAACAGCCCGAAGTCGCGCGCCTCTTCGTCAACCCGGCGATCAAGAAGGCTTTGTGCCGGGAGGCGGGGGGCGACCGCTCCTGGCTCAACAAGGTGCGCCCGATGTACGGGCACAATTACCACTACCATATCCGCCTCTCCTGCCCGGCTGGGGACGACCAATGCGGAGACCAAGCGCCGCCGCCATCCGGCGACGGCTGCGGAGAGGAGCTCGCATACTGGTTCAGCGACGCCGTGCTGAACCCGCCGAAATCCACGAAGCCGGGGAAACCCAGACCGCCGATGACCATGGCGGCCCTTCCCGCAGCCTGCCGGATGGTGCTGAAGGCCCGGTAAGCTCAGCTTTCCCGCGAGCACATCGAGAATTCGTGTTTCGGGATCCACGCCGATGGGCGGGGATGCGCAGCGTCAGGCCGGATAGCCCATGCGATTCGGCATCACGGATGCCACATCCCGGAACAGTGGCACGCAACCGGGAGAGGCGGGTTCTACGCCCGACCTAATCGGCAACCGCATCGGCGGACCGGCTGTCGCGCGCACGGCGCACGAAAGCGCGCGGCGGTTGTCCCGTGAGACGGCGGAACGTCTTCGACATCTGGCTCGCATCGCTGAACCCCGCCAGGGGGACAATCTCGCTCAGACTCATCGTTCCGGTGGCGATAAGGTCCTGCGCACGGTTCACCCGCTCGCGCAGGATGAACTGGTAGGGCGTCACCCCGAATGACGTACGGAAAGCGCGGACCAGATGACCGACGCTGATACCGACCGCATCCGCGAGGTACTGCAGGCTCAGCGGTTCGGTGAGGTGGGTGAGAATCAGCTCTCGAAGGATGGCGGCCTGCGTCGAAGTCAGGGTCGGACCATTGCGGTGTGGAGGCGCATCGGTGCCTGAGAACAGCTGCAGCAGCGTCGCCGATACGCTTTCTACCAGCAGAGGACCGTTGGCGCAGCCGGTCTCGAGGTCGGCCGAGACTGCCTGCAGGAGATGGCCCGCGGCGACTTGAGAGCGCGACGGGAAGAACTGCGTCCGGATGCGCGTCTTGGCCAGGGACAGATCGGTAATGCGCTCGACGGCCTCTGGAGCCAGCTTGAGGACCATGGTGCGAAACGCACCGGTCCAGTTCTCGATCACGGTCGCCCCCGGCTCGAGGACCACGATGTTGTCCTCGGAGAAATGATAGCTCTGCCCGGACCACAGGAAGTGCTGGCTTTGCGGGGCCAACGAGAGCGCGAAATGGATGCCCTGCTGGACTATGGACGCCGTCCCATGGCTACCGAGCATCAGGTCGCAGAACCCGATACCGGCCCAGCCGAGCCCCGTACTGGTCTGGAGCACTGCCTCGATCTCGCCATCGAGTTCGAGCGTGCAACCGAACTCACTCCGCTCAACCCGCATTCACGATTTCATGGTGCATGTGAAACCCTCGTGCTGCAGCCAGCTCAATGGATTGTGCCTTACCGAAGCGTCAGAACTTCCCAGCTCTGCCGCAGGATATTCCGGCAACAGGCAAAGGAGACTTCGGCAATGTGGTGTGTCATTTCGAAGAAAATCGATCTGTCACTGTCCAACACGTCGCAGCCTCGGATGCAGAGATATGACACGCAACGAACCGATGCAAACAGAGCCGCTTGTTTAGAACTCCACTAATTGGACGCATCTTGTCCTTTTGCTTCGTCCATCGAAACGGCTCATGGCGGCATGCACGCATTATGGAACAGGCGGAGCGTTTGCTCAGGCCTCGATTGAATTCTTCATCCGGTACACCTGATTTCGAAGGACCATGAGATCATTGCGTCTATCGCCCCCAACATTGGGAGAAGCATTTTCCCCACAGTCAAGCCGAGCCCGTCTCTTCGATTCACATGCGACAAAATGTCAATTCTCTGAAAAAAGCTCTTTTGTTTCCAACACTTATGGACTGCAATACAAAATTCCAGCCTTGACTCCGATTTCGATCAACAATCGCCAAAAACGCCTGTCGCAGGCGATATGATACAGGATATTATGCACCGCCGCCGAAGGCATATAGATATAGATCATCAATCGCCAATATAGGTCTATCCGTTCCTCCCTAAGATCGAAGGGTCGAGATAGTGACTTGATGGATCGGGCAAGCGGTGTAGTCTGGATGACAGAAAGCAATCCCGAACGCTTTCAAACATAGAACGAAGATAAAACAATCGATCTGCCGAACACATCTTGGAGAGAAAATATGTCGACTGCCAATGACACTATTCGCCCCCTCGAAGCATCCGAGCTCGATGCTGTCGGCGGCGGCCTCTCCCTGGGACTTGACCTCGACCTCTCCAGCGAACTCGGTGCCGTATCCGGCACGGTCGATCAGGTCGGCGGGCTGGTAAGCGGTCTCGTAGGCGGCCTTCTCGGTGCCGTAGGCGGCGTTGTCGGCGGACTGCTCGGCGGCAAGTAACGCTGCCTTCGAACCAGCGTCCTTATTTCTCTAGGCCCGGCGCGAAACGAACGCGCGGCCTCATACCGGAGCTATGACATGACCCAGAACCTCGACACCATCCGCGAACTCGACGCCAGGGAACTCGACGCCGTCGGGGGCGGCCTCTCCCTCGGCCTGGAACTGGACCTCTCCAGCGAACTCGGCGCCGTCTCCGGCGTGGTCGGTCAGGTAGGCGGATTGGTCAGCGGTCTCGTCGGTGGCCTTCTTGGCGCGGTCGGCGGTCTTCTCGGCGGCCATTGAACCACGCCACGAACTCTCCGCATCCTTCCGATCGGTAAATGAGCGCGGCGGGCCTGTAGGCCCGCCGCGTCCTTCGTGCATATGAAGCCGCAGAGCCGAAGCACGCCATCTCTCGGCCAGGAGAACCACCGGACCCGATGACGTCGCCGCTTTTCCGCGCAGAGGTCGCCCAGGCGCGGCGGGATTCCTGGCTGGGCGAAGCCCAGATCGTGCAGCCGCTCTCGATCCGGCTGATGACTGCGATCACGATCCTGATCACGATCGCCGCGTTCCTCTACGTCGTCTTCGGCACCTATACGCGTCGCATCCACGCCTTCGGCATGCTCACGCCGGATGTCGGTCTCATCACCGTGGCAAGCCCGGTGGCAGGACGCGTTAGCGTCTCGGGGGTGAAGGAGGGCGACAGGGTCGTCCAGGGCCAGCTACTCTACACCCTCGATCTCGACGCCGTGTCGGCCAACGGTCCGACCCAGCAGCGCATCATCGATCAGCTGGCCCGGCAGAAGGAGACGATCGAGGCGCAATCTCGGTTGCGGTCGGCCATGGCGGCCACCGAGAAGCGCTCCCTCGCCGAGCAGATCGACAATCTGCAATCCCAGTCGCGGCAATTGGAGGAGCAGGTTCAGCTGCAGGAAAAGCTGGTGCCACCGCTGAAAGAGCGGGTCGATGTCCTCGCCAAGGCGGTGAGCGACGGCTTTGCCCGCTCAGCCGACCTCCAGAACCAGAATTACCTCTACCTGCAGGCGAGTTCCCAGCTTGCCCAGTTCCGCAACTCGCGTCTGCAGCTCATGGGCAAGGTCGGCGAGTTGCAGGCGACGCTCGCTACCTTCGACGACAAGCTCGCCCGCGACCTCGCCGAGATGGACCGCACCGCCGCCCAATTGGAGCAGCAGCGGGCCGAGAGCGAGGCACGCCGGGCCATCGAGGTGCGGGCGCCAGAGAAGGGCATTCTCACCTCGATCCGGGTCCAGGCCGGCCAAGGCGTGGCAGCGGGCGCCACCCTCCTCACCCTGCTACCGAGCGAGGGCCGGCTCCAAGCGAACCTGTTCGTGGAATCCTCCGCCATCGGCTTCATCGATACGGGGGAGGCCGTGATGCTGCGCTACGCGGCCTTTCCCTTCCAGCGCTTCGGCCTCTATCGCGGCACCGTCACGGAGGTGACCCGCGCGCCCCTGGAGGCCGCCGACCTGCCGGAAGCCGCCGGCACCAGGGCGAAGAACGGCGACGGCATCTACCGCATCATCGTGCGGCCGGACGAGAACAGCGTGATTGCCTATGGCGAGAGCCGGCGGCTGGAGGCCGGGATGCGGGTCGAGGCCGATATCGCTCTTGAGAAGCGCCCTCTCTATCGCTGGCTCCTCGACCCGCTCTACCGGGTGAAGCGCAGCGTCGATCTCGTGACCCGGGGCGGATGAAAGCGTGAGCCTGCTCA
Source organism: Methylobacterium sp. WCS2018Hpa-22 (assembly GCF_031843785.1). Classification (NCBI taxonomy): domain Bacteria; kingdom Pseudomonadati; phylum Pseudomonadota; class Alphaproteobacteria; order Hyphomicrobiales; family Methylobacteriaceae; genus Methylobacterium; species Methylobacterium sp. WCS2018Hpa-22. The sequence continues at coordinate 62,435 of NZ_JAVTJA010000020.1, forward strand.
GCACCCTTCAGTTCGGCTTCGGCCGGCGCGTGCCCGTCCTACTTCAGGCGGAGGCCGCCGAATGCGGCATGGCCTGCCTCGGCATGGTGCTCGGCTATCACGGCCGCCATGTCGATCTCGGCGCCCTGCGCCGCCGCCACGCCCTGTCGCTCAAGGGCATGACCCTGCGCAACCTCATCGATCTGGCGGGCTCGATGGGCCTCGCCACGCGGGCCTTGCGGGCCGAGCTGAAGGATCTGCCCAAGCTCAAGACGCCGTGCATCCTGCATTGGGGGCTCAACCACTTCGTCGTCCTCACCGCCGTGAGCGGCAGGGGGATCGTCATCCACGATCCCGCCCGGGGGCGGCGCAAGCTCACCTTCGCGGAGGCGTCGCGCGAGTTCACGGGCGTCGCGCTGGAGGCGAGCCCGACCACCAGCTTCGTGCGCGAGAAGCGCCGGCGCGGGCTGGCGCTGGGCGACCTGTTCCGGACGATGGGCGGCATCCGCCCGGCCCTCGCCCAGATCCTGGCCCTGTCCCTCGGCATCGAGCTCGTCGCGATCCTGATGCCGATCGCATCGCAGATCGTCATCGACGAGGTCATCGTCAACGCCGATCTCGACCTGTTGCTGGTGGTGGCGGTGGGGCTCGCCCTGCTGCTCGTCGTCCAGCTCGTCCTCTCGGTGGCGCGGACCTGGGCGATCATGCTCACCGGTACCAAGCTGAACTACCAATGGTCGGGCAGCCTGTTCGACCACCTCTCGCGCCTGCCACTGGACTATTTCGAGAAGCGGCACGTGGGCGACGTGATCTCGCGCTTCGGCTCCCTTGCGACGATCCAGAAGGGGCTCACCACCGATCTCGTCCAGGCCGTGCTCGACGGCATCATGTCCATCGGCATGCTGGCCATGCTGGTGGTCTATGGCGGCTGGCTCTCCCTCGTGGTCGTCGCCTCGACGGCGCTCGCCGCGGCGCTGCGGATCGCCGCCTACGCCTCCTACCGCGAGGGCACCGAGGAGGCGATCGTCGCCGAGGCGCGCCAGCAGAGCCACTTCATCGAGACCGTGCGCGGCATGGCGAGCGTGAAGCTCCTCGACCTGCGCGAGCGCCGGCGCGGCACCTGGATGAACCACTTCGTGACCTCGCTGAATGCGCGGCTGCGGCTCCAGCGCCTCGATCTGATCTTCGGGCGAGCCAATGAGCTGCTGTTCGGTCTCGACCGGCTGCTCCTGCTCGTGCTCGGCGCGCGGGCGGTCATCGACCAGTCGATGACGCTCGGCATGTTGGTGGCCTTCCTTGCCTATCGCGACCAGTTCTCGCAGCGGATCGGCAACCTGATCCAGTCGGGCTTCCAGTTGCGCATGCTCAATGTCCAGACCGACCGGTTGTCGGACATCGTCATGAGCGAGCCCGAGGAGGGTTCCGGCTCCACCCTGGAACCGGCCGCCCCGGCGGTGATCCGGGCGGCGGAGGGGACGGGGAGTGTCGCCGTGAAGGAGCTCGCCCTGCGCTACGGCGCGGATGAGCCCTGGATCTTCCGCGATCTCAGCCTCGACGTGACGGCAGGGACGAGCTTCGCCATCACCGGCCCTTCGGGCTCAGGCAAGACCTCGTTGATGAAGATCATGATGGGCCTGTTGCCCGCGAGCGAGGGGCGCGTCCTCATCGACGGGCAGGAGATCCGCACGCTCGGGGCGGCCAGCTATCGCCGCCGGATCGCGGGCGTGATGCAGAATGACGGCCTCTTCGCCGGTTCCATCGCCGAGAACATCGCCAGTTTCGACGAGCGGCCCGATGCGGGCTGGATCGAGGAATGCGCCGCCCGCGCAGCCATCCTCGCCGACATCAAGCGCACCCCGATGGGGTTCGAGACCCTGGTGGGCGATATGGGTTCCACCCTGTCGGGCGGGCAGAAGCAGCGGGTCATCCTGGCCCGCGCCCTCTATCGCAAACCGGAGATCCTGTTCCTCGACGAGGCGACGAGCCATCTCGACGAAGCGACCGAAGCGGTCATCGCCGAGGCTTTGCGCGACCTGCGCATGACCCGCATCATCGTCGCCCACCGCCCGGCCACCATTGCCGGAGCGGAACACGTCTTCACCCTGACGCCCTCCACATGAGGCCCCGTCGGGACGAGAGCCTTCGCGCCCGCCCGTCGAGGGGCCACCCTGGCGCGAGAGTCAAACGCCGCGATAGTGTTCGTCGGTGACCTGTTCCAACCATGTCACCGCCCGGCCGTCGAGCTGCTCCTGGATCGCGATATGCGTCAGGGCCGTCGTTGCCGTTGCCCCGTGCCAGTGTTTTTCACCCGGCTCGAACCAAACGACGTCGCCCGGCGCGATGGCCTCCATCGGGCCGCCCTCCCGCTGAACCCAGCCGGCCCCGGAGGTGACGATGAGCGTCTGGCCGAGCGGATGCGTATGCCACGCGGTGCGGGCACCCGGCTCGAACGTCACGCTCGCTCCGGCGACCCGCGCCGGCTCGGGCGCGGAGAAAAGAGGGTCGATCCGCACGGTCCCGGTGAACCATTCGGACGGTCCCTTGCCGGACGGTCGCGACCCGCTGCGTGTGATGTCCATTCGCCTGCTCCTCCGTTTCCGCCGGATCGACCGTCAAAGCGACCAGCCACCGTCGATCACCGTGGCGGCTCCGGTCACGAACCCACCGAGGTCCGAGCACATCCAGAGCACCGCTTCTGCGATCTCCTCCGGCTTGCCGAGGCGCCCTACCGGTTCGAGGTCGATCGCTTTCTGAACGTCGCCTCCCGTGAAACGGTCCATCATCGGCGTTTCGATGTTGCCGGGCAGAATAGCGTTCACCCGTATGTTCTTCCGGGCATAGTCCAGCGCTGCCGAGCGGGTCAGACCGATGATGGCGTGTTTGGAAGCGGCATAGGCCGCGCCGCCCGCGACACCGCGGATGCCGGCACCGGAAGAGGTGTTGACCACCACGCCGCCGCCCTGGCGCACCATCTGCGCCAGTTCGTACTTCATGCAGAGGAAGGTCCCCCTCAGGTTGATGCCGAGGATGCGGTCCCATTCGTCGAGTTCGATCTCGTGGACCGGCGTGGCCCTGTTCTCGACTCCGGCATTGTTGAAGGCGCAGTCGAGGCGTCCGAAGCGTTCGACGGTTCGGGCAATCGCCGCTTCCACCTCCTCCGGTAGAGACACGTCGCAACGGATCGCCAGTACCTCTCCGCCGGCCGCTTCAATCTCGGCCCGCGAGTCTTCCAGGGTCTCCTCACTCCGGTCGGCAATCGCCACACGAGCCCCCTCGGCCGCGAAAGCGAGGGCGGCGGCACGCCCGATGCCGCTGGCGGCACCGGTGACGAAAACGACCTTTTCGGTGAAACGGTGTGTGGTGAGCATGTTGGAAGCCTCCGGCTGGCCGTGATGGCGAGCCCTACCGCTCACCGATCAGCGAGAAGTAGGCTCACAGCATCACTCCGATGACCCGCCATTGCTTCAACGGACCGATGAGCATGGCTCATCGCTGGGCGACATCACGCCTACAGACCGAGCGGCCGAAGCTCGCGAACCAGATCGATGAGTAGCCGCAGGCCGGTCGGCAACTGGCGACGTCCCGGATAGTAAATGTGGAAGCCGGCTCCCGCGGGGGCCCAATCCGTCAGAACGACGCGCAGTTCACCGCGACTGACCGGCGACCTGACGCATGGTTCGGGGAGGTAGGCCAGCCCCCCGCCTGCCGTCGCGAGGGACAGCGCGAAGTGCGTGTTGTCGATGGTCACGGCGCCGGGCACGTCGAGCGCGAGCGGCTCACCGGCCCGTTCGAACTCCCAACCGTAGAGCCGTTCGTCACCGAGGCGGATGCGCAGGCACCGATGCGCCAACAGGTCGTGTGGATGCTCCGGCGTTCCATGCCGATCCAGATAGCAGGGTGCGCCGACCACCACCCAGCGCAGGTCGGCCGACAGGCGCTGGGCAATCATATCCTGAGCGACGGTGCCGCCATATCGGATGCCCGCATCGGCCCCGGCCTCCACGATGTCGAGCAGATCGTTGGAGACGCGGACGTCGATCTCAATCTGCGGATGGCGCTCGCTGAAGACGGGCAGCACGGGCGCGAGTAGCAGCGTGCTCGCATGTTCGAGCACATTGAGACGAATGCGCCCCGCGGCGTTCCCTGGCTCCCGGTGGCGGTTGAGTCCATCGAGCGCCGAACCGATCGCCGCGAAGGGTGCATCGAGCGACGCCAGAAGCTCTTCGCCCGTTGCGGTCAGGGTGACGCTCCGGCTGGTGCGGTTGATCAGCCGCACGCCGAGGCGAGCCTCCATCGCCTTGAGGGCATGGCTGAGCGCGGAGGCACTGACACCGAGTTCCAGCCCCGCACGCCGGAAGCTCAGATGACGAGCGATGGCGAGGAAGGTGCCGAGATCGGCAAGATCGGTCCGGCTGGTCAGCATGAGGCAGGGGAACGTTCGCTGGCGGGAAAGTGATCCGAGCCGGCCTCCGTCAGCACAGGCTCGCAGGCCGAGATTATCCAACGTCAGGCATTGCCCCTAGGGACTTCCGGTTCGGCCGGGCACAATCGTCCGATGGGTCTGCTTCTCATCCTCTCCATCGGCCTCGTGGCGGGCGTCGTCAGCGGCATCATCGGCACCGGCTCCTCGATCATGCTGGTGCCGGTGCTCGCGTATGTCTACGGGCCCAAGGAAGCCATCCCGATCATGGCGGTCGCAGCCGTGATGGCGAACCTCTCCCGCATCCTGGCATGGTGGCGAGAGGTCGACTGGCGGGCTGTCGCCGCCTATGCGGCGACTGGAATTCCCGCGGCAATGCTCGGCGCCCGCACGATGCTGGTCCTGCCGCCGCGGGCCGTCGATCTGGCGATCGGCGCGTTCCTTCTGGCTATGATCCCCGGACGCCGCTGGCTAGCCGACCGCCTCGTCAGAGTGCGGCTCCCCCATCTGGCGGTTGCCGGAGCGGTAATCGGCTTCCTGACGGGCATCGTCGCCTCGACCGGCCCTGCCTCGGTTCCGGTCTTCATCGGCTACGGCCTGACCAAGGGCGCGTTCATTGGCACGGAGGCCGCTGCGTCGCTGGCAATCTACCTCACCAAGACCCTGACCTTTCAGGGAACCGGCGCATTGCCGGTCGCGGATTTCGTCAGAGGCCTTGCCGTGGGCGCGGCTCTCATGGTGGGGGCGTTCGTGGCAAAGCCCTTCGTGCTTCGCCTCGCCCCGGAGACGTTCCGGTTCATGATGGACGGGCTTCTGGCGATCTCGGGCACGTGTCTCGTCTGGAATGGCCTCGGGTGACCCATCGCATCGAGGAACCAAGGCCATGCTCGACGCGAAAGGGGCTGCCGGGCCATTGCGGTCCGGCAGCCCCTTTCGGATCGTCTTCGAGCCGGCTGGATCGCCACCCGGCTCGAAGTCGGTACGGGCGTTACTCCGCAGCCTGGAGAACCGGCATCTCGGCTGCCAGAGGCATCGGGTTGCCGCCCAGTGCCGCCGCGAGTCTGACCTCGTCCACTTCACCTTCCCAGCGGGCGACCACGATGCAGGCCACGGCATTGCCGATGAAGTTGGTGAGCGCGCGGCACTCGGACATGAACCGGTCGACGCCGAGGATCAGCGCCATGCCGACGACGGGCACCGAGGGCACCACCGCGAGGGTCGCCGCCAGGGTGATGAAGCCCGAACCGGTGACGCCGGCCGCCCCCTTGGAGGAGAGCATGGCCACGAGGAGCAGGAGGCCCTGCTCGCCATAGGTGAGCGGCGTATCCGTGGCCTGCGCGATGAAGAGCGCCGCCATGGTCATGTAGATGTTGGTGCCGTCGAGGTTGAACGAGTAGCCGGTGGGGACCACGAGGCCGACGACGGGCTTCGAACAGCCGGCACGCTCCATCTTCTCGAGCAGCGAAGGCAGGGCCGACTCGGAGGACGAGGTGCCGAGCACCAGCATCAGCTCTTCCTTGATGTAGCGGATGAGCTTGATGATCGAGAAGCCGTTATAGCGGGCGACGAGGCCGAGCACGCCGAGCACGAAGATCGCCGAGGTCAGGTAGAAGGCGCCGACGAGGTAGGCGAGGTTGGCGAGCGAGGCGATGCCGTATTTGCCGATGGTGAAGGCCATGGCGCCGAAGGCACCGATGGGGGCGACCTTCATGATGATGTTGACGACGCCGAAGATGGCTTCCGACAGCACCTTGATGATGTCGAGCACCGGCTTGCCGCGATCGCCCAGGAAGGCGAGGCCGAAGCCGAACAGCACCGAGAAGAACAGGACCTGAAGGATCTCGCCGCCCGAGAACGCACCCACCGCCGTGGTCGGAATGATGTTCATGAGGAAGTCGGTGATCGACTGCGTCTTCGCCTTGTCGGCGTACATCGCGATCGATTTCGGATCGAGGGTCTTCGGATCGATATGCATGCCCGCGCCCGGCTGGACGAGGTTCGCCACGATCAGACCGACGATGAGGGCCAGGGTCGAGAAGGTGATGAAGTAGATGAGCGCCTTGCCGCCGACGCGGCCGACCTTCTCCAGGTTGGTCATGCCAGCGATGCCGGAGACGACCGTGAGGAAGATCACCGGCGCGATGATCATCTTGACGAGCTTGATGAAGGCATCGCCGAGCGGCTTCATGTCCGCGCCGACCTGCGGGTAGAAGTGACCGAGGGTGATGCCGATCGCCACGGCGACGAGCACCTGGAAATACAGCGTGCGATAGAGGGGCTTGGGCTTTGCCGGCGCGTGCGGCGCGGTCAGCGGAGACGGTATGGTGGCCATGGCGGGCTTCTCCCTGGAGATAGATAAAACTGGGTCGGATCGGTGCGCCGGTTCTGTCCGGGCATCGTCGTCTCTTGGTCTTGGCGTCGGGGCACTCGCCCCTTCGGCTTGCAGCCCTGCGAACAGCGCAGGCCTGCGTTTCGGTTTAGGAATGGCAACCCCCATGCCAGCTTGGGAACTCCTGAAATATTTCGTTAAGACGTTGATTTCAGACATATTTCTCTTGTCGGCGAGGTTCCCATTCGCGGCCCCAGTGCGAAATCCCGCACTCAGTCGCCAAATTCCGTCCGGGAAATCGCACTGATGCGAAGCACGTGAATCAGAATTCTTCTCTCCGCGGCGGAACCGAACCGCGATGGCGCGCGCGGTGGCATCGCACCCTCGTTCCGGTCGCCTGCCTGATCCTGGTTCTCGTTGGGGCATGGCTCGCTGGGCGGGCGGCCGAGCGCTGGGCGCTGACGGACCTTCGCCGTACGGCCCAGGCCGCCCTGGCGCTGCAGGTCGGCGCGTTGAGGGCCGAAATGCAGAAGCAGGCCTCGCTTCCGCTGGCCCTGGCCGCGGATCCTGAGATCGCAGCAGTCGCGGGTCGTGAGCCGGGGCAACCCTTGGTCACCAGGGTCAACAGACGGCTCGCTCAGATCGCGGCGGCCACGGGCGCGGCGGTGATCTACGTCATCCGCTCCGACGGGATCACGGTGGCTGCGAGCAATGCAGGGTCGGAGCGCAGCTTTCTCGGCCGGGACTATGCTTTCAGGCCCTACTTTCGGCAGGCTATGACCGGCGGCGCCGGATCGCAATTCGCCCTGGGTACGGTGAGCGGCCGGGCGGGCCTCTACCTCTCGCGGCGGATCGACGAATCCGGCGGCGTGGTGGTGGTGAAGATCGAATTCCACGACGTCGAGGCCGCGTGGCGGCAATCGGGGGATGGGGTGTTCGTGGCGGATGCAAGGGGCATCGTCCTCGTGGCGAGTGATCCCACGTGGAACTTCGCGACCCTCCGCGAGGTCGGCGAGGACGAGCGAAAGCGCATCCGCGCGGCGCTGGAATTCGGCGACGCCCCGCTCACGGCGCTTCCGCTCCACCCCGTCGGGGGGATGCAGGACCTCGTCCGCGTCGGGCAGGGGTCGCGGCCGGCGCGAACCGCCCTGGCCCTCGACGCCCCCATTCCAGGTACCGACTGGCGACTCCATACCCTGACGCCGGTGGGTTCTGCCGTGGACCGCGAGCGGGTGCAGGCCTGGATCATCGCCGCCCTCGGCACCGGGCTGGCCTGTATCGGGATCGCGACCGTGGCGGGCCGCCGGCGACGGACACGCCAGCGCCTCGCTCAAGCCGCGACGCGCCGGGAAGAGTTGGAGAGGAGCGTCCGTGAGCGGACGATGGAACTCACCGACGCCAACAGGATGCTCCGGCTGGAAATCGAAGAGCGACGGAGGGCGGAGGAGGAGCGACGGCAGGCGGAAGCCGAGCGCGAACGCCTCGGCCGAGAACTCGCCCAGGCCGGGCGGCTCGCGGCCTTGGGCCAGTTCGCCGCCAGCATGGCGCACGAGATCAATCAGCCGCTGGCCGCCATCCGCTCCTACGCCGACAACGCGGCGATCCTGGTCCGACGGGGCCGGGGCGAGGAAGCGGCTGAGAACGCCTTCGCCATCGGCCGCCTCACCGACCGGATCGGCGGCCTGACGCGGCAGCTCAAGGGTTTCGCCCGGCGTTCATCGCCCCGGCGCGAGCCCGTGCCCCTCGCCGATATCCTCGCCAACAGCCTGGAACTGGTGGAAGCACGGGCGAAGGCGGCCGGGATCGCGCTCACGGCGGAGACGCCGGCCCCTGGCCTCTGCGTTCTCGGTGACGGGCCGCGCCTCGAACAGGTCGTGGTCAACCTGCTCCAGAACGCCCTCGACGCGGCGGCGGGGAGCACCGATCCACGGGTCTCCATCCTGGTGCGGGACGTGCCCGGGGAGCGTGTGGCGGTCGAGGTGCGCGATACCGGGCCGGGCTTGCCTGAGGCCATTCGGGCCCAGCTCTTCGACGCCTTCTTCACCACCAAGTCCGATGGGCTCGGGCTCGGGCTCGCCATCGCCCGCGGAATCGCCGAGGATTGCGGCGGCAGCCTGAACGCCCTGGACGATCCGGCCGGCGGAGCGGTGTTCCGGATGGAACTGGCCAAAGCCCCCGTGGAGACGACATCGTGAGCGTTGAAGAGGGTGCGGGCGGGTCGGCCGAACGGGTCGTCTTCATCGACGACGAGGCGGATGTCTGCCGCGCCAACCGCCAGAGCCTTGAGCTCGATGGGTTCACGGTGGAGACCTTCGGGGCCGCCGGACCTGCGCTGGCCGCCATCCTCGCCGATCCGCCCGGCCTTGTGGTTACCGACGTGCGCCTGCCCGATCTCGACGGCATTGCTCTGTTCGGGCGGATCAAGGCCATCGATCCGGAACTGCCGGTCATCCTGATCACCGGGCATGGCGACATCCGCATGGCGGTGAGTGCCATGCGCGACGGGGCCTACGATTTCCTGTCCAAACCCTATCCGGCCGAATCCCTCGTCGCCTCGGCGCGCCGCGCTCTGGAACGGCGCCGGCTCGTTCTCGAGAACCGCACCCTGCGCGCCCGGCTGGACGCGGCGGTGGAGGAGGACCCGGCCTTCCTCGGCATTTCCCCGGAGATGGTGCGCCTGCGCCGTCTCGTGCGGGATGTCGCCGATGCCGATGTGGACGTTCTCGTCTTCGGCGAGACCGGCTCGGGCAAGGAGGTGGTGGCGAGCGCCCTGCACCGCTGGAGCCGGCGCGCGAGCCGGAACTTCGTGGCGATGAATTGCGGCGCGCTACCCGACAGCGTCGTCGAGAGCGAACTCTTCGGCCATGAGGCCGGTGCCTTCACCGGCGCCCTCAAGCGCCGCGTCGGCCGGATCGAGTACGCTCAGGGCGGCACGCTGTTCCTCGACGAGATCGAGAGCATGCCATTGGGCCTGCAGGTGAAACTCCTGCGCGTCCTGCAGGAGCGGGCGGTGGAGCCGTTGGGCAGCAACGAGATCCGCGCCATCGACATGCGCGTGGTGGCCGCGACCAAGGTCGATCTCGGCCAGGCGGCGGCGCAGGGCACCTTCCGCGACGACCTCTACCACCGCCTCAACGTCATCACGATCGCGATTCCGCCCCTGCGCGAGCGGCGCGAGGACGTGATGCTGCTGTTCCAGGAGTTTCTCACCCGCGCCGCTTTGCGCTTCGGCCGCGAGCCCGCGCCGATCACGCCGGCCGTGCGGGAGCACCTGCGCCGGCACGACTGGCCCGGCAACGTGCGCGAACTCGGCCATTTCGCCGAGCGTCACGCCCTCGGCCTCGGCCAGCACGACGCGCCCTCACCGGAGGCCGCCAGCACCGGAACCCTGGCCGAGCAGGTCGACCGGTTCGAGCGTGGTCTGATCCGCGAGGAGCTGATCATGGCCGGCGGCGACGTCCGCATCGCCGCCGAATCCCTCGGCACGCCGCGCAAGACCCTCTACGACAAGATGGCCCGGCACGGCCTCACGCCCACCGATTATCGCTGAGCGAAAGGTTAGCCCGGATTCAGTGAAGCGGGTAGCGGCTCAGGAGGTCGCCAGTCCGCTGGACGGTCTTGTCGTAGAGGCACGCGTAGGTCGCCGTTGTGGTCCCGCTGCCGCTGTTCCACTCGCTGACGATCAGAGCCCCGCAATCGGCGTCGCGGAACGCGATCCAGGCACGCTGCGCCGCGGCGAGTTGCGCCTTCCACTCCGTCTTGGCCTTGGCATCCTTGCCGCTATCGTCCGCGTCGATCACCGAGAGCGCCTTCCGGTAGGCTTCGTTCAGTGCCTTGTCGGCGCCCTCCAGGGCTTTCTCCATGCATTCCGCCGTCTCGGGAGTGGAGTTCTCGGTCGCGCAGAGCTTCGCCGAGGGCTGTGCGGCGGACACGGCCGTCGCCGAACCTGCGAGCGCCAGCAGCACGGCGAGGACGAGAAAGCCGGAGCGACGGCTCGTCTCCCGCCCGCCATGGATCTCTTGGTCAGGCATCGTCATGCTGCGGAGATCCTTCGGAAGGGAACGGGAGGCGGCCGGAATCGCGGGAAGCGTGCGGTGTCAGAAACGGCGCTCCTTGCGGTCCGGGTTCGGGCCGGTGGTGTGATAGCTGGCCATGCAGGCGTGATAGATCTGCGAACCGAGGTCGTAGAGGCTGAGATTGCTCGGGTTGGCGGCGCTGAACACCTGCGCCCTGGCCTGCTCGCGGCAGGCCGCGTCCTGCGGGCTCTGGATCGGCGGCTCGTTCACCTGCTGGGCAAGGGCGGCACCCGTGAGGGCGATGAAGAGACATGCGGTCAGGGTCGTGCGCATCGTGTCGGATTCCGTGGTTGGAGAAGAGGAACGTGATGGGGCCTGACCGCTAGAAACCCGAGGTTTGTCAAGGCGATAGGGATGAACGTCCCGACCTGCCGGGATGCGGCGGTCAGGCGTTGCGCTCGACGATGGCGGCGGTGCCGTAGGCGACGACCTCCATCATGTTCTGGTCGGTTTCGGAGGAGTCGAATCGCATCGTCAGGACGGCGTTCGCGCCGAGCTGAGCAGCGTTCTGCGCCATGCGGTCGATGGCCTGGCCGCGCGCTTCCTCGATCAACCGGCTGTATTCGCCGACTTCGCCCCCGACGAGGGAGCGCAGGCCGGCACTGAAATTTCCGACCGCGCCCCGGCTGCGGACCACGGCGCCGAAACAGGGGCCTCGCACTTCGCGGACCGTGCAACCCGGAATGGTTTCGGTGGTGACGATGATCATGCCGGAACGCTCCTCACGGATTCTCCCGTCCCGGAAGGCCAGGGAGAATCTCGCGTAGTCAGTGACCAATCTGTGCCGTGAGACCCCGAGCGGAGCAAGACTCGATCGACGGGCAGACTTTCCAATTCGGCGCGGGCCGCCCGGACCAGTTGTGCCAAAACGGCAGACCGTCACCGCCACGCGCACCCGGTTTCGACCGCCATCGGACGGGCCTTCGTGCGCCATCCGACACGCGAAATTAACGGCCCCCGTGCTTTTGAAATCCGTGGCCGTACCGCGCGATTCCGCTACCGGCCTCGGACATGACGCGGACATCGCCATGCGGATGGCCACGGATTCCGCTTTCAGCCTGCCCCCGCACGGACGCCTCGCAGATGAACCCCTACCTCCTCCTTGCCTTCGCCATCAGCGCCGAGGTGACGGCGACCCTCGCCCTCAAGGCCGCCGACGGCCTGACCAAACCGCTGCCGACCATCGTCGTGGTGCTGGGCTACGGCACGGCGTTCTGGCTGATGTCGAACAGCATGAACATGCTGCCGATCGGGATCGTCTACGCGATCTGGGCCGGGGTCGGCATGGTCGGCGCGGCGGTCGGCGGCGCGCTCCTGTTCCAGGAGCCGATCACCCTGCCGATGATGATCGGGATCGCGGTGATCGCCGTCGGGGTGACGATCCTCGCTTCGGGCCAGACCGCGCCTCACTGAAGGACGGGGCTCCGCCGGCGGCCGGGGCCGGCCAAGAGGTGTACCGAGCGTCATGTCGAGATTGCACCGCCTCCGGCCCCGCTTCCGTCGGCCTTGGCTCGCCGGGGCGCTGATCTGCGCCGGGGCGCTGGGTGGGATAGCTGCCGCCATCGGGCCGCTGCTCGGCGTGCCGAACCCGGTCACCCTGGCGGCCCTCGCCATCGTCGAGCCCTCCTCCGTCGGCACCTGGTTCGCGAGCCGTCCGGTGGCGGCCGGGCCCTCGTCCCGCGCCCTGCCCGCCCGGCCCCGCGCGATTCTCGGCCATGTCCCCTGGAAGGGACACAATGTTCCCCTGGCGCAGATGCTGGAGGCGACCCACACCAACGCCCTGCTGGTGACCCAGGACGGCGTCCTCGTCCATGAATGGTACCGCCACGGTTCGGGGCCGGCGACGCTGTTCCCGTCCTGGTCGGTGGCGAAATCGGTGGTCTCGCTGCTGGTCGGGCAGACGATCGCCGAGGGCAAGCTCGCCGAGACGGACCACGTGGCGACCCTGCTGCCGTATCTGCGGGGCGAGCCGGCCTTCGGCCGCATCACCGTCCGCGACCTCCTCGACATGACGAGCGGACTCGCGGTGCCGGAGAATTACGACCCGTGGAACCCCCTGGTGGGGACCGCCGGCATGTACCTCACCCGCGACATCCGCGATTTCGTGCGCGACCACGCCACCCTGTCGTCGAAGCCCGGCAGCACGGGCCAATACCGCAGCATCGACACCGAGATCCTCGGCCTGATCCTCGCGGAGGTTCAGAAGAAGCCCCTGGCCGACCTCCTCTCGGACGCGATCTGGAAGCCCATGGGCGCAGAGGCGAACGCGACCTGGAATCTCGACCGGCCGGGGGGAACGGAGAAGGCCTTCTGCTGCATCAACGCCGTGGCGCGGGACTTCGCCCGCCTGGGGCTGATGGTGGCCGACCATGGCCGCGTCGGCGGCACGAACATCGTTCCCCCGCGCTGGATCGAGCGGATCGAGACCCCGGCCCGCAGGGATGTCGACGGCTGGCCCTACTCTGCGCAATGGTGGCACGTGCCGGAGGGCGACGACGACATCTCCGCCATCGGCGTCTATGGCCAGTACATCTACATCAACCGCCAGACCGGCACGGTGATCGTCAAGCTCAGCGATCACGGCGCCGAGCAGGACGAAGAAGACACACTGGCGGTGATGCTGGCGATCTCCCGCGCGCTGGCCGCGACCCGCCCGGCGCACTGAGGCGAACGGCCGGGCGGCGGGACCACACAGCTCTCCCTGTCATCCGAGCCAAGGGTATAGGCCGATGATGCGCAATCTCAGTTGTTCGGCATGGACTTGCACAGACGCATCTTCAGCCTCGATGCCTATGCCGAGGGCCTATTTTCATTTGCTTGTCCAAGATCTTACTCATCCTGAGGTGCCGCGTAGCGGCTTCGAAGGAGGCATCCAGGGACCGCTTCGGTGTCTGGAGGGCTCCTTCGAGGCCCGCTGACGCGGGCGCCTCAGGACGAGGTAAAGCTTTGGAACAACAACTTGAACCGGGCTACATCGATCTAGTGGGGAACATCTGACGTTTGGTACTTGCCGCAGGGTCCGCTTTCGACCCTTTGCAGACGTTGAGAAGGTCCGCCTCCAGGCAGCTTGGTGAAACAGAAGGTACGGCCGGGTTGGGTGGATTAGTGACTGCCCGTTCTTCAAAATTATCAGCGGCAAAGCCCACATGACTGAGGAACTTTTTCCAAGGCAGGCGTTTTTAGGTCTTCCGTCACATCGCCCAGCGCGACGACAAGCCGACGCGCAACTACACGTTGGCTATTAAGCTTGCAGTCGTCATCGTCTTCCGGTCCTACCCGTGCTCAGCCCCTAGGCATCCCGCAGCTTGCTCGATAATATCGAAGCGGCATACCCGCTGCTCGATCAAAACTGAACGGGCGAAACGGGCAGGCAGCGCTCTCCAGGCGCTAAGAACTGCTCGCCATCCCACGCCAGATGACTGCCTCCGAACCTACAGGACAAGAAATCGAGTTTGGCTTAAATTTGAGTATTCACCTAAACGAATGGGAAGTCGGTTCTACGTAATCATTGGTTTCCTTAGGAATCGCAAATGAACTGGAACAGCCGAACAGTACGCATTTTCGTTGGAATCCTTTTACTCGGTGCCGCTATTCTTGCCGTGCTCCCGAGATTAACCGGGCACACCAGCCTTGATGGAACGGTGAACGCTCGCTTCACACTCGTCTCTGCGCCTATTGAAGGCGTTATCTCCGATACTCCTCCAAAAGTGGGAACGTCGCTACCGGAGGGTACTGAAGTCTTTCAAATCCACAACATGCGCATTGCTCGGACGGCCGAAGCTCAGCTAGACGCTGATCTTGGTGCGTCGCGCGAAAAATTAAAGGCGCTAGAGTCACAGTTGAGCCATCTAGCCGAGATGAAGAAGGAGCTTGTATCGCGACTTGCAGAGTATCAAAAGGCGAGTATCCAAAGCATTCAGCAAGAGATTGTTATTCGCCAGCAGCGGATTAGCACAGCTCAAGCAAATAAAGTGTCGGCGGACGCCGATTTAAGTCGTAAGCAGACTTTAGGTGTAACGGGTGTAGTGGCGAACAGTTCCGTCGAACAAGCGCGTGCTGCGTCAATTTCAGCAAGTAACGAGGGTACTATCGCAAAGGCCGAACTTGATCGCCTTGGGTACCAGCTGGAAGCACTAAAGCGGGGCACCTTCGTGGGCGAAGGACGGAACGATGTACCGTACAGCCAGCAGCGTACCGATGAAATTATGATTCAGATGGCTAACGTAGAGGCGCAAGCGATAACAGAGCGCGCTCGAATCCAGCAGCTGAGCAAACAATTGGTCATTGAACGAACTCGCAATGATCGGTTTACGTACTCCCCCGTGCAAATGCCCTTCCAGGGAGTAATTTGGCGCAACAATGTTGTAGCTGGATCGAACGTCATTGCGGGCAACGAGCTGATGCGCCTGCTCGATTGCCGCGATCTCTTCGTAGATATCCTGGTCAATGAGGTGGATTACGATGAAATCAAGCCCGGCGAGGACGCAGAGGTCCGCCTGCTTGGAACATCGGAAGTGATCCCAGGAAAGGTTGTCTCAGTGCGAGGCGCAAGTGCGGCGGTCGAGGAGGTCACACTTGCAGCTGTTCCACCAGTCAGCCGCGGCAAGAGTGCGCGCATTCGCGTTGCCTTGGCAAAGAGTGAGATGCAAACGGATTATGCCAATTTCTGTCAGGTAGGCCGAACCGTACAGGTACGCATCGCGCGCGCTAGCAATAATATTCCAATGCTGCATTGGGTGAAGAGCCTGTGGTTCAGTATTACTTAGTCCTCGCGCCGACGCTACTCGTGGCTGCCTTTTTCTTCATCTTTACACTGAACTGGCCGCGAAATAAAACGTGGACTAGAGCAGTCACCTGCACGTTTGTTCTAGCCATAGCGGTGCGCTACCTTTGGTGGCGCTTCACTGCGACTGTCTTGCCGCACCCTCTGGATTACAGTTTTAGTTTTTTCTGGACGTGGTTCGTATTCTGTGTCGAGTTGGGGGCGTTCGCCGACATTCTCATCTTCTTGGTGACGATGGGGCGATATGTGGACCGCAGTACGGAAGCGGACCGCATGGAACGAGATTATTTTGCTCAGGACCCGGCGAGCCTCCCCACCGTTGACGTTTTCATCCCGACCTACAATGAGCCGCTCGATGTGCTCGAACGGACAATCATCGGCGCTTTAGCCCTCGATTACCCAAAGGACAAGCTCACCATCTATGTCTTAGATGACAAACGAAGGGGCTGGTTGCGCGAGTACTGCCAGGAGAAGGGCGTCATTCACGTCACTCGGCCGGATAATTCGCACGCGAAAGCGGGCAACATGAACAACGGGCTGAAAGTCTCGCGCGGGGATTACATCGCCATCTTTGATGCAGATTTTGTGCCATACCGGAACTTCCTGCGACGCACTGTGCCGTTCTTTCAGGATCCAACTATTGGCATTGTTCAGACGCCGCAGCACTTCTTCAACAAGGATCCAGTACAATCAAATCTGAGCTTGGAGAAGGTTTGGCCCGATGAGCAGCGACTGTTCTTCGACGAGATGGCAGCAAGCCGCGATGCATGGGATGTAAGCTTCTGCTGCGGGTCATGCTCTATTGCTCGTAGAGCAGCTGTGGAGGTTATCGGCGGGTTCCCGCATGACTCAATCACGGAAGACCTTCTGACTACCCTATCGATGCTCAATAAGGGCTATAAGACCCGCTATCTCAACGAACGATTGTCAATGGGCCTCGCCGCGGAAAATCTGAAGGGCTACTTCGTGCAGCGAGGCCGCTGGTGCCGGGGTGGAATCCAGACGATCTACCTGCATAACGGGCCACTTCGGGGGCCGGGACTAAATCTTTTTCAGCGTATTATGTTCATTCCGCTCTCATGGCTCGTGCAATACACGGTCCGTCTTGTAATACTTCTCGTTCCCGCAGTTTACCTATGGACCGGCACGGCACCGCTTTTCTTTACGGGCACTGAGGATATTATCTACTATCAAGTTCCTGTGCTAGCGGCCTACTTTCTACTGATGGGATGGCTCACGCCAACCCGCTATCTGCCCCTGGTTTCCAGTGCTGTAGGAGCATTCGCCACATTCCGCATGCTGCCAGTGGTGATCTCAAGCCTTGTCAAGCCATTTGGGGTACCATTCAAGGTCACACCCAAAGGCTCGGGCAACGAGGATTCAGAATTCGACGCCTACACCTTTTTCTCTATTGCGATCTTGATCGCAGTTACCGCGCTCGGCCTCATAGTGAACATCGTGCCAGAATGGTCTCGCATCGGCGAGGGGGAGTTCTCAGTCGTCTCCGCATATTGGGCTGTCATCAACATCGTTGTCCTGATGGTTGCTGCGCTCATCTGCTTCGAGAAGCCCCGCCCATTGTCTGAGAGCTTCGCCACGGACGAGGCTGCACATATCGTTGGTCCTGGTGCTCGCTACCACGCCGCACGGATCGTCAGCCTATCTTTGGAAAGTGGAATTGCCGAGTTCGAGTTCGATCCTAAGTTTAGCCTAGGCCAGACTATAACCGTTAAGACCGAAGGATTCCCACTTCTTCACTGCACAATCGAGAAAGTTTCTGAGATTTTGGCGAATCGCCCATATACAGTGAAATTTATATTTAAGGTTTCCGGTAGAGATAGAGATAGAATGATTGTGGAGCTTTATACCGGCCGCTACAGTCAGGACATTCATGATCTTGACAAATCCGCTATAGTGGGTGGCGTCTGGTCACGTATGTTCGGAAAATCGGCCCAGACGGCTTAAGGTACGAATTGTCATCACAGCTCCTCGTTCGCTGAGCCTCCACGCCCAGTATTAGAGGCGGAACGTCCGCTTCGGGGCGAGAGGCCAGAGTCCACTCTCCACCGAGGCTGTGTGAGAACGCATTTGCGGCCTGGAAAGATCTGACAGCGCAT